>JBMFWZ010000071.1:0-16505 GCA_049964755.1 Steroidobacteraceae bacterium | reverse complement strand
GCTCATCGGGCTGTTCCTGACAGCACTCGAGCGGTCTTGGCCCTTGCGGGCCGTGGAGCGAGTTCACGGTTCTGCGTGGGGCGGCGCTGAGCGCACTCGACGGTCTGCCGCCGAGTGCGCTCCGCCGCGCAGGCCACTCCCCGTGCGTCACTTCCCGGCCCCTGGCCGGTAGGGACCGAGCAGGTCGCGGCGTGCTGCTGCATCCCCTCGGCCCGGATGTTCTTCGCCGCGTTCTCATCGCGGTCATGGGAGGCCCCACAGGCGGGACACTCCCAGCGTTTGGCGGACCCCAGTGCGGTGTTCACCGTCCCGCACTCGAAGCAGCGTTTGCTGCTGGGATAATATCGATCGATCTCGATCACCTGCCGTCGGGCCCAGGCCGCCTTGTAGCGGATCTGCCGGCGCAGCTCCCCGAGGGCCACATCGCCCAGGGCGCGGCGAAAGCCCTTCTGGCGTCCTCCGCGCGAGAGCGCCTTCACGTTCAGATCTTCCAGCACCAGGATCCGGGCCTGTCCGACCAGCGCCGTACTCACCCGGTGCAGCGCATCGCGCCTCAGATCTGCGATCCGCCCGTGCAGCCGCGCGATGCGCGCGCGTCGGGGCCCGTATGCGAGACATCTCCAGCCGCCCCCCCTTCGGGCAGGGCTTACGTACGGGGATCGCGGCCTTGGGCGCGCACCTGCGCAACCCCCTGGCGGCTCTGGCGCTGCTGATACCGGCGCAGCCGGGCGAGCTTCAGAGCCTTCGGGCGTGCGCAGTGTCCGAACCTGTTCGCCATCGCTCACGACGGCGAGGACCCGCAGGCCCAGATCGATCCCCATTGCGTCCGTCGCGGGCTCAGGCCACTGGGACTGGCGGACCTGATCGGTACAGATCGAGGCGAAGTACGGCCCCCACCCTCCCGGGACAGCGTCACTGAGCGCAGCCGCCCCCGGTAAGGCGTCGCTGCGGCGCAGCTTGACCCGTCCCGGAACCGGCAGGCGTACAGACGCCCACCGAGATAGCCCCATGTCGTCATTGTCTTGCCCTGCCGGTGTCCGGGAGAGGAGATCGGGACACCCCGTATTGATCCCATATTCATGGATAACGACGGCTCCGATTGAGATATTCGTCCAATATTTTTGGACCACAAGGGCTCGGCGGAATGCATCAGCTCGAAGCCATGCGGATCTTCGCGAGCGCCATGGCTCGCAAGCACATCCTGCCCCACCTGCCCGCCTTCCTCGCCGCGCATCCGCACCTCGAATTGGAACTGAGCTGAGCAGCACAGACCGCTACGTCGATGTCGTCAGCGAGGGGTTCGACTGTGTGGTGCGCTCCGGGACCCTCGGCGACAGCCGACGGGTGGCGCGGCGGCTCGGTGCGTACTGGGTCGTCAACTGCGCCAGCTCCGGATACCTCGCGCAACACTGCGTGCCGCACTCACTGGAGGATCTGGCGCGCCATCAACTCATCCACTATGTCAGTAAGCTCGGCGCGCGCGGTCCGAGCTTCGAGTATCCGCACGGCAAAGAGGACCGCTCGCTGCCCATTCCCGGGGTACTCACCGTCAACAGCGTCGATGCGTACGAGCATGCATGCCTCGCGGACCTCGGCATCATCCCAGCGCCGGCGCCGGGCGTGCGCGAATATGCCCACAGCGGCGCGCTGGTGGACATCCGGCCGCAGTACCGACCCGAGCCGATACCGCTCTCCGTCGTCTAGGCGCACCGCCGCAACCTGCAGCGGCGCGTCGAGGCATTCATGGATTGGATCGCAGCGCCGATGCAGCCGCTCCTGGCGTCCTCACTGCGGGAGATTTTCCGCTCGGGCCCACTGCACGCCTCGCCGCACGACGCCAGCCTGAGCCGAATGGGGTATAAAGCCCCGATCCGGCGCGTCCGCGGGCGGCCCGCGCCGATCGCACACACAAAAAGGAACGTCATACGATGAAGAAACTCATTCTCGCCGTTCTCGCCTTCAGCTGCTGCAGCTGCAGCGTCCATGCCCAAGGGACGCCGGCCCCCCAGTTCAAGCCGACCGAGGTCACAACCTCAGGCTCGGTCATGGTGAACGGCAAGCGTATCCACTACCGCGCCGTGGCCGGCACGCTTGTCGTGCACGCCAAGGGCTGGAAGCGCTACGCCCCACCGGGCGACAAAAAGAACCCGACCGCCGAGGCGGACATGTTCTACGTCGCGTACTTCAAGCGCGGCGTGCCGGCAGCCGACCGGCCGATCACATTCCTCTTCAACGGCGGCCCGGGCTCCTCCACGGTGTGGTTGCACATGGGTGCCTTCGGACCGGTGCGGGTGGTCACCGCCGATCATACCCATACGCCGCCTGCGCCCTACTCGATCGTCAACAACCAGTTCAGCCTGCTCGATGCCAGCGACTTGGTGTTCATCGACGCCCCGGGCACCGGCTTTGGCCGCATTGCCGGCCCCAATGCGGCGCACTCGTTCTACGGCGTCGATCAGGACGTGCATGCCTTTGCGGTCTTCATCCGCAAATTCCTCTCCCAATACAACCGCTGGAACTCCCCGAAGTACCTGATCGGGGAGAGCTACGGCACGATGCGTGCCGCGGCGCTGCCGCTCGCTCTGGAGCACGAGAGCATCGACCTCAACGGCGTCGTGCTGCTCTCGGACATCCTCAACTGGGACCTGATGCCCGATAACCCGAAACTCAACCCCTCGGTTGATCTGCCCTACATCGTCGCGCTGCCGAGCTATGCGGCCACGGCCTGGTATCACCACCGCATCCCGAACTCACCGCAGCACCTGCTGCCGTTCCTGAAGCAGGTCGAGCACTTCGCCACCCATCGTTACACGCTCGCGCTGATGCAGGGCAACAGCCTGCCGGACGCCGAGCGCCACGCGATTGCCGAGAAGCTGCACGACTACACTGGACTGAGCGTGCGCTATCTGCTGAAGTCGGACCTGCGCATCGAATACGGCGCGTTCCAGAAACAGCTGCTTTCCAACGAGGAGCTGACCACCGGGACGCTCGACACCCGCTTCACCGGCCCGACCTTGAACCCGCTGAGTGAGGACGCCGAATATGACCCGCAGAGCGCAGCGATCAGTTCAGCGTACGTCTCGGCGTTCAACACCTACGTACGCCAGTCGCTGCACTACGGCCAGAACCAGAACTACAAGCCGGAGATTCCGGTGTACAGCAGCTGGGACTACCGCCATCAGCCGCCGGGCGCGAACCACCCGCTGATCCAGCTGCCGAACGTGCTGCCGGATTTGGCCATCGCGATGAAGCGCAATACGGATCTGAAGGTGATGGTCAACGGCGGCTACTTCGACATCTCGACGCCTTTCTACGAAGGTTGGTTCGAGATGCACCACCTGCAGATCCCGCCGAGTCTCCAGGGAAACATCCAGTATCACTACTACCGGACCGGTCACATGATCTACGTGCACGTCCCCGCACTGAAGCAGCTGCACCAGAACATCGTGGCGTTCATCCGCAGTACCGACCACCTGAAGTAAGCCCACGTGCAGCTCCGGGGTGTGGTGTCGCGGGGACCCTGCGGCACCATACCCCAGCGCGCAGGCCGCCCGCGACAGCACGCAGCGCCGCAGTCAGAGGGTGAGCGCACGCGCTGGCCGCCACGCGGACCGGCCATCCGGCACGCTCGGAGTGCTACCTCAGCGGATGAGCCCCGCCGCCCTGCGGCTGGGCGGCGCGCGCGCGCAGCACGGCGTTCACTTCGCTCAGCTCGGTCGCCGCCTTGATGCCCTGCGGCCGATACACCAGGGCCTGCTGGAAGTGGGCCTGCGCCCCGTAGAGATGGCCCTGGGCGAGTGCCGCAAATCCCGCCCGCAGCGACCTCTGATAGCCCAGCGTGCCGAACGTGGCACGCACACGCAGCAGGTCTGCCCTGGCCGGCGCGTAACCCGGTTCGCGCGCCACCGCCTGGCGCAAATCGTACACGGCCCGCGAATACTGGCCGGCGCGCTCCGCGCGCCGCGCATCGTTCAACAGCGGGAACACCGCTCGCAACGCCTGCACTCGCCGCTCACCTGCGGCCGCGAGCGGGCTCGCCGCATCAATCTGCCGCGCGAGTGCAAAGGCGCGCGCAGCGCTCGCCAGGTGTCCTGCGGCGAGCGCTGCGCGTCCACGCTTGAGCTGCGCGCTCAGCGCGACCGGCATCTGATGCTCGAGCGCCGCGAGCCGCACTGACGCCTCGCGCCAGTGCGCGGCGGCGAGCGCCGCATCACCGGCCGCCGTGGCGCGCCGCGCCGCGCCGGCCTGATGCTCCACGGCCGCGAAATCGGCCGCGCCCCACTGTGCGACGCCGTGGGCGGTGAGGACCGCGAGGCGCGCCTGGAAGTCGCTCGGCGGTGTGTCGGAGCGGTCTGCGGATGCGACTGGATTCACACGAGCCGATGCCGCATGAGCGCTCGTCGCGACACCCACTGGCATCAGGTGCTGTGCAGAGGTACCGCCCTGCACGGAGGACATCGCGGCCGCGACCCGCTGGCGAAGACTGCTGAGCACCTTCGGGCTTGGCTGCCACCGAAGCCCAACGGCCGCGGCGCCCACGGCGCACATCACGCCCACGACGAGGTAGCGCCACCGCCGGGGCCGCGCGCGTGGCCCGCCGCTTGCGCCATACCACCGGCCCGACCCCGGCGGATACAGGCCATGCAGCGGAGGCACCTCAACCAGGTCCATGAAAGGATTGACCGTCTCGCGTGCCAACACCGGCTCCGTCGGCGCGTTCAGCGACTCCGGCGTGGCCAGGACGGCCGGCTCCGACGCATCCGCCGGCGCCTCGGGACGAGGCGCCGGCGGCGGCGGAAAGGATGGGCGCATCGTTGCCGCCGGCGGGATCGGTTCCGGCGGAGGTAGGACGCTCAAGGCGCCACTCGACAAATCCGCCAACTCAGTCAGATCGAGCGCCAGGGTGGCATTGAGGGTCATCTCGAGCTCTTCGGCGATCTGATCCATCGAGCTCGGGCGTTCATCGACGGCATTGGCGAGCATGCGCATGACCAGCTCGATCAACTGCACCGGCGCCTGGCGCGCCGGGACCAGCTGGGGCACCGGCCCGCTCTGAATCTGATCGGCATCGAAATGGGGGAAATACGGGGGCCGCCCGGCCAAGAGTTCATAGACCATCGCCCCCAGTCCGTACACATCATCGGCGGGACTCGCCGGCTCCCCGCGCAACTGACCGGGACTGGCCGTGAACGGCGAGCCGCCCCACGCTCGCGTCACGGCCTGGGCAGCCTCCGAGCCCGCAAGCACGGCCGCCACCCCGAAATCCGCAAGCTTCGCCCGACCGCTGCGATCGAACAGCACATTGCTCGGTTTCAGATCGCGGTGCACGACACCCTGCGCATGGGCGTAGCCGAGTGCATTGACCACCTCGAGCAGCACCGGGACGATCTCGAGGTACCCCTTGGCGCGCAATCGAACCAGCGTGCCGCCGTCGGCGAGCTCCATCGGCAGCACGACGCAGCCGTCGAGACGCTCTGGCGGAAGCACCCGCAAAATCCCGGGATGGCGCAACAGCGCCGAGGCCGCGTACTCCCGCTCGAGCGCCGCCCAGGCCTTGGGCGAGCGGGCCGCCGTCGGTGAGAGAATCTTCAGCGCCAGATCCACCTCCGCGGTCTCGTCGCTGACGCGCCAAACCTCACTCTGACCGCCAACCCCGAGGCGCTCGATCAGCGTGTACCGGCCCACGTGTCTCGGCTGAATCACTGCCTGAACCTGCGACATCATTTCCTCCTGCGCTGAACTCGTGCGATCGACTTCAGGAATACCCACGTCACCTAACGCGCGATGGCACGAACTGTAGCACCGCCGTGGAGTTGCGCGCGAATGTCGCCGTTCGCCAACGCCTCAAAAATGAAACATTCGTATCGCGCCGAATCCCCTTCCAAACTGACTCTCGCGCGCCCCGCCAACACGATACGCGCCATGACTTCATCCGCTCCATGACGCACCGCTACGTCCGACCCCACCCATCCGTCCACTCCATCGACGCAAGGCGCTGCGAACACTTGTGCCACGGCGGCGTTGAATATCACCTGAACGGCGCGCCCCGCTTCGCACTCTTTAGCCATTCGAAGCACACGTCCGCAGCGTGAGGAACTCAAGGACATCGCGCCTGATGGAAACCGACGGTCGACCCAGCGCAATCGCCGCCCCATACAGCAGGAAAAGACCGGGACACCTGCGTGTGTCCCGGTCACCACCGTCAGAAGCACTCACCTCAGATGAGGGCCTGCGCCCGACGCCGCAAGAACACCGCCAGACCCAGCAGGCCTGCGCCAAACAGCACGAGCGTACTCGGCTCGGGCAACGCCGTCCCGGTTCCGGAACCGGAGCCCGGCGGCAGTCCGGCCGGCGCAAACGCCAGGATATCGATGCCGTTGCCGGCCCGACCGCCGAGGCCGTTCGTGGCCAGATCCGAGAAGAGCGACTGATGGCTGTTCTCGGTGTACAGGAACGACAGCTGGTAAGTATTGCCGGCGGTGGTCGATACGTTCTGCGAGAGCGCGTCGCAGGCCATCATCGAGCCGTCGTACCAGCAGTTACCGCTGCTGAACCCCGCACAGGCGAATGGCGAGCCGCTCATCTGGCCAGAGAAGGTCGCCCCGTAGTGGTTGGCGTAGGTCCAACCGAGCGGCGCGAGCTGACCTGAGGAGTCCTGATACGAGCCGCCTGAGAAGTCCCCGTTGGTGAGCAGATTGACGCTTGAGCCCGTGGTCATATCGACCAACGATACGTCGCCAAAGGCGATGTAGGCCGGATCATCGCGAAATGCGAAGGTGATTGCGGTACTCGTCAGCGCGGCATTGAAGTCGACCGACTCCGATACCGGTTTGCCGTGATTGATCATCTGCCCGCTCAGATCGAGGATCGCCCCGCTCGGGGGTGGGTCGTTGATTGCCGTAGCGTGTGCCGTGCCGACCGCCAGCGCCATCGCCACCGGAAGGATGCCGGCTGCGCGCCAGCTGAATTTTCCAAGTTTCGAACGCATCTTCGCTTCTCCTTCGTGCCAGCCCCAGGTCGGTGCCTGAACGGCGCGGTGAACCGCGTGACTTCGTTTCCGCCCCGCCCATACCCGGAGCGGCCCGCGACCCTCGAAGCAATATCCGTGCCGAGGTGAGCGCGAATTAAGTGAAACATCAACTTATACTCATGACGCACCCAGAATCACATCGTGTTGTATTGTTTTCCGACAGAGCACTCATGAGTTTGGCGTCCGCAGTGGACTACACCTAACACTCGGTGTCGACAGTCACCGACAGTTTTTGAGCGTACGCCGGAGAATGTCCATGAGTATTGCCAAACACAGACAGGACGATGACTCGATCGTTTGCGCTCGGCGACACAATGACCGCTCGAGCACGAAGTTGTGTTTCGGCATTACGACTCCCAGGCCACGATGGCACTCTCACCTCTGGCAATCCTGAAGTTGAATTGTAATTTTTTCCGACGCCCGGCAGCGGCGCGCGACCGCTGTGGCGGCGCCTCTCACCTGCCGCGGCATCGCGCAACGGGCGGCGCGAGACGTGACCTGCAGCCCCCACCGCACACCCGCAGCGTGCGCCACGTCCATTGAGTCATGAGCGCGGGCGTAACGCGGTTCATCGTTTTTCCCCGGGCACCTCCCCGGGGTTATCTTCGAGGTGCGAATGAGGCACTCACCGACGGCAATGGTGCACAAGCGTTGGCGGCGGCGCTGGGCGCACGGGAGGCCAAAGTTCATGAGTGCAGCTCGCAGCTTGCGGCGCTTCACGTTCCGATCGTTCCAAGGCCCGAAGCGGCGCTTGCGCAACGCGGGGCGGTACTCAACGCGTTGCCGGTCCCGCTCGGCGAGGCGGCACGCCCTCCGCAGGGGTAGCACTTGAAGTGCGTACGCGCCCGCCCGATCACCTCGAGAATTTGACACATTCTGTCCGGCCCGCGGACGGGAAGACTGTCGCCGCCGGCAGTCAACTCAGCCGGCGCTCGCCCGTTGTACCCTGACGCGGGCCCGTTGTCCGCGGTGGAGCCATCGATGTCGGGCGCTGCAATCATGTTTTCCGTGACCGACTGGCGTGAGCGCAAGCGCCGTGTCGGCTCTCTCATCACCAGCACACTACTGGCATGCCTGCTGACGGGATGCGGCGGAGCGGGCAGTACCAGCGCGCCCCCGGGGACTCCGCTGACGGACGTCACGCTCACAGTCGCAGTGAACGGCATCGGCAACGTCACATCGAGCCCTGCAGGCATCGACTGCAGCGGCACTTGCACGGCACCATTTGTCCAGTCCAGTACCGTGACGCTCACCGTAGCTCCAGGCTCGGGCGAGGTGTTCGGTGGCTGGGGCGGTCCGTGCGCCGACGCCGGAATCACGACGACGTGTGCGGTGCCGATGAGCCAGAATCAGTCGGTCACCGCAACGTTTTCGGCACAACCCCCGCCCACCGCGAAGCCCACGCTGATCGGTCTGGTCACCATGGGCTCGCAGACGTTCCTCACCAATGGCACCCTGCCGCAGAACCGCTTGCTCGAGGCCAATGCACATCCCGGCGTGTACGTCGCGGCGGTGATCGAGGTCACCTGGTCGCAGCTCGAGCCACAGCCGGGAGTGTTCGACGACAGCGCCATCGATGCCGCGCTGCAGAATATCGCGACCTACAATGCTCAATACCCGGCGACACCACTGGTGGGTAAATTGCGCGTATTCGCCGGCCCCAATGTCCCGGCCTGGGTGCTGCAGCAGGTGGGCATGGTGACGCTCACCGACAGCAACGGCAGCAGCGCGGTGTTCCCCGATTTTTGGACACCGGCCTACAGCGCGCTGTGGACGCAGTTGCAGCAGCACCTAGCCTCCGTATACGACACCAATCCGCTGATCGGAGAGGTCGCCATCTCGGTGTGTTCGTCGATTACCGCCGAACCGTTCGTCGTGCCCGGTGACGCCGCCAGCCAGCAGGCCCTGACCAGCGCCGGGTACACGGGGGCGCAGATGCAAGCCTGCTTGATGAATGCACCCGGCGACTACGCCGCTTGGCAGCGGACGCCGCTCGACTACACCTTCAATCCCACCTCATTCGCCGGTGCCGGCAGCGGCAGCGCTTTCGCCATCCAGGTCATGCAGCAGTTCCGCCAGGCGCTCGGCACGCGCGCGGTTCTGGCCAACCACGACCTGGACGACCCCATCCTCAGCACCGAAGCGCAGGACTACGCCGAGTTCCAGGCGCTCGAAGCTCAAGCGCGGGCCGCCTCGCCGCCGATGCTCTCGCCGCTGGAGTTCCAGACCGCCGGGCAAAGTGTGGACTGGCCCACCGTCATTCCCTTCGCCATCAGCACCTATCGCCCGACCGAGATCGAGATCTGGAACAGCACCGCGGTGCCGGGCGGGCTGGCGCCGATCACACTGACGGAGCTGCAGCAGTGGTCCGCGCAGATCAAAGCGACGAACTGAGTCCAGCGCTTCCTCGGGGTCACGGAACGCCTGCTGCGCAGGGACCGGTGCGATCGTTCAGGTGGTGCCCACGAGCACCGGTCGTCTTCGGCGGACGAGCAGAGGCGTGGAGAGTGACCCGCGGTGTCGGGGCTCAGAGCGCCGCTGCCGTGGCAGCCGTCAGCCTCACCTGCACCCCTATCCCACCACCGCGGAGGTGCGTGCAGAAGAATTGGGCGTCCGCAAGCGCCGCCGCTGCCGGCCCGAGCCGATCTCGTGGGTCATCTGAGTCAGGCGGCTGGGCCATCCTCAGCACCGACTCGCGCGCCGAAGCGATGCGCATCGCGCGGAAGTTCCTGGAACTGCAGCCGCAACGCTGGCGGCAGTTCGAGGGGGAATCGGAGCTTCGTTGGGTGTACGAATCGCTCTGCGGCCTCGAGCCGCAGTGCCTGGCACTCCTGGCCGCCGACGACGACAGCCTGCTCGCCGGTGAAGGACTGAAACCGAGCCGCTGCGGCAAACGGGTGCGCTTCTGCGGCGGTGACGGGTCGCCGGATGGTGGCTCTGGCAGGTCCGCTCACAGGAGGAAGCGGTGAAATGGGTCTGGCGCTACCCGAACCCGATGCCGGGAGACGCCGACATCGACATCCGGCCACTGTATGAACCGGCGGACTTCTCATAAGATCGATCGGCTCGCAGTCGGTTCGCCCTCGGCGGCTGGAGCCTGTGCCCCGGGGGAGCGACAGCATGGCTGAGAATACAGTTTGCCTCTGGTTCGACGGCACCGCCGAGGCAGCCGCGCGGCTTTATGCGGCAAAGTTCCCGCACAGCGCGGTCGAGGCGGTCCTTCGCGCCCCGGGTGATTGCCCGAGCGGCAGGCGCGGTGACGTACTCACCGTGCAGTTCACCGTCCTTTGGGGTGCGCTGCGCGGGCCTGAATGGCGGCCCGCAGTTCACGCACACCGAAGCGTTCTCCTTCCAGGTCGTGACGGTCGATCAGGCCGAGACCGACTGGTACTGGCACGCGCTCATTGCCGACGGCGGGATCGAGAGTCCGTGCGGCGGGTGCAAGGATCGCTGGGGAATCTCGTGGCAGATCACCCCCCGCGCGCTGCTCGAGGCACTGCAAGACCCCGACCCGCACGCCGCGCGGCGCGCATTCGAAGCCATGATGGGCATGAAGAGGATAGAGATCGCCACGATCGAGGCGGCGCGAGGCGGCGGCACAGATGTTCAAGCGCCACCGGCTGGTCACGATTTTCCCCGGCGATGCCATCGACGTGAGACCCATTCTCCCGGTCCCGCCCGCCTGAACAGAGGAGCCGGCCATGCCCGAATTGATGTCCTACCTGATTTACGACGGCAACTGTGCCGAGGCGCTGCATTTCTATGAGCATGCGCTCGGGGCGCGGATCGAGGTGCTCATCCGCGGCGCCGACACGCCGATGGCCGCGCGAATCCCACCCGAGCATGCCGACCGCGTGGTGCACGGCCGACTCGCGCTGCCGGGCGGCGGCATGCTCTATGCCGGGGATTGCCAGGCCCATGTCGACTATCTGGGCATTCACGGCGTGCGGATGACGCTGAACTTCGAGTCTGCGGTGCAAGCCATCGATGCGTTCAACGGCCTTGCTGAGGGCGGCGAGGTAACCATGCCCCTGCAGCAGACCTTCTGGGCGGTCGTCTCCGGCATGGTGACGGACCGGTTCGGCGTCCCCTGGATGATCAACGGCGAGCTGTTGCCGAGCGCGGCTAGCTGAGCGGCACGGAGCACACCGTCCGTCATTCACATCCTCCTCGTTCTCGAGAAACCGTGCGACCGGGCCGCGCGCGAGCGTGAACACACGGGCATGATGCAGGTGGTCGATAGTGAGGCACGCCGTTTCCAGCCCACGACCACGGGTGATCCTGCCGTTCTCCAACATCCCGAGCGTCGTCATTGCCAGGTTCGCCAACCCGAAGAGCGCGCGTCCCCTGCGGAACATCCGGGTCAGCGCCTGCGCGACCCGCCGGGCAAGCGCCTGCGTCATCAGTTGCCCCGGCGGCGGAATGCATCGAGCAGATCGAGCCGCGACGTCTCGTTCTAAGCGCTCCAAGACCCGCGCGGCGCGCGGATCGCTCGAACGTCAGCGCCAATTGACGGCCCGCGCACTCAGCGCTGGTATGGCACTGCGAAAATCCCCATTTTTTTCTGCAAGACCAATCGAGCGCGGCCGACATCACGCCCACAGCGCTTGACCTTCAGAAGATCGCCCCCCTGCGCCCGGATCCAGATTCAGGGCGAAAGACTGCCGGAGGCGATCCTGCAGTACTCGTACCGAGAGCCCCCAGGTCACTTCACGACCGGACCCTTGGCCTGCGGCTGCGCGTCATCGCGCAGCCGCAGGCCTCGTTGTGATGCGGGCCGCACGGACCGACCGGCGCGACTCGCCCGGGCGATCAGCTACCGCACGTGCATCTTGAGCACGCTGATCGAATACGGCGGAAACACGTGCTGCACGTCTGCCCCGAACCACCGCACGGTCTGGGTGTGCGGCACCACACGATACGGATGCGCGAGCGAGTTTCTAGCGTGCGTGCTGTCGGCCCGCAGCATGACCCATACGCCCGTATGGGCCACAGCACTCGCGCCTTCGATGTGCACCGTCAGCGCCCGCGAGCGTGGCGCGGCATTGACGATCTTCACGTACAACGTATGAGTGGACTCATCGCGGGTGACGGACTCGAAGCACAGCGGCCCTGCGCCGCGCAGCGCCGAGGCCACCACCTGAGAGCCGAGGTAGCGGCTGAACATCACCTGCGCGTAGTAACTCGGCGAACCGAAGCTGTGCAGAGCATCGTAGCCAATCAGGTTCGTGCCCCACTGCGAGGCGAGCGGATTGACGTTGACGAAGAGCGGCGCGTAGCTCGCCATGATGACCAGATCACTGTTGCGCTCCAGGCCCGTCATCCAGGCCGCATCGCTCAGCGCCGCCCCGAAGTCCGGCGTCGGAGTGCCCTGAATCGTCGCCCACTCGCCGACGAAGATCTTCGGTCCCGTGCGGCTGACGTGATCGAAGTGGCCCGCCTCCTTGAAGAAGACCCGCGCGCTCTTGTAGAAGTGATCATCGATGACATCCGGCTGCACGTCTCCTTTGACCGGCATCGTCGCGATCAGCTTCAAGTGCGGATAGGCCTTACGGATCGCCCGGGCGAACTGTGCGAAACGGCCGTGGTCATCGCCGTAGCTGCCGGACTTGTCGAAGAAGTCCTCGTTGCCGATCTCGACATCCTTCAGTGCAAAGGGCGCCGGATGCCCGTCACGGGCGCGCACCGCGCCCCACTTCGTCGACGGACTGCCGGTGATGTACTGGATTTCCTCCAGCGCGTCTTTCACGTACGGATCGAGCGCAGGTCCCGGCGAGATATGCATCCCGTCGAGCGCATAACCGGCGTAGACGGCGAGCACCGGCTGCATGTGCAGGTCCTGGCACCACTCGAGAAATTCCAGCAGGCCCAGGCCGTCGGAGGACTCGTACCCCCAGGGACTCGGGTGCGTCGGACGGTCGACCAGCGGACCGATCGTGAGTTTCCAGTCGTACCAGTCGGCGAGTGTGTTGCCCTCGAGGAAATTGCCGCCGGGGAAGCGCAGGAACTTCGGATGCAGCGCGGCGAGCTTGTCCATCAGATCGATGCGATCCCCATTCGGCTGACCGTCGTAAGTCGGCGGGAACAGCGACGGCAGATTCATCAGCACCGAGCCGGGGTGACTTACCGTGATGCGCACGAAGTTGTCCTCGGACTGCGGAACCGCGCCGGTGCGCAGCGTCGCGCTGTAGCGCTTCCAGTGCGCACCGGCGGCCGGGAAGCTCGCGCGGGCGAGCACCTTGCCGCTGTCGTCATTGACGATGGCGAGCGTCACCGGGCCGGGGTTGCGGCCGTCGGCCTTCAGGTAGATCGAGGCGTGATACGTCGTGTGCGGCCACACCGGGACGCCCCAGTAGCCGGGGTTGTCGATGCCGCCCGGATCGCGCGCACTGGCGTTCGCGGCCGTCAGGCGCAGACTGTACGGCAGCGCGGTGCTCGGTCCGGTGGCGTCATCGATCCCCCAGGCCATGCCGTCCTCGGCATTTTGATCGAGCGACCAGATTTTGATGAATTCGTGGTGCTCGCGCCGGTAGAAGACCCGGTCGCGGATCAGCTCGCCGTACAAGCCGCCGTCATAGGAGTGATTGATCTCCTCGGTCATGAGCCCGTAGAGCGTGGGACTGACCGCATGCAGCGGCCGGTTGTACTGAATCGTCAGTGTCGCCTGCGCCCCGCGGGCGATGGACGGCGCTGCGGCCGCCAGCACCGGCAGCACCCACACCAGCGCCAAGGCGGCGCGTCGAAAGGGTTGAGCACTCATGAATCGATGACCCCTCTGTGTGCGCCACCGCGTCTGGTAGCGCTATCGTACCGCAATCCAGTGTGCCAGAATTTGCACGCAACGGAATCGTACAGTCGCGCTCGGCGCCCATCTGGCAGCGCTACCGGGCCGCGATCGCCCGTCTGCGCCGCATCCCGCCGCCCCACGGAACGGTGATCCTGCTGCCCGGATACGGTGTCGGGAAACTCTCCATGTTGCCGTGGGCGCTGATACTCGCGGTGGCGGGCTATCAGAGCATCCTCGTCGACCCCCGCGCGCCCAGGGTCAGTCGAGCGGCCGGTACGTCACCTACGGCGCGCTCGAATCGAAGGACCTGGTGCAGCTCGTGGCCACCCTGCGCAAGGCGGACCTCATCCAGGGACGTCTGGGGCTGCTCGGGGACTCCATGGGCGCGGCCACGGCCCTGCTGGCCGCCCCACACCTGGAGCATCTTGCCGCGGTCGTGGCGATTTCACCCTACGAGCGGCTCGCCCACTGGTATGTCCAGCTCATCCCATCAGCCTCGTGGCGGGCCGCCGAACATCGTGCCAGCCGGCCAATACTTCGTTCATCTCCGCCCCAGCGGTCGCGACGTGTTCTTCCTGATCGCCGTCGAACGCGCCGAGTGTTTTGAGCGCATCGATCATGCCCCAGGCGTCAACGCCGCCACGGGTCATGCAGGTCGCCTCGATGGCGGCAATCAATGCGCGACGCACATCGTCATCCAATGCGTGCGCGCTCATCATCGCCGCATGCATCACCGGAGCCGCAGATCACGACCCAGCCAAGCCGAGGGCTGTGCGGCTGCGGACGTCCACTAGAATAATTGTAATCTTCGTGCTACATAAATCAATTACAAGTAGCATGAAGATCGCAAATGCCGACGCCCCACCGCCCTCCCGCCTCCGTGCGGCGCGTCCTGCGCAAGCTGGGCGCGGACATCCATGACGCCCGCCGCCGCCGCCGGCTGCCCATGGCGGTGGTGGCCGAGCGCGCATTCACATCCCGCTCGACTCTCCAGAGGGTCGAAGCGGGTGACGCCACTGTCGGCATTGGCATCTACGCCGCCGTCCTGCAGGCGCTTGGCCTGCTCGATGGTTTGGGCGAGATCGCCGACATCGCCCGCGACAAAGTTGGCCAGGCCTTGGCGAGCGCGCAGCTACCAAAGCGCGTCCGCCTCAAGCGGGCCTCGGAGCTCAGCGATGGCTGACATCGAAGTCCATATCGACCTCAACGGGCGCACGCATCCCGTGGGCCTGGCCCGCAGCAACCCGGTGCACGGCAACGAGACCGTCGCGTTCGAATACGCACCGGAATGGCTTGCCGATCCGCACCACTTCTCGATCGAGCCGGCGCTTGCGCTGACCCGCGGCGGCTTCGCACCGCCCGTCGGCCAGGCCTTTTTCGGGTCCATCGGCGACTCGGCGCCGGACACCTGGGGGCGCCGGCTCATGCAGCGCGCCGAGCGGAGGCTCGCCGAACGCGAAGGCCGCATGGTCCGTACCCTTGCCGAGACCGACTACCTCCTCGGTGTTGCCGACGAGACTCGCCTGGGTGCGCTGCGCTTCCGCTGGGCGGGCGAGCATGCATTCCAAGCACCGCTCCGTGCCGGCGTGCCTGCCCTGGTTGAGCTCGGCCGTCTCCTGGCCGTGACGGAGCGCATCCTGCGCGACGAGGAGACGGACGAGGACCTCCAGCTCATCTTCGCACCGGGATCGTCACTGGGCGGCGCGCGCCCCAAGGCCTCGGTGATTGACCGGCACGGCCGCCTCTCGATCGCGAAGTTCCCCAAGGAGACCGATGATTACAGCATGGAGACCTGGGAGGAGATTGCCCTGCGCCTCGCCGGGCGTGCCGGCATCGCCACGCCTCTCCACGAATTGCTGCACGTCGACGGCAAGGCGGTGCTGCTGTCGCGGCGCTTCGACCGCGACGGCGCAGTCCGCATCCCGTTCCTGTCCGCAATGGCGATGACCGGATCGAAGGACGGCGAGCACGGCAGCTACCCCGAGATCGTCGACGCGCTCACCCAGCACGGGGCGCAAGCGAAAACCGATGCCCAGGCGCTCTATCGTCGCGTCGCCTTCAACGTGCTGATCTCGAATGTCGACGATCACCTGCGCAACCACGGCTTCCTGTGGCGCGGCAAATCAGGCTGGTCGCTCTCGCCCGTCTACGACCTCAACCCGGTGCCGACGGATATCAAGGCACGCGTGTTGACCACGAACATCGACCTGGACGAAGGCACCTGCTCAATCGACCTGCTCGAGGCCGCCTGCGAATATTTCGGGCTCGGCCTCGCGGCCGCACGCGCCATCATCAAGGAGGTTGCGGTGGTCACGGCAACCTGGCGGCAGACCGCGAAGGACGCCGGCGCCAAATCGGCTGAAATCTCGCGCATGGCGAGCGCCTTCGAGCATGACGACCTCAAGCGGGGGCTGGCGCTGTGACACAAACCTTCACCGACAGATTCGATTCTGTGGCTGCGCGCCGCGCGGGCCGGACCTCCGATGTCCGTGCTGCTCACCGCCCGAGACATTGAACCTGCCATTCGAGTTGCGCGGTCCGCAGAGTGCGAATCGATCAGCGCGCACGGGCGACCTGCGACTGCGGCGAGTGTCAGAGTCCCGCCCTGACCGCTCATCGGGCTGTTCCTGACAGCACTCGAGCGGTCTTGGCCCTTGCGGGCCGTGGAGCGAGTTCACGGTTCTGCGT
>JBMFWZ010000070.1:0-16562 GCA_049964755.1 Steroidobacteraceae bacterium | reverse complement strand
ATCGGGGTGGTCACGGCTGTGCCGGCGGCGGCTGGAAACTGGCACACGTCGCTGGCGTGGCGGGGCCGCGAGGCCCGGGTTGCCCGGCTGCCTGGCGGTGCGTATCTGCTGCATGCACCGCAGCGTACCCGCAAGATCCGCCCGCAGCGGTTCGGCACACACACGGCCAGTCCGATGTTCGATGCGTTGTTCGCCATGGCGCAGGAGGATCTGCACAAGGACTCCGTGCGCGCCATCGAGGATCCGGCCTTCAATCACGGCAAGCCCATCCCCTGCCGCTGCTTCATCGCCGGCAAGGACTGGCCGTTCGCGTGGACGCGCGATCTGTCCTATTCCACCGATCTGGCGCTGTGGCGGTTCGATCCGCGGCGGGCCCGGACCTCGCTGCTGTTCAAGCTCTCCTCGGTGCGGGCCGCCGGGGTGAGGCCTGGCTTGTACGTCATGCAGGACACCGGCTCGGGCGGTAGTTGGCCGATCAGCACCGACCGGATCGTCTGGTTTCTCGGTGCGAAGCACTTGCTCGGCGATCGCCGGTTTGCCGCCACCGTCTACCGGGCGGTGCGCGATACTCTCGCTCAGGACCGCCGCTATACTTTTGATCGGCACGTCGGTCTGTATCGCGGCGAAACCTCGTTCCTCGACTGGCGCCAACAGACCTACCCCGAATGGACCGCGCACAACGTCGTGTTCATCGCGCAGTCGTTCTCGCTGTCGACCAACGTGCTGCATTACGACGCATTGCGCATCGCGGCTTCCATGGCGCGCCAGCATTTGCAGATGCTGCTCGCGCACCACTATGCGGCACAGGCCGCGCAATTGAAGCGCGCCATCAACCGGTGGTTCTGGCAACCCCGGGCGGGTCTCTACATGAGTTACATCGGCGGTCGTGTCCGGCCGGCCCCGTACGATGCCTATGACCTGCTCGGTCTTGATCTGGCCATTACCAGCGGCGTCGCGCCACCGGCGCGTGCGCGCCGTGTACTCGAGCGCTACCCGGTCTGGCCGGCCGGAAGCCCCGTGATTTGGCCGGAGCGACGCGACCAGCCGATCTATCACAATCGGGCGATCTGGCCGTTCGTCAGCGACTTCACGCTGCGGGCGGCGCGACGGGTCGAGGACGGCGCGTTGATCGCGCGCGAGGTGCGTTCGTTGATGCGCGGCGCGGCGCTCGCCGGCTCGAACATGGAGAACTTCTCGCTGCTCGAACAGTCGACCCACGTGCCCGGCAAGCTCGGCGGCCCGGTCGTTGATTCGCGTCGCCAGCTCTGGTCGGTCGCCGGGTATCTCGACATGGTCATCCGAGGGGTATTCGGCGTGCGTGACGACGGCACCGTGCATCCTGAAATGCCCGTCACGCTGGTGCCGATGTTGTTCGGTGCTCGGCGAAGCATCGAGCTCGATCTCGGAGCACAGCGGATCGTGTTGCAGCGGCCGGCGCACCTCACCGGCAGTCTGCTGGTGGCCGGTTCGGTCCGCACCCACGGCCATGAGACCCGGGTGCGCCTCGTCGGCCGCAGTCCCACGCCGGTGGCGCTCAGACGCCATGCGCCGATGTATCTCCCGCCGACGCCTCCGGCGCCACGGGTGAGCGCCGCTGGGACTCACTGGCGCATCGGCTCGAGCGTCCCGGGCATCCTCTATCGCAACGGCCGGCGTGTGGGACCGATCTCAGGAACAGTGCTGCTCGCACAGCGCGCCGGCTTGGAGTGCTTCAGCGTCACGGCACTCGCCGGCGGGCTGCAGTCGCTGCACAGCCGCTCGCGCTGCGTCGGTCCGGTGAGCGCGGTGGGATCGACCTGGCCGCGACACTGGAGAGCCCCGGTGAGCGGCACTTTCCTCACCTGGGTCGATTACGACAATGCCCATGGGCCCATCAGCACCGGCATCACGGCCGCGGTACGCCAGCTGCTCGTGCAGTGTGGTGCAGCCGCCCCGCAGCGCGGTACGCTGGTCATGCCTCAGAGCCACGGCGTGCAGGCCTCGACTGTGGTGCGTTTCGAGGCGCACGCCGGGGAGCGCTGCACCTTCCGGCTCGCCGGCGGGTTCAACATGAGCGACCTGGCGCAATTCGCGTATTACACCGGCGGGGCGGGCGGAGCCTCGGGGCCGCTCAACGCGGCGAATATCTTCACCTTGCGCATTGCGCCCCTGGCGCCAGGGCAGCCGCGGTGAGCCCCAAGCCGGAAGTGTCCGTCCGACAGATGCTCAACATGTCGGCGGGCTTTCTCGGCATCCAGTTCGCCTTTGGGCTGCAGAACGCGAACGTCAGCCGCATCTTCCAGACGCTCGGGGCGCACGTGGCGCAGATCCCGGCGCTGTGGATCGCCGCGCCGCTCACGGGGCTGCTGGTGCAGCCGATCATCGGCTATGCCTCGGACCGTACCTGGGGGCGATTCGGCCGGCGCCGGCCGTATTTCTTCGCCGGCGCCGTGCTCACCACGCTCGCGCTGCTGGTGATGCCCGAATCCCCGCTGCTGTGGGTCGCCGCCGTGATGCTCTGGGTGATGGATGCGTCCGTGAACATCTCCATGGAGCCGTTCCGCGCCTTCGTTGCCGATCAGCTGCCGAATGCGCAACGGCCGCTCGGTTTTGCGCTGCAGACGCTGTTCATCGGCGTCGGGGCGGTGCTCTCCTCTGTTCTGCCCTGGGTGCTGGCGCACTTCGGGGTGTCGAATGTCGCCCCGCCGGGGGAGATTCCGACGACGGTGCGCATCTCGTTTTACATCGGCGGCGCCGTCCTCATCAGTTCCGTGCTGTGGACTGTCCTGAGCACGCGCGAATACCCGCCGGAGCAACTGCGCGGGTTCAGCGGCTCTGCGCCGCCGCTGCCGCTCACGGATTCCGCGCGTGCCTGGCGGCCGGGACTGGTGCTGCTCGCGCTCGGCGCGGCCGGGATCCTCGTCATTCGCCGCGATGGGCTCGATGGACAGCTGTATCTGCTGGTCGGCGGCCTGATGGTGGCCGGAGGGCTGTTTCTGTGGCTGAGCCGCGCACGCAGCCGCGGGATGCTCCGCCAGGTCATGACCGATCTCTACGGCATGCCGAACGCGATGCGCCGGCTCGCCTGGGTGCAGTTCTTCTCCTGGTTCGCGATGTTCGCGCTGTGGATCTACACCACACCGGCAGTGACTGCGGTGCAGTTCGGCAGCAGCAACCCGCTCTCGAGCGCCTATAACGCCGGGGCCAATTGGGTGGGCGTGCTGTTCGGTGCGTACAACGGCTTTGCGGTCCTCGCCGCGCTCATCATCCCGCAGCTGGTCCGCTGGGTCGGGTTGCGTTTCACGCACGTGATCAATCTGGCCGCCGCGGCCGTCGGTCTCGCCTCCTTCCTCTGGGTCCGCGATCCGCGCTGGCTGCTGGTGTCGATGCTCGGGGTGGGGTTCGGCTGGGCATCGATTCTCTCGCTGCCCTACACGCTGCTCGCCGACAACCTGCCGGCGCAGAAGATGGGCATCTACATGGGGATCTTCAACTTTTTCGTCGTCATCCCGCAGCTGCTCGCCGCGAGCGTGCTCGGGGTGCTGCTGAAGACCTTCTTCGCCGGGCAGGCGGTGTTCGGCCTGGTGCTGGGCGGCGTGAGCTTGGCACTGGCCGGCCTGTGCACGCTGCGCGTCGCTGAGCCGAGCGCAGAGGCGCTCAAGGCGGCCCCGGCCCCGCAGAGCTAGGCGCGGTCGGACCGCGGGCGGCCGCTCGGGGCGCTGATCGGGTATCCTGTGCGGATGCTGATCGAGCGCATCTGGACGGGCAACGCCTACCGAAATTTTCACTACCTGGTGGCCTGCCCGCAAACCGGTGAGGCGCTGGCCATCGACCCGCTCGAATGGCGGCTGTGCCAGGACATGGCGCAGCGCAAGGGCTGGAAAATCACGCAGATCCTCAATACTCACGAGCATCGGGACCACACCGGCGGCAACGCTGCGCTCGTCGAGGCGAGCGGCGCCAAGGTGCTTGCCCACGCCGCAGCGGCAGCCCGGATCGGTGGAGTCGATCGCGGTCTCGGCGCCGGGGATGTGATCGGCGTCGGCCGGCTTAAGCTCGAATGCCTTGACACCCCGGGGCACACGCTGGCGCACCTGTGTCTGCTCGCGCACGGCGAGCAGCCGGCGCTCTTCAGTGGCGATACGCTCTTCAATGCCGGTGCGGGCAACTGCCACAACGGCGGCGATCCGCACCGTCTCTACGAGACTTTCAGCCAGCTGCTGGCGCGTCTGCCGGATACGACCCGGGTGTTCCCGGGCCACGAATACCTGGTGCGCAATCTCGAATTCACGCTCGATCGCGAACCGGACAACGCAGCGGCCCGAGCGCTGCTGGCGAGAGTTCGGACCCAGGACTCGGCCGATGCGCCGGTGACCACGCTCGCTGACGAACGGCAGATCAACACCTTTTTGCGCCTGGACAGCGCCTCGCTCATCGAGCGACTGCGCGCAGATCAGTCCGATCTGCCGGCGCAGCCGGATGCACGCACGGTCTTCCTGCGCCTGCGCGAGCTGCGCAACCGCTGGTAGTAGAATGCGCCGGCCATGAGTCTCGACCCGATTCTCGAGCGGCTCAATGCGGCCCAACGCGCCGCAGTGACCGCATCCTTAGGCCCGGTGCTGGTGCTGGCCGGCGCCGGCAGTGGCAAGACCCGCGTGCTCACGCACCGCATTGCCTGGCTGATCCAATCCGAGGGTGTCTCGCCGCACTCGATCCTCGCGGTCACCTTCACCAACAAAGCCGCAGGCGAGATGCGCGCGCGCATCGAATCGCTGCTCGGCATGCCCCCCGGGGTGCTCTGGATCGGCACCTTCCACGGCATCGCCCACCGGCTGCTGCGCCGGCACTGGCACGAGGCCGGACTGCTCGAGAGCTTCCAGATCATCGACTCCGAGGACCAGCAGCGCCTGATCAAGAAGATCCTCAGAGCGCAACAGCTCGACGAGACCCGCTGGGTGCCGCGCGAGGTGCAGTGGTTCATCAATTCCAACAAGGACGAGGGCCGCCGCGCCAAGCACCTGAAAGCGGGCAACGATCCGATCCGCGCGCAAATGATCCGCCTGTATGCTCTCTACGAGGAGGCCTGTGCGCTCACCGGCGTGGTCGATTTCGCCGAGCTGTTGCTGCGCGCATTCGAGCTGTGGCGCGATCAGCCGGCGCTCCTGGCGCATTACCGCCAGCGCTTCCGCCATATTCTCGTCGATGAGTTCCAGGATACCAACACCATCCAGTACGCGTGGCTGAAGCTGATTGCCGGGGAGGGCGGCTGTCCGTTCGTGGTGGGTGATGACGATCAATCGGTCTACGGCTTTCGCGGTGCGCGAGTAGAGAATCTGCAGCAGATCGGGCGTGACTTCCCGGCGGTCACGCTGTACCGATTGGAGCAGAACTACCGCTCCACGGGAACAATTCTTGCGGCGGCTAACGGCCTGATCGCCAACAATTCGGGCCGGCTCGGCAAGACGCTCTGGACGAGCGGGGATGCCGGAGAGGCAATCCGGGTCTATGCGGCGTTCAACGAGCGCGACGAGGCGGAGTTCGTCTGCCAGCGCATCCGCGAGCACGTCGCCCACGGTGGGTTGCATCGTGAAGTCGCGATTCTCTACCGGTCGAACGCCCAGTCGCGGGTATTCGAGGAGATGTTCCTCTCGGCACGCATTCCCTACCGGGTATACGGCGGGCTGCGATTCTTCGAGCGCGCGGAAATCAAGGATGCGCTGGCGTACCTGCGCCTGATCGCCAACCGGCGCGATGACGCATCCTTCGAGCGGGTGGTGAACCTGCCGACCCGAGGCATCGGCGCGAAGAGCCTCGAGACGCTGCGCGCCGCGGCGCGCGCAACGGGCAGTCCACTGTGGGAGGCCGCGCAGGTCAGCGTTGCGGGCGATGCGTTCGGGCCGAAGGCCTCGGCGTCGCTGCGCGGTTTTCTCGAGCTCATCGAGCGCCTGAGCGCCGAAGTGCAGGGCCTCGCGCTGCACGAGCAGGTCGATCGGATGCTCGAGCTGAGCGGCCTGATCGAGTTTCACAAGCGCGACAAAGCCGACCGCGGCGAGGCACGCGTGGAGAATCTCGAGGAACTGGTGAGCGCCGCGCGCGGCTTCCAGAGCGACTCACTCGACACGGATCTGCCGCCGCTCGAATCCTTCCTCGCCCACGTGACGCTCGAGTCCGGCGAAGGCCAAGCCGACGCCTGGGAAGACTGCGTGCAGATGATGACACTGCATACCGCGAAGGGACTGGAGTTTCCCATCGTGTTTCTCACGGGCATGGAGGATGGTCTGTTCCCGCATCAGCGCTCGATCGGCGATCTGGACGGCCTTGAGGAAGAGCGCCGCTTGTGCTACGTGGGCATGACTCGGGCCATGAAGCAGCTGTACTTGACGTACGCCGAGCAACGCCGGCTACACGGCATCGACAGCTACAGCCAGCCGTCGCGCTTCATCAAGGAGACCCCGCAGGAGCTTATCGAGGAGGTCCGGCCGCGGCTGCAGGTGGCCCGACCGGTGGCGAGTGGTCGATTTTCTCGCGAGCCCATGTACGATAGCGCGCCGGTGCACCGGCCGAGTTACGGGACGCCCCGGCCGCGGGCCGGGCCGTCCGTACCCGGCATGCGGCTCGGTGCGCGAGTGCGGCACGGCAAATTTGGTGAGGGCGTGATCCTCAATCTCGAGGGCAGCGGCCCGCAGGCACGCATTCAGGTCAACTTCGAGCGTCAGGGCCCGAAGTGGCTGGTCATGCAGTACGCCAATCTGGAACCCCTATGAAGATTCTCATCCTCGGAGCCGGTCAGGTCGGCCGCACAGTCGCCCGCCATTTCTCGCGCGAGGAGGCCAACGACGTCACCGTTGTCGACAACGATGAGGACGTGCTGCGCGACCTGCAGGATCGGCTCGATGTGCATACGGTGGCCGGCAACGCGGCCTATCCGAGCGTGCTGCAGGCGGCCGGCGCGGGCGAGGCGGACCTGCTCGTCGCGCTGACCAATAGCGATGAAGTGAACATGATGGCGTGCGAAGTCGCGTACCGCCTGTTCCGCACGCCGACGAAGATCGCGCGCATTCGCTCCGCGGAATACACCTCTCGGCCGGAGCTGTTCAGTGAAACGGCGATCCCGGTCGATGTGTTCATCAGTCCCGAGCAGCTCGTCACCGAATACCTCGAGCGGCTCATTCACCATCCTGGCGCATTCCAGCTGCTCGAATTCGCCGCCGGTAAAGTGCGTCTCGTCGGAGCGCGCGCCGAGCCCGGCGGGCTGCTGGTCGGGCACAGCCTGCGGGAGATCCCGGAGCTTCTCGGACCGATCCAGACGCGGGTGGTGGCGATCTATCGCGCCGGCAGGCTGGTGCCACCGCAGGGCGATTCACTCATCGAGGCGTGCGATGAAGTCTTCTTCCTCGCCGCAAGCGAAAACGTGCACAGCGTGATTGGTGCGCTGCGGCGTGAGGATTCGAGTGTGCGGCGCGTTCTGATTGCCGGCGGGGGCAACATCGGTCAGCGGCTGGCGCGCTCTTTGGAGCGCGGCGCGCAGGTCAAGCTCATCGAGCACGACCCGCGGCGTGCCCAGCTGATCTCCGAGCAGCTGGAGAACACCATCGTGCTCTCCGGAGACGCGGCCGATGAAGAACTGCTGATCGAGGAGAACATCGACAGCACCGATGTGTTCGCGGCGATCACCAACTCCGAGGAGACCAATATTCTCTCGGCCATGCTTGCCAAGCGACTCGGCGCACGTCGCGTCATGGCGTTGGTGAACGCCTCGTCCTATGCCGATCTGATCGAGAGCGGCAGCATCGACGTCGCGGTGACTCCACAAACGATTACGATCGGAACTCTGCTCGCCCACGTGCGCCGCGGTGAGGTCGTGCGAGTGCACGCGCTGAGGCGCGGCGCCGCCGAGGCCATCGAGGCGGTGGCTCGGGGCGAGGCGCAGACCTCGCGTGTGATCGGCCGGACCGTGCGGGACATCGAACTGCCCGACGGCGCTTCGATCGGCGCCATCGTGCGCGGTGAGCAGGTGCTGATGGCGCACCATGACACACAGATCCAGGCCAACGATCACCTCATTCTCTTTCTCGCCGATCGGCGCCACATCGAATCGGTGGAGCGCCTGTTGATGCGGGCGGCACCCTGATCGCCCGCCCATGCTCGGCATCATCTATTTCCTCGGGTTGATCCTGGCCGCCTTCGGTCTGGTCTATGCGCTGCCGATCGGATGCTCGCTCGCCACGGGCGATGGACTGTGGTCGACGTTCCTGGTGTGCGCGGCGCTGACCACGACGGTTGGACTCGGAATGGCGGCCCTGACCTACAAGTATCGCCGCGAGCTGAAGCCACGCGACGGATTCATGCTGGTGACGGTCGGCTGGATCCTGCTCGCGGCCGTTGCGACGCTGCCGTTGCTGATGGCCATGCCGGGGCTCACGTTTGCCCGTGCGCTATTTGAGACGATGTCGGGTCTGACCACCACCGGGTCGACGGTGTTCACGGGGCTCGATTCGCTCGCACCATCGCTGAACTTCTGGCGCTGCACGCTCATCTGGGTCGGTGGCCTGGCGGTGATCGTGGTGGCCATGGGCGTGATGCCACTGCTCGGCATCGGCGGCATGCAGTTGTACAAGGCCGATGCGCCCGGGCCGGTGAAGGACCAGAAGCTCGAGCCGCGCATCACCGAGGCCGCCCGTTCGGTGTGGCTGGTATACGTGCTGCTCACCGCGGCGGGCATTTTTGCACTGCGGGTCAGCGGCATGACGTGGTTCGACGCGATCTGCCATGCGTTCTCGGCGGTTTCGCTCGGCGGGTTCTCCACGCATGACGCCAGCATCGCCTACTTCCACTCCCCGGCCGTGGAAGTGGTGCTGATGGTGTTGATGCTCGCCGCATCGATGAATTTCACGCGCCATTTCGTTGCGCTGCGACGACTGACGCTCAAGCCCTACCGCAATGACCCGGAATTCAAGGCGATGGCAATCGTGCTGTCGCTGAGTGTCATCGGCGTGACTCTGCTGCTGTTCGTCGACGGGATTTATTCAAATTTCAACACCGCGCTGCGCTACTCGGCGTTCAATGTGATTTCGATGGCGACGACCACCGGGTGGGTGTCGGTCGGCCGCGGTGGGTTTCACGCTTGGCCGGTGTTTATCCCCATCTGGATGCTGTTTCTCTCCGGCATCGTCTGCAGCACCGGCACCACGGGCGGTGGCATCAAGATGTTTCGCACGCTGGTGCTGGCGCGCCAGGCGGAGCGGGAACTGAAACTCTTGGTGCACCCGAGCGCCGTTGCACCGGTGCGCGTCGGCCGGCGACCGATTCCCGAGCGGGCCACCGACGGCATCCTCGCCTTCATCTTCCTCTATTTCATGGCGGTCGCGTTGCTCGTGTTCGCCATGCTGCTCACTGGCATGGGCTTCGATTCGGCATTCCGCGTGACCGTCGCGTCGATCAACAATACGGCCTACGGATTGCCCGGGCACGCACAGTGGAACCTGCATGCGCTCACCGAGCCGCAGATCTGGATCTGCACGACCGCGATGCTGCTCGGGCGGCTGGAGATCTTCAGCGTCATCGTGCTGTTCACGCGCACCTACTGGCGAAAGTGATCACGCGCACAGCGTCGGTCGGATCGCTCAGGGCGATGGGTCGCGCAGGCCGAGCTTGCGGCTGTAGGTGACATCCATGGGGTTGTCGTACCAGCCGGTGACGCGCGGCTTGACCAGGTGTTTGCTGACGTAGAAGTACAGCGGGATGATCGGCTGATCGTGCAGCATCAACCGCTCGGCACGCTCGAGCAGCGCGGCGCGCTGGGCCGGATCGAGCGTCGCTTCGGCGCGATCGACCAATCGATCGTACGCCGGATCGTCATAGTGCGGCATGTTGATGCCGAAATCGCTCTTGAAGTACTGCGCAAAAGTATACGGATCGTTGTAGTCCGCCTCCCAACTCGAGCGAAACATCGTGGCCTCGCCGCTGCTGATGTTGTGCATCAGTGTGCTGAAGTCCTCGCGCACCAGGCGCACCCGCACGCCGAGCGCCGAGCGCCACATGGAGGCGATCGCGAGCGCCAGGTCCTGATGAATCTCCCCGGTGTTGTACTGCAGCGTGAATCGCAGCGGATGGGTAGCTGAATAGCCCGCCGCCGCATACAGGCGGCGCGCCTCGGCGATGCGTGCAGCGAGGCTCTGGTGGCTCCAGGCGGGCGCCTGCGTCCGGTAGCCGGCGGTGCCCGGGGGCACCCAGCTGTAGGCGGGCTGCTCGCCGGTGCGCAGCACGTCCCGAGTGAGGCGCTGGCGCTGGATGACCAGCGCCAGCGCGCGGCGCAGTCCTCGCTCGCCCTTGAAGGGTGCACGCCTCAGGTTGAAGCCGTAGTAGTAGGTGCCGAGCTGCGGTGCAACGTGCAACTGGCCGCCCAGATGCGCGTGGATCCAGCCGATCTCGGCGCGCGGCACGACGTCCATGATGTCGAGCTCGCCGGCCCGATACATTTCGAGTTCGGCGTTCTCATCGGTGGCGATCACGTAGCGCACGCCGGCGAGGCGGGTCTGACTGTTGCGCCAGTAATCTGGATTGCGAGTCAGCTCGATGTATGACCCGTGCACCCACTGCGTCAAGATGAACGCACCGTCGGAAGGCATGTGGCGGGGCTGCGAGTAGGTGTCGCCGTAACGCTTCAGCAGCGCTGGGTCGACCGGGCAGGTGGTCGGGTGTGCGAGCAATGCAGGCAGATACTGCGCAGGCGTACGCAGCCGGATCACGACGGTATGCGCCGACGGAGCCGACACGCCGAGATCTTGCGGTGGCAGGCGGCCGGAGATGATGGCCGGCGCGTTGCGGATGACGCTCACCACCGCCGCGTAAGCTGACGCGGTGTGCGGATCGACCAGGCGGCGGAGTCCGTCGACGAAATCCGCCGCGACGACCGGTGCGCCCGTCGACCAGCGCGCGTCGCGGCGCAACGTGAACGTGTACGTTTTGCCGTCGGGACTCACCGTCCAACTCGTGGCGATGCCGGGGGCGGGGCGGCCGTGGCGGTTCAGGGTGGTCAGACCCTCGCACAGATCGCGCAGCACGCGTTGAGCCTCGACGGATCGGGCCTTCTGCGGATCAAGGGAATCCGGTTCGAGATCCAGTCCGCGCAGCAGGATGTTTGTCTCGCCGTGCCCGACGGCCGGACCGCCGTGATGTGGCGCACAGCCGCCGAGGGCCGCCAGCACGAGCGTAACGACCGGACCGCAGGCCCATCTTGCGTTCATGACTGCTCAGCGAGCCGGACGCAGTCGGTGTTCGTTGATCTGGCTGCGCAGCCGTTCGGTGGCCATGCGCGCCGCGATCGCGAAGTCCTCGCCCCGTGATGCGTAGAGAATTCCGCGGGACGAGCTGATGAGCAATCCCGTGCCGGCTGCAGTCTGGCCGCTGCGCACCGCGGCGGCAACGTCGCCGCCCTGGGCGCCGACGCCCGGCACCAGCAGCGGCATCTCCCCGACGATGCGGCGCACTTCGGCGAGTTCCTGTGGGTAGGTGGCGCCGACCACGAGGAGGCAATTGCCGCGGGTGTTCCAGTGT
The DNA here is from genome assembly GCA_049964755.1 of Steroidobacteraceae bacterium. Taxonomy (GTDB): domain Bacteria; phylum Pseudomonadota; class Gammaproteobacteria; order Steroidobacterales; family Steroidobacteraceae; genus 13-2-20CM-66-19. Next base: position 5,027 of record JBMFWZ010000070.1, on the reverse strand, counting down.
TGCGCCGCGAGGTCGGCCACCACGTGATAGAGGCGCCGTCCTGCAGCATCGACCGTGAGGTCCTGCAGGTCACGCGCCCCGGGGTTCGATGTGCGGCACAGCACGATCACGCCGCGATCGGCATGTTTGAGAAACGGCTCGAGCGAGTCCCCGCCGAGGTAGGGATTGACGGTGACCGCATCGGCGCCGTAGCGCTCGAACGCCTCGTTCGCATAGCGCTCGGCGGTATTGCCCACATCGGCGCGCTTGGAATCGAGGATCACCGGAATGTCGGGGTGCGTCTCGTGGATGTACTCGATGGTGCGTTGCAGCTGGTCCTCGGCCTCGTAGGCCGCGTAGTGCGCGAACTGCGGCTTGTAGGCACAGACCAGATCGGCGGTGGCATCGATGATCGCCTTGTTGAACTGGAAGATCGGCGAGGCGTGCGCGGCGATGTGCTCGGGAAAACGCTCGATCTCCGGGTCGAGTCCGACGCAGACCAGCGAGTCGTTGCGCGCCCAACTGTCCCGCAGGCGGCTGACGAAAGTGCTCATGCGACGCGCGTTCCGGCGGCCAGCGCGCGCTTCTTCAGATGTACCAGCAGCAACGTCACGGCCGCCGGTGTCACGCCTGGCAGGCGGCCGGCCTGGCCCAGCGTGGCGGGTCGACCCTCGCACAGCCGGGCGCGGACCTCGTGCGACAGTCCGCGCACCTCGGCGTAATCGATATCTTCGGGCAAACGGGTCTCCTCGTTGCGGCGCTGACGATCGATTTCGTCCTGCTGCCGCTCGATGTAGCCGGCGTACTTGGCGAGCGCCTCGACCTGGGCGGGCAGTTGCGCGAGGATGCGCTCGTCGCGCTCGGCCTCGCAACTCTCTGCCGCCGGTCCGCCGGCGATCTCGATCAGCGCCTCGTAGCGCACCTCGGGGCGGCGCAGCAGCTCGAAGGCCGACACATCTCGGCTGAGCGGTGCGCCGAGCACGCGTTCGCACCAAGCACCATCGAGAGAGTGCGGATGAATGCGCAGGGCCCGCAGCCGGCGGACCTCGTGTTCGACGCGCCGTTGTTTGGTTTCGAACACCTGCCAGCGCGCATCATCGATCAGGCCCAGGCGCCGCCCGATGGGCGTCAGGCGCTCATCGGCGTTGTCTTCGCGCAGCAGCAATCGGTGCTCGGCGCGGCTGGTGAACATCCGGTACGGTTCGCGCGTGCCACGGGTCACCAGATCATCGACCAGTACGCCGAGGTACCCCTCGCTGCGCTGGGGCTGCCAGGGGGACTGACCGCGTACCGCGAGCGCGGCGTTGATGCCGGCGAGCAGGCCCTGCGCGGCGGCCTCCTCGTAGCCGGTGGTCCCGTTGATCTGCCCGGCAAAATACAACCCCTGCAGCGGGCGCGTCTCGAGCGAGGGGCGCAGGTCCCGCGGGTCGAAATAGTCGTACTCGATCGCATAGCCGGGGCGGGTCAGGTGCGCTCGCTCGAAGCCCGGAATGCTGTGCACCAGCGCCACCTGCACATCGAACGGCAGGCTCGTGGAGATGCCGTTGGGGTAGATCTCATGCGTGCCCAAGCCTTCCGGCTCGACGAAGATCTGGTGCGCACTGCGCTCGGCGAAGCGCACGACCTTGTCCTCGATCGAGGGGCAGTAGCGTGGCCCGACGCCCTCGATCGCGCCGGTGAACATCGGCGAGCGGTCGGTGGCGGCGCGAATGATCTCGTGCGTCCGTTCGGTGGTGTGCGTGATGTGGCAGGACACCTGGAGCGGGTGGTCCTGCGGCCGGCCGAGGAAGGAGAACACCGGCAGCGGATCGTCGCTGTCCTGCACGCTCATTGCGCCGTAATCGAGCGATCTGCCATCCAGGCGCGGCGGCGTGCCGGTCTTCAGCCGCCCGACCCGCAGCGGCAACTCGCGCAGCCGCGCGGCGAGCCGGTTCGAGGGCGGGTCGCCCGCCCGTCCGCCGGCGTAGTGGTCGAGTCCGACGTGGATTCGCCCGCCGAGAAAGGTACCCACGGTCAGCACGACCCGCGGCGCCTCGAACACGATGCCGGTCACGGTGACGACACCGCACACCCGATCGGCCTCCACCACCAGGTCGGCCACTTCCTGCTGGAACACCACGAGGTTCTGCTCGGCCTCGAGGATCGAGCGGATGGCCTGCTTGTACAGCTGCCGGTCGGCCTGCGCCCGGGTGGCGCGTACCGCCGGACCTTTGCTGCTGTTGAGGGTACGGAACTGGATGCCGGCCCGATCGGCGGCCCGGCCCATTGCCCCGCCGAGCGCATCGATCTCTCGCACGAGGTGGCCTTTGCCGATGCCACCGATGGCCGGATTGCAGCTCATCTGTCCGAGCGTTTCGATGTTCTGCGTCAGCAGCAGCGTGCGCGCGCCCATGCGCGCGGCCGCCAGGGACGCCTCGGTGCCGGCATGGCCGCCACCGATCACGATGATCTCGAACGGATGGGTGAATCGCATCCGCATAGTGTAGTGCAGGCCTCGGTACGGCCCAAACGGCGCAGACGCCGCCCTTGCTTTATCATCCCTCACCGTGAGGCGACCCGCAGTCCCGATCCTGGCGCTGATGCTGCTCGCGGCGAGTCCCGCCGGCCACGCTGCGCCTGCGCCGCGGCTGCCGCTCGCCCCCTGCGAGCTGCGTTCGAGCGGCGGGCTGCAGCTGGTCAAGGCCGAGTGCGGCCATCTGGCGGTGGCGGAGAACCCGGCCGACCCGCACGGCCGGCAGATCCGCCTCGCCGTGGCCGTGGTGAAGGCGGTGAGTACCGTGGCGCGGCCCGATCCATTGTTCGTCCTGGCCGGGGGCCCTGGGGAGGCCGCCAGCACTTTTTACGCCGGCGTGGCCGGCGCGTTCGCGTGGATTCATCGTGATCGGGACATCGTGCTCGTCGATCAGCGCGGTACGGGCGGCTCGAACGCCCTGGTCTGTCCACGGCGGCGAGGAGCGGGGCACGGTGTGCACGGTCCGTCCACGCAGGCGCTGATCGCCGCGGAGACCGAACGCTGTCTGCGCCACCTGCGCACCCACGCGCACGTGCGCTTTTACACGACGGAGCTGGCGGTCGGGGACCTCGAGCGGGTGCGTGCCGCGCTCGGGTACCGCCGGATCGATCTGTACGGTTCCTCCTACGGCACCGTGGTGGCGCAGGAGTATCTGCGCCGCTTCCCGCAGCGGGTGCGCGCCATGATTCTCGATGGCGTGGTGCCGCCGCAGCTGCCCATCGGTGCCCTCGCCGCCCTCAGCGCACAGCGGGCGGTACGGCGGATTCTCGGCGAATGCGCCGCGCAGCCGACCTGCCACGCCCGTTTCGGCGATCCGCTCGCGGACTACCGACGCGTGCGCGCCGCGCTCACCGCGCACCCGGTCACGCTCAGCGTGCCGGACCCGACCCGCGGCACACCGGTTCGCCTGCGCATGACGAGCGACCAGTTGGGCGAGGTGCTCAGGCTCGCCAGCTACACCCCGGCGCTCGCTGCGCTGCTGCCGCTCGATCTCAACGCGGCGGCGGCGGGGAACTATGCGCCGCTCGCCGGTCAGTTCCTGCTCATCGATCGGCTCTACAGTGGCGCCGTCGCCGCGGGCATGAACAACACCGTGGTCTGCTCCGAGGACGTGCCGTTCTACCAGGTGAGCGCCCGCGAGCGGGCCGCACTGCGCCGCACCTTTCTCGGTCTCGCGCCGCTGCGGGATCTGACGACGGTCTGCAAGCTCTGGCCCCGCGGGCCGGTCGCGGCCGACTTCCACGCGCCACTGCATTCGAACGTGCCGGTGCTGTTGCTCTCCGGCAGCAACGATCCGATCACCCCGCCGCGCTACGCCGCCGAGGCGGCGCGCGGTTATCCGCACAGCCTCGATCTGGTGGTGCGGGGGTTCGGGCACGGGCAACTGCTCGATCCGTGCGTCGGTCGGCTGATGGCTCGCTTCATCACGCGCGACTCGGTCAAGGGCCTGAGCACCCGCTGCATCGGCCGGCTGCGCCCGCCGCCGTTCTTTCTGACCTTGAACGGGCCGGGACCATGATCGAGGCGCGCGCGCTGGTGAAGCGCTTCGGGACCGTAACTGCGGTCGACCGCGTGACGTTGCACGCCGCCGATGGGCGGATCACCGGGCTGCTCGGACCGAACGGCGCCGGTAAGTCGACCACGCTGCGCATGCTCTACACGGTGTTCACCCCGGACGACGGCGATGCCTGGGTCGACGGCATCAGCATCCGGAACGATCCTCTCAAGGCACGGCGGCGTATGGGTGTGCTGCCGCACGGCGCGGGCCTCTATCCGAACCTGACGGCGCGCGAGAACATCGAGTATTTCGGCACCCTGCACGGACTGACGCGCAGCGTGCGCCGAGCGCGCACGGTCGAACTGGTCGAGCGGCTGGAGATGCAGTCGTTCGCCGATCGGCTGGCGAAAGGCTTCTCGCAAGGCGAGCGCGTCAAGACCGCGCTCGCCCGGGCGCTCGTGCACCAGCCGCGCAACGTGCTGCTCGATGAGCCCACCAACGGCCTCGATGTGATCGCGGTGCGCACCTTGCGGCGGCTGCTCGCCGAGTTGCGCGCCGAGGGGCACTGCATCCTCTTCTGCAGCCATGTCATGCAGGAGGTCGCCGCGTTGTGCGATGAGCTCATCATCATCGCCGGCGGCACCGTCATCGCGCAGGCGGCGCCGCAGGAGCTGCAGGAGCGTGCCGGGACCGCCTCGCTCGAGGAGGCGTTCGTGCGCCTGGCCGGTCTGGGTGCGTCGGAGCGGCCCGCATGAGAGCGATCTGGCGCGTCTTTCGCAAAGAGATTCGCGAGACGCTGCGCGATCGCCGCTCACTGTTCACGACGCTGGTGATTGGGCCGCTGCTGATGCCGGCGCTGATCAGTGTGGCGCTCTCGATGGCGATCCGTCACGGCGACGCACCGGCGGGCCGGCCGATCGCCCGCGCCGTCGCGATCGTGGCGAGCTGGGCCCGCTACGCCGAGGGGCGGGACGAGCAGGGCCGTCCGATCGCGCTCGAGGACGCGCGCCGCGACGAGGTGATGGCCGCCGCCCAGCG
>JBMFWZ010000069.1:0-16788 GCA_049964755.1 Steroidobacteraceae bacterium | reverse complement strand
GTGCGCCTCGACCACAGCGCCCGAGGTCATCTGGATGGCCGCCACCGTGCTCATACCCGAAGCGTACTCCGTCGGCCGCGCAGGCGCCTTACAGCGCCACGACGTCGAATTGGTCGATGCCGTAGAGCGCCTCGACCTGCAACCGCACGGCGCGCCCGCCAGCGCTGCGCAGCGCCCCGAGCGTGGCGGACTCCGCCTCGAGCAGCCGGTCGACGACCGCCGGATGCGCCAGCACCAGCACATCCCCGAGGCTCTCCTGACGCTGCAGCTCACGGAAAATCTCGTGGCACACCGTCTCGGAAGTCTTGACGAAACCGCGCCCCTCGCAGGCCGGACAGGGCTCGCACAGCAGGTGCGAGAGGCTCTCGCGGGTGCGCTTGCGGGTCATCTCCACCAGTCCGAGCGGGGAGAGGCTGACGATGCGGCTCTGCGCCCGATCGCCGGCGAGGGAGCGCTCGAGGGCGGAGAGGATCTGGCGCCGATGCGACTCGGCGTGCATGTCGATGAAATCGATGATGATGATCCCGCCGAGGTTGCGCAGGCGCAGCTGTCGGCCGATCGCCTCGGCCGCCTCGAGGTTGGTCCGGAAGCTCGTCTCCTCCAGGTTACGGTGCCCGACATAGCCCCCGGTGTTCACATCGATCGTGGTCATCGCCTCGGTCTGCTCGATGACCAGGTGTCCGCCCGAGCGCAGCATCACCCGGCGCTCGAGCGCGCGGCCGATTTCCGCCTCGACGCCGTGTAGATCAAAAATCGGCCGCGGCCCGCCATACAGTTCCAGCCGCGCCGCGACCCCCGGGATGAACTCGTCGGCAAACTCGCGCATGCGCGCGAGGGTCTCGGCCGAATCGACCCGCACCACATCAACGCCCCGCGAGAGCTCATCGCGCAGCAGGCGCAGCGCGAGCGGCAGATCCTCGTGCACCACCGCACCGGGTGCCGAGGCCAGCGAGCGCTGGCGCACGTGCCGCCAGAGACGCTCGAGGTACTCGATGTCCTCGCGTAGCCCCTCGGCGGTGGCACCCTGCGCGGCAGTGCGCAGGATGAACCCGCCGGCGGCCGGGCGTAGCTGCCCGAGCAGCGTCTTCAGCCGCAGGCGCTCGTCCTCCTCCTCGATCTTGGCCGACACGCCCACGCCCTCGCCCTGCGGCAGGTACACCAGATAGCGCGCCGGCAAGGTGATGAAGGTCGTCAGGCGCGCCCCCTTGGTGCCGATCGGATCCTTGATCACCTGCACCAGCAGCTCATCACCCGGACTGAGGAGCCGGCGCACGTCGATTTCGGCGGTCGCGCCAGACGGCGCCGGCTCGCCCTCCTCGAGCGGCGGGCTGACGATGTCATCGACGTGCAAAAACGCCGTGCGTTCGAGCCCGATGTCGAGGAAGGCCGCTTGCATGCCGGGCAGTACGCGCATCACGCGGCCCTTGTATAGGTTGCTCACCAGTCGGCGGCGGCTGGCGCGCTCAATGAAAACCTCCTGGACGATGCCCTCTTCGATGAGCGCGGCACGGGTCTCGCGCGGCCCAACGTTGATCAGGATCTCCCTCAAGCGCGACTGCCCTGCCAGACGGCGATGCCGGCGGCGCGCAGCAGCTCGGCCGTCTGCGCGAGCGGCAATCCGACCACTCCCGAGTAGCTGCCCGAGAGCGACTCGATGAACACTGCACCGTAGCCCTGGATGGCATAGCCGCCGGCCTTGTCGCGCGGCTCGCCGGTTTGCCAGTACGCTTCGCGTTCCGCCAGCGTCAGTTCGCGCAATCGCACCGAGCTGGCGCAGACGCGCACCTCGACGCTGTGATCGCTCGCGAGCGCCACGGCGGTGAGCACCTGATGGACCCGGCCGGAGAGCCGAGCCAGCATCGCCAGCGCATCGGCGTGGTCGACGGGTTTACCGAACACGACCCCATCGAGCACCACCGCCGTATCGGCCGCCAGCACCGGCAGGCGCTCCCCGCGATTGCGCACCGCGATCGCCTTTTCCACCGCCAGCCGCTCGACGTAATCGTGTGCAGACTCCCCGGGCAGCGGTTGCTCATCGAGATTCGCCGGCACCGCCTTGTGTGGCACGCCGATCTGCCACAGCAGATCGCGCCGTCGCGGCGAGGCGGAGGCGAGGCACACAAGCGCTGGGGTGGGCTCTGAGGTCATCCGTCCCGATGATACGGGTGATGAGCCAAGATGCTAAGTGCCCGGTACAGCTGCTCGGCGAGCACGACCCGCACGAGGGCATGCGGCAGGGTGAGCGCCGAGAGCGACAGCAGCAGGTCGGCCCGCGCACGCACCTCGGGCGCCAATCCGTCCGGGCCGCCGATCAGGAACGCGAGATCCTGCCCGGCGTGCAGGCGCGCGGAGAGCCACTCGGCGAACGGGCGCGTCGGCATCTGCCGGCCGCGCTCATCGAGCGCGACCACGAACTCCCCGGCATGCAGCGCCGCGAGCATCTTGCGGCCCTCGGTCTCGATGGCGCGGTGCGGATCCTGGCCGGCGCTGCGCCGGCCAGGATCGATCTGCACCAGCGCGAGCTTCAGCTGCGGACCGAGTCGGCGCACATAGTCCTCGTACCCCTGGGTCACCCAGGCCGGCGGACGGGTTCCGACGGCGATCAGCCGCGCGCGCATGGCGAGCGCCCTGGAGGGCCGCTACGGATGGCTGGCCGTGTGTGCGGGGGTCTCGGCCGCCGGACCGGCTTCCCAGAGCCGCTCCAGAGCATAGAACTCGCGCACCCGCGGCAGCATCACGTGCACGACGATGTCCTGCAGGTCCACCAGGACCCATTCGCCCTCGTGCTCGCCCTCCATGCCGAGTGGACGCACGCCGTTCGCCTTGGCCTGTGCCACCACATTCTCGGCGAGCGAACGAACGTGCCGGTCGGAGGTGCCGGAAGCGATCACGAGAGTGTCGGCGACGTCCGTCAAACCGCGCACGTCGATGACCTTCAGGTTGACGGCCTTCATGTCTTCGAGCGCGCTGAGCACGACTCGCAGCAGCGCTGCGGCGCCCTTGGCGCGGGCGCGTGATCGGGGTGTCTTATTGCGGCGCGCGGGAGTTCGGGTAGTCATGTTTGCGGAGAATAGCACTGGGTGTCGAGCAGAAGACGGCGCACCTCATCCGGTACGAGGTAGCGCGGATCGCGACCGGCAAGAATCAGCTGACGCAGTTCGGTTGAGGAGATCTCGAGCTGCGTCACGGCATGGATGTAGACCTTGCCGGCGGGCTGCTCGTGCAGGTCGCCGATCGCGCCTGTGCCGTGATCAACCATGACCTCGCCGAGCGGGCCGTGGGTCGGCGCCTTCCAGCCGGGCCGGTGGGCCACCACGACGTGCGCCAACGCGAGCAGCTCCCGCCAGCGGTGCCAGTGGGGCAGTCCGAGAAACGCATCCATGCCGAGCAGCAGGCACAGCGAGCGGCGCGGATGTTCGGCGCGCAACTCCGCCAGAGTATCCACCGAGTACGACACGCCGCTGCGACGCATCTCGCGGTCATCGACGGTGAAGGCCGGCTCGCCGGCGACCGCCGCTCGCACCATGCGCAGGCGCAGCTCGGCGTTGGCGATGGTCTGCTCACGATGTGGCGGATTGCCGGTGGGCAGGAACCGCACCTCGGTGAGCCGCAGCAGCTGGCGCAGCTCGAATGCCGTGCGCAGGTGTCCGTAATGAATGGGGTCGAAGGTACCGCCGAACAATCCGATGGGTGGCATGGTTTTCCGTGCACTCGGCCGCGCGGCGCACGGCCCTCCGGGCGCTATTTGAACATGGATCGCGGGGCCGGCACCGCCGGTCGCGCACACAGATCGGCTGCCAGCAGCGCCATCTCGTCCCAGGGGTCACCGCGCAGCCGTCCCTTGATCATGCGGTCGGCTCTCGCGGCGCGCACGATCAGCGCGCGCAGGGAGAGCCGACCGGCGCGGCGCACCGCCGCATCGAGCCCGGCACTGGGCCGCTGCCAGCTGCGAGCACCACCGCCCGGGCGGGTCAGCGCCCCGGCCAGATCCCGCAGTGCCTTGGTCAGGGCCCAGAGCACCAGCGTCGGCTCGGTGCCCTCGGCACGCAGTCCGGCGAGCACACGCAATGAGCGGCCGGGGTCCCCGGCGAGCGCGGCCTCGGACAACCGGAACACATCGAAGCGGGCGCTGTCGGCGAGCGCCGCGAGCGCCCCGGCCTCGCCCGCACCGGCCCCGAGCAGCTGGAGCTTCTCGAGTTCCTGATGAGCGGCGAGCAGATTGCCCTCGGTGCGCGCGGCGAGCAGCTCGAGCGCCTGCGCATCGAGCGAGAGGCCGAGCCGCTGGCTGCGCGCGCGCAGCCAGGGGATGAACTTGCCCGGCTCCACCGGCCAGACCGGGAGCCACGCGCCGTGCTGCTCGGCCGCCTGGACCCACTTGGCCGACTGGGCATCCCGATCGAGCCGCGGGGTGAGGATCAGCAGCACCGTGTCAGGATCGGCTCGCTCGAGCAGCATCACCAGCACCGCTGCGCCGGCCACGCCCGGGCGTGCACTCGCGAGCCGCACCTCGAGCACCCGGCGTGAGCCGAACAGCGACAGCGTGCCCGCCGCGGCGCGCACTCCCTCCCAGTCTGCGGCCCGCTCAATGAAATGCACCTCGCGCTCGGTGAAGCCCGCGGCGCGCGCCCGCGCGCGCACCGCATCGGCGGCCTGCGCGGCGAGCAGTGGCTCGTCGCCGGAGATCAGGTACGCCGGCAGCACCTTTTGCGCAAGGTGAGCCTCGAGGCTGTCAGAGGTGAGTTTCAAGCGAGAGCGTCGCGCACGGCAGGAACTTCGGATTATAACCGGGGCACCGCCGACACAAGCGGGCAATCTTGGGCCTGCCCGCACCGATCTGCTACGCTGAAACGCATCATGATGAGTGCTCAACGACCCGCCGGCGCGCGCCGCCGGCTCTATCCGCCCGTGAAGACCTACCGCACGGGCCGACTGCGCGTCTCGGACCTGCACGAGATCTACTTCGAGGAGAGCGGCAACCCGCAGGGCAAACCGGCCGTCTTCCTGCACGGCGGTCCGGGCGGCGGCACCGACCCGAAGATGCGCCGGTTCTTCGATCCGGCACGCTATCGCATCGTGCTGTTCGATCAGCGCGGCTGCGGCAAGAGCCGGCCGCACGCGGAGCTTCGAGAGAACACCACCTGGGATCTGGTCGCGGACATCGAGCGGCTGCGCGAGCACCTCGGCATCGAGCGCTGGCTGGTGTTCGGCGGCTCGTGGGGCTCGACGCTAGCGCTCGCCTACGCGCAGACGCACCCGATGCGGGTCACGGAGCTGGTGCTGCGCGGCATTTTCATGCTGCGCCGCTGGGAGCTCGAGTGGTTCTACCAGAACAGCGGCGGCGCCGCAGCGCTGTTCCCGGACCTGTGGGAACAGTACCTCGAGCCGATCCCGCCGGCCGAGCGCTCCGAGCTGATGCGCGCCTACTACGCCCGCCTCACCAGCGAGGATCCGGCCGTGCGCTCACGCGCCGCGCAAGCCTGGTCGGGCTGGGAGGGCGCCACGAGTCATCTGCGCACCTCGGAACAGTACGTCGCGAAATTCGCCGCGGGCGCCTATGCCGAGGCGTTCGCCCGCATCGAGTGTCACTATTTCGTCCACGGCGGATTCTTCCGCAGCGATGCGCAGCTGCTCGAGGACATCGGGCGGATCCGGCACATCCCGGCGGTGATCGTCCAGGGCCGCTACGACGTGGTCTGCCCGATGCGCAGTGCCTGGGATCTGCACCGGGCCTGGCCGGAGGCGGACCTGCGCATCGTGCCCGATGCCGGTCATTCCGCGTTCGAGCCCGGCAACCTGCACGAACTGGTCAGTGCCACCGACCGGTTCGGCTGAGCGGACGGGTGCAGCGGACAGTGCGGTACGATCCTCCCCCATGAGTCTCACCCTCGCACAGCGCGCCCGGCGGTTCGGGTCCGCCCGCCCCGGGCAAGGGCGCGCCACGCCCGCGCCGCGGCGGGCACTCGGCGCGGCGGCCGCGCTGCTCGGCGCAGTCCTCGGCGCCACCGCACCGGCGCACGCCGGAACCGACGTCAATGTGCTCTACGCCGGCTCCCTGGTCACGCTCATGGAGCAGGCGGTCGGCCCGGCCTTCGATCGGGCGAGCGGGGATCGTTTCCGCGGCTACGCCGGTGGGTCGAAGCTGCTGGCCAACGAGATCGCCGCCCGGTTGCGGCGCGCCGATGTGTTCATCAGCGCCGCACCGGCGATCAATGCGCGCCTGATGGGCCGGCGTCAGGGTCACTGGATCAGTGCCTACCTCACCTTCGCCCGCTCACCGCTGGTGATCGGCTACAACCCGCAGAGCCGGTTCGCCCCGCTGTGGCGCTCACGGCCCTGGTACCAGGTGTTGCAGCAACCGGGTCTGCGGCTGGGCCGCACCGACCCGAAACTCGACCCGAAAGGGGCGCTCACGGTGCGCCTGCTGCGCCGCGCGGCGATTCGCTACCACCTGCCGGGACTTGCGCACCGCGTGCTCGGAGGGGCGGAGAACCCCGCCCAGGTACTCCCCGAGGAGACGTTGCTCGGGCGGCTGCAGTCCGGGCAGCTCGATGCCGGGTTCTTCTACTCGACCGAGACAGCCGCGGCCGGGATTCCCACCGTCCGGCTGCCGTCCAACCTCACCCCCCAGGCCCTCTATACCATCGCGCTGGTTCGAGACGCCCCGCATCGGCGCGCGGGCGTTGCGTTCATCGCGTTCCTGCTCGGCCCCGTCGGCCGTCAGCTGATGCGCGCCCATGGACTGAGGGTGTTCGCACCGGTCGTCAGCGGCGATGAGCGTACGTTACCGGCCCCGCTGCGCCGGCTCCTGCACGGCAGCTCGCCCCGATGAGCCGAACGCGCCCGGGGGGTGACACCCGCGGGCCGGCACGTCCGCCCGGCTAGGTGCGCCCCCGTGTCGCGGCCGCTCGCCTCCCCCCTGCCCTGGCTCGCCGCACTGCTGGCGTTGTACCTGCTCGCGCCGCTGCTCGCCGGAGTGCAGGCGCTCGCCGCGACCCATTGGAACGGGGTCGATTACAGCGCACTGGCACACGCCTGCGCCGTGTCCCTCGCCAGCGCGAGCGCCGCGACGGCCCTGACGGCGCTGTGCGGCATTCCGCTCGGCTGGCTGCTCGCGCGTGTCCCTGGGCGTGCCATGAGCGTCCTCGGCCTGCTCGTGCAACTGCCGCTGGCGCTGCCACCGCTCGCCAGCGGCGTGCTGCTGCTGTTCCTGCTCGGTTACCACGGACCCCTCGGGCGGCTCGCCCACGGGGCGCTCACGGACTCCTTCGCGGGCATCGTGCTCGCCGAAACCTTCGTCTCCGCACCGTTCGTCATCATCGCGGCACGCTCGGCATTTGCAGCCATGGACCCGGCGATCGAGGACGTCGCAGCGACGCTCGGCCGCGGCCGTCTGGCGGTGTTTCTGCGCGCGACCTTGCCGACGGCACGCCCGGCGCTGCTGGCCGGTCTGCTGCTCGCCTGGCTGCGGGCCTTCGGAGAGTTCGGGGCCACGGTGATGGTGGCCTACCATCCCTACTCGCTGCCGGTGTACACCTACGTGGCGTTCGGTGAGCAGGGTCTGCCGGCGATGCTGCCGGTGCTGCTCCCGGCGCTGGTCCTGGCCCTCGCGGTGATGGCGCTGAGCTCCGTGGCCGGCACTCGCCGCGCGGGGCGCGCGCCGGCGGCACCGCAGCGGCGCCGCGCGAGGCGACCGGCAGCGCGCGCCGAACCCGAACCGCCCGCGCCGGGGGGCCTCTCGTTCGCCTTCGAGAAGCATCTGCACGGCTTCTCACTCGCGGTGCACTGGCAGAGCGCGGCACGCCGCCTCGCGATCCTCGGGCCCTCAGGTTCCGGCAAATCACTCACACTGAAACTGATCGCCGGGTTGGAGCGCGGTGCGCACGGCACGGTGCGCATCGGCACGCGCGAGGTGAGCGCATTGCCGCCCGAGGCTCGGCGCATCGGTTACGTGCCCCAGAGTTATGCATTGTTTCCGCATCTGGATGTGTGCGGTCAGCTCGCCTTTCCGGCCGCCGCCGATCCGACGCTCGCAGACCACTGGCTCGAGCGGCTCGGTCTCGGCGCGCTCGGGCATCGCCGGCCGGCGCAGCTTTCCCTCGGTCAACAGCAGCGCGTCGCGCTCGCCCGTGCGCTGGTGCGGCCGACCGACCTGCTGCTGCTCGATGAGCCGTTCTCGGCACTGGATGCGCCGCTGCGTGCAACGCTGCGCCGAGAATTGCGCGCGTTGCAGAGTGAGCTCCCAGTGGTCACGCTGCTCGTGACCCACGATCCGGGCGAGGCGCTGTTGCTCGCCGATGACCTCTTGGTGTTGGCCGACGGTCGGCCACTGCAGAGCGGACCGGCCGCCGCAGTGCTGCGCCGGCCCGTCAATGAACTGGCCGCCCGTCTGCTCGGCGCGGAGGACGTCAACACCGCCCTCAGTCACGGAGCACACGAGCTCGACCTCGGCCGCTCTGCAACACTGGAGGTCCCCGGTGCGACCCTGCCGGACGGCAGGGTCGGCTGGAGCGTGCCGGCCGACCGCATCTGGCTGCACGCCGGCGGACGCTACCGCGGCATCGTCGAGCGGCGCACCGACGGGCCACTGCCGCGCGCCCTGATCCGCTTCGGCGATGCGTTGATCGGTGCGGCATGCGCCGCCGACCTCCCGGCCGGATCCCCCTGCCGGTTCGATCTGGACCCCGAGCGGATCCAAGTCTGGCCACTCGACTGAGGCCTGCGGCCCTCGACACTCGACGGCCACACCCGGCGGCTCGCGCGTTGTGAGGCCGCGCAACGCGGCGTATCATCGGTTCGACTCGGGGAGCAGAACGATCGGCCCGTCGGATCACCGGCCGTCCGGGCGGGTCCGACAATTCAACGAAAACAGAGCGTCCGCTCTACAGAGGACAGCATGGGCATCATCTCCTGGTTGATTGTGGGTCTGATCGCCGGCTGGGGCGCCGGTAAAGTCATGAAAGGCGGCGGCTACGGGGTCCTGATGGACATCGTGCTCGGCATCCTCGGTGCTCTGCTGGGTGGATGGCTGTTCGGTGTGCTCGGCATCTGGCACGGCGGCGGCCTGATCGGCTCGATCATCGTTGCGTTCATCGGCGCGGTCATCCTGGTCTGGATCACGCGGCTGCTGAAGAAAGCCTGAGCAAACGGGCGCAGACCCGGTGCGGGGGATCGGCGCGTGATCCTCGCCGATCCGCCGCTCTGCCCGCTGCAGAGCATCGCCCTGCGGCCGCTCGCGCAGGGCGATCTGGCCGCCTGGTATGCGTACCTGTCAGACCCTGCGGTCATCGAGTACACGAGTTGGGATCTGCGCGGACCGCAGACGCTCGCGGCGCTTCTGTGCCGATACGAATCGAGCGAGCCGGCCGCCCCGCTGCGCTTGGCCATCGTCGATGAACGCCAGGGCGACCTGCTCGGAACGATGGGGTTGCACACGATCTGCCTCGAGCACCGCACCGCCGAGATCGCCTACGATCTCGCACACCTGCGCACTGGGGCCGCGGCATCGCCACAGCGGCCTGTGGCGCGGTCACGGGGTGGTCGTACGCCGCTCTCGGCTTACAGAGAGTCCAGGCGGCGGTGCTGGCGACCCATGGGCGCTCCGAGCGCGTCCTGATCAAGAGTGGCTTCGCATATGAGGGTCTGTTGCGGGCGTATCGCCAGGTGCGCGGCACACCGGGAAATTTCAAGATGTACGCGCGCCTCGCCCGCGATCCTCCGCCGCCGCGCGGGGGCCCGCAGGACACGAGCGCACGTGACGCAATGCCTCACGAGGCGAGCCGTTCAGAACGGCCACGAGGCGGCGCGGCCCGCACCCGCTGTGCTTGACGGGCACGGGCGATACGGCTGCAATGCGCCTCGCCCTTCGGCCCGGAGATGCCTACGCCGTGAACGCCCAAGCGATCGAACAGATCGAGATCAAAATCGCCTTCCTGGAGCGGGCGAACACCGAGCTCAGCGACGTCGTATTCCGCCAGCACCGTGACATCGAGGCGCTGCGCGAGCAGATCGGGACCCTCGCGTCACGACTGCAGACGTACGAATCTGACGTCACGCCGCGCACGGCAGAAGAGGAACGCCCGCCGCATTACTGAGCGACGCGGCCGAGTCGTGCGGCGCGACGGAGCTGCGCTGCCCGACCGACCTGTCAGTCCCGGCACCGCCCGGTAGGGCAGTCCGATGCGTCGGTCAGTGCGTGATGGCGCAACCACGCCCGCGCATCCTGTGCGTCGTGCTCGAACCACGCCCGCGCGCTGCCCAGACGGAAGCTGTAGCCCCAGGCGTCCATGTCGGCGAACATCCGTTCGCGCCCGACACCTGTCAGCGCATCCGCCAACAGCACCTGCAAATAGCACACGGCGGACTCTTCCGCATCGTCGCCGCCGGCGTTGGTGTCGAGCGCGCCGCGTCGCTCGCAGCACATGCAAATGAAATGACACGCCTCATGCAGGATGGAGTGCAGAGGCGTGTCGGCGCGGGCGTAGAGCCGCGAGCCACGCAGCCCGGCCTCACACTCGCCCCAATAGGAACCGGGGATCGGCGCATCGGCAGCCAACGGCTCGAGCGTCATCCCGTAGCGCGCCAACAAGGCGGCAACGCTCGCCGGCCCCACGCTGTCGAGCCTCAGTACCTCGCCCGTCACAGCTTGGCGAGTCGGCGCATCACGATGTCGGCGAGCTCCCGCCCCATGGCTGCGGTGAGAATCGCCTGCTCATGCTCGGTGGCGAGGAGCAGGTTCTCACTGAAGGTGTAGGAGCGCGAAGTGCGCACGATCTGCTTCTTAAGCAGCGTCTTGCCACCGGCAATCACCGAGAATTGCACCGTGTAGTCCACCTCGTACTCGGTCGGCCGGTTGGTGGCCGATACCGACAGCACCCGCTTCACCCGAGTCTCGTGCACCACGATCACCGCCGAGGCCCGGGCGCGTGCGCGGACCGGATGCGCCCCGGAGATCAGCAGGTCGCGGCGCAAGCTGTGCACGAAGTCGCTCTGTTGATCGGACGCCTGGATGTAGGGCCGGCGCATCACGGGCGGCAGCGCGGCGCGCCCTTCCAGATGAAACCCACAGCCGCTCAGCAGCAGCGCCGCGAACGCGACGCAGGCGAGAGTGAAGGGGCGCAGCAGACCTTTTTTCACGTCGGCTCAGACCACGATGTTGATGAGTTTGCCGGGCACCACGATGACCTTGCGGATCGCCTGACCGGCGACGAACCGGCTGACCTGTTCGTCGGCAAGTGCCGCTTCGCGCACCCGCGCCTCATCGGCACCGGCGGACACCTGGATGCGCCCGCGCAACTTGCCATTGACCTGCACGACGAGCTCGACCGTGTCCTGCACCAGAGCGGCCGGATCGAGTTCGGGCCAAGGCTCATCGACGACGGCGCGCTCGTGCCCGAGCGCCTGCCACAGCGCGTGGCACAGGTGTGGGACGATCGGGGCCAGCACCAGGGTGATGATCTCGAGCGCCTCGTGCCGGACTGCGCGCCCGTCCGGCGTCGCATCATCGAAGCGCGCGACCGCATTCAGCAGTTCCATGCAAGCGGCGATCGCCGTGTTGAAATTGCGCCGACGACCGATGTCATCCGTCGCCTTGGCGAGCCCCTGGTGCGTCGCGCGTCGCAGGGCACGCTGGGCCGGACCCAGACGCGCGACCTCGAGCCGCGGCGGCAGGCCGCCGGTGACGTGCTCGTAGACCGCGCTCCACAGACGGCGCAGGAATCTCGAGGCGCCCTGCACGCCCTCGTCCGACCACTCGAGGGTCTGCTCCGGAGGGGCCGCGAACATGGTGAACAACCGCGCCGTGTCGGCCCCGAAGCGGGCCACCAGACTCTCGGGATCGACGCCGTTGTTCTCGGACTTGGACATCTTGCCGAGGCCGCCGTACTCGACCCGCACGATCTGTCCGTCGGGACCCGTAGCCTCGAAGCTCTCAGTCCCGTCCGCGGCGCGTTGCGTGCGCACATCGGCTGGGTTGTAGTAGCGGCGCCGCCCGTCGTGCCCAACGGTCGAGTAGATGTGATTGAGCACCATGCCCTGGGTGAGCAGGTTGGTGAACGGCTCATCGCAGCGCACCAGCCCGAGATCGCGCATGACTTTGGTCCAGAAACGCGAGTACAGCAGGTGCAGGATGGCGTGCTCGATGCCACCGATGTACTGATCGACCGGCAGCCAGTAATCGGTGCGCGCATCGACCATGGCCTGGTCCTGATCCGCACACGCGTAGCGCAGGTAGTACCAGGAGGAGTCGACGAACGTGTCCATGGTGTCGGTTTCGCGGCGCGCCGCGCGCCCGCAGCGCGGGCATTCGCAGCGGTAGAACGCCGCGGATTTCAAGAGCGGGTTGCCGCTGCCGTCCGGCACCAGATCCTCCGGCAGACGCACCGGCAACTGCTCATCCGGCACCGGCACCTCGCCGCAGTGCTCGCAGTGGATGAGCGGAATCGGGCAGCCCCAGTAGCGCTGGCGCGAGATGCCCCAGTCGCGCAGCCGGTACTGCACGCGCTTGCGGCCGAGGCCGCGTCGCTCAAGCTCTGCGGCAAATGCATCGACCGCGGCCTGGAACTCGAGCCCGGAGAACGCCCCGGAGTTCACCGTGATGCCGTGTTCGCCGTAGGCACTCTGCCAAGGCGCCTCGATGCGCTCGTAGGCTGCGCTCGCTGAGCGCACGACCATGGCGATCCGGATGCCATTGCGGCTGGCGAATTCGAAATCGCGCTCATCGTGGGCCGGAACGCCCATCACCGCGCCCTCGCCGTAGCTCATCAGCACGTAATTGGCGACCCAGATCTCGATCGGCTCGCCGGTGAAAGGATGCAGCACGTGCAGTCCGGTGCGCATGCCCTTTTTTTCCTGGGTGGCGACGTCGGCCTCCATGACGCTCCCGCGGCGACATTCCTCGATGAATGCGCCGAGCTCGGCGTTGCCGGCGCCGGCAGCGAGCGCCACCGGGTGTTCGGCGGCCACCGCCATGAAGGTCACACCGTAGAGCGTATCGAGGCGTGTGGTGAAGACCTTCAGAGTCCCCTCGGTACCGAGCGCCGCGCGCGTGTCAGGCGCATACGGGAACGCGACCTCGCAGCCCTCGCTGCGGCCGATCCAGTTCGACTGCATCAGCTTCACGCGCTCCGGCCAGCCCGGCAACTGCTCGAGGCTCCCGAGCAGCTCCTCGGCATAGCGCGTGATATTGAGGTAATACATCGGGATCTCGCGCTTCTCGATGAGCGCGCCGGTGCGCCAGCCGCGCCCCTCGATCACCTGTTCGTTGGCGAGCACCGTCTGGTCGAGCGGATCCCAGTTGACGACCCCGGTCCGACGATACGCGATGCCCTTCTCGAGCATGCGCAGGAACAACCACTGATTCCAGCGGTAATAGCTCGGATCGCAGGTCGCCAGCTCGCGGCTCCAATCGATGCCGAAGCCGAGCGACTTGAGTTGGCGGCGCATGTACTCGATGTTCTGGCGCGTCCAGCGGGCCGGCGGCACGCCATTGCCCATCGCCGCGTTCTCCGCCGGTAGCCCGAAGGCATCCCAACCCATCGGCTGCAGCACATTGCGTCCCTGCATGCGCATGTAGCGGGCGAGGACGTCGCCGATGGTGTAGTTGCGCACATGCCCCATGTGCAGCCGGCCCGACGGGTAGGGGAACATCGAGAGGCAGTAAAACTTATCCCGACCGGGCAGTTCACGCGCCCGGAACGTGCCGTTCTCTTCCCAATACTGCTGTGCGGCGCGCTCGATGAGCGCCGGATCGTAGGTCTGTTCCATCGGACAATGGCCTGAGTGTTCTGAAATTTGAGCGGAGGGGGATGCCCCGAAGTCGCCTCGTGGCGCCTCACGACCGGGGCATTGTACGGCGCAGGCCGAGCCGCCGCAGCGCGAACGCCGCGCTCAAGGCGGCTGCGGCCAGAAGCACCGCCAGTCCATTGCCGACCCGGGCGAAGGGCGTCATGCCGCTCATGGGCACGACTGCGGATTTCAGCACGGTGGAGCGCATGACCGGGGCCTCGGCGATGATCTGTCCCTGCGGCCCGATGACCCCAGAGATACCGTCGTCGGTGGCGACGATCATGTACCGCCCTTCCTCGAGGGTGCGCATCCGGGCCATCTGGAACTGCTGGGCGAGCTCGGAGCTGTCGCCGAACCAGGCATCGTCCGTGACGTTCACGAGCACATCCGCCTGCGGCAGCATGTGCAACATGTAGCCACCGTAGGCCACCTCGTAGCACACCGTCGGGCCGAGCTTCAAACCGGCCACCGGCAGCGGCCTTTGGTTCGAGCCGCCGCGGGTGAAACTCGAGGACGGCAGGTTCATCTGCCGCAGCCAGCGGCGCACGAAGCGCGGCAGGGGAATGATCTCCACCAGCGGCACCAGATGGTCCTTGTCGTACCAGCTGGCTTCGTGGCCGAGGGCGAGGATCGAGTTGTAGTAATCGCCCGAGGAGGATTCGCGCAGTGCCCCGAGGACCAACGCCGATCCGTGTGCGCGGGCGGCCCGATCCAGACTGGCCACATACGGAAACAGGTTGTTCACCAGATCGGGCAGCGCGGACTCCGGCCAGACGATCAGGCGCGTGCCAAACGCCGATTCAGTCATGCGCCGGTAGCGCGCAAGGATCCGCGCGGCATGCGAGTTCTGCCACTTTTCGTGCTGGGGAATATTGGCCTGCACGATGGCCACCGAGGTCGGCGGTCCCGACGGGTGCGTCCAAGCGGTACCGCCGAGGGCGGCCGCCGCGAGCCACGGCACGAGCAGAACCGCCGTGGCGATCAGGCGCACACGCCACGCGCCGAGCACCAGGGCCACGAGGGCGCCCGAGCCGGCGAGCAGCACCAGACTGATGCCATACACCCCGGCGAGCGGCGCCAGGTGCGCGAGCACGGTGCCCGTTTGCGTGTAACCGAGCGTCAGCCATGGGAATCCCGACAGCAGCCAACCGCGCAGCCATTCGCTGAGCAGCCATGCACCGGGTGCGGCGAGCAGCCAGCGCTGCGGCCCGCTGCGAGAGAATCGCACCACCACGTACCCGGTGAGCGCGTGATAGGACGCCATCAGGCCCATCAGCGCGAGTGTCGCCAGCAGGGCCAGCCAAATCGGGGCATCGAGATGGATGGCGTTGTAGAGCCAATAGGTCCCCACCGCGAACAGGCCGAGTCCGAACCAGAAGCCCAGCCACCCCGCGCGGCGCGCATCGGCACGCTCCCACAGCGCCAGCAACAGCGCAGGACTCACCAGGGCGAACGGCCACCAGCCCTGCGGCGCGAACGCCGTGGCAAGCATCGCTCCGGCGCACAGTGCGAGCCCGTGGTGCCACAGCGGTCCCGCCGCGGAATGATCCGCGCGCTGCAGTGCGGCGTCGCGGCGCACATCGGCCGCGGACCCCGTCGGCGCCGAACTGCTCAATCGACCGACTCCGGCTCGTGCGGCGCGGCCATGCCAGCCGGCAGCACGACGCGCAGAGCATCGATGCGGCGCCGGTCGGCCCGGGTGATGCGAAATTCGAACCCCTCGATGGTCACGGCCTCGCCGCGGCGCGGCAGCCGACCGAAACGACGCATCAGCAGTCCGGCGACCGTTTCGAACCCCTGCTCCTCGGGCAGGCGCGCGCTGAAATATTCGTTGAACTCCTCGATACGCGTCACGCCGCGCACCAGGTACTGCCGATCGGCCTCCTTGCGGATGTTCTGATCGTCTTCGACGTCGAATTCGTCGTCGATCTCACCGACGATCTGCTCGATGACGTCCTCGATGGTGATCAGACCGGCAACCCCGCCATACTCATCGACGACGATCGCCATGTGCTGGCGATTGCCGCGGAACTCCTTCAGCAGTACATCGAGCCGCTTCGATTCCGGCACGAACACCGCCGGGCGCATGTACTCGCGAATGTCGAAGCGATCACGCTCCTCGTCATTGCACAAGCGCAGCAAGTCCTTCGCGAGCAGGATACCGGCGATGTCGTCGCGGTCCTCATCGAGCACCGGAAATCGGGAGTGACCCGACTCGATCACGACCGGCAGGATCCGCTTGACGGGATCGTCGCGCTGCACGCACACCATCTGCGCACGAGGCACCATCACGTCGCGCGCGTGTAGATCAGAGACCGCGAGCACGCCCTCGATCATCGTCAGCGCATCGGCCTGAAACAGCCCCCGCTCGCGCGCCTCGCGCAGCAGTGTCAGCAGATCATGACGGTCGCGCGGCTCGGCGGCGAAAGTCCGCCACAGGCGCTTCAACCACTGGCGGGTCTCACCCGGGTGATTCATCAGATCCTCCGGTACGGGTTGGCGAACCCAAGCGCGCGCAGCACGCTGATCTCGCGTCGCTCCATGCGACGCGCATCGGGCTCGCAGTCGTGATCGTAGCCGAGCAGGTGCAATGCACCGTGCACCACCAGGTGCGCCCAGTGCGCCTGCAGCGGTTTGCCTTGCGCCAGCGCCTCGGCGCGCACCACCTGCGCACAGATGACGAGGTCACCGAGCGGCACCGCGGTCGCCTCGGCGGCCAGCGGCAGCGCGGCGGCGGGAAACGACAGCACGTTGGTCGGCTGGTCCTTGCCGCGGTAACCGGCGTTGAGTCTGCGGCTCTCCGCAGGCCCGACCACGCGCACGGCGATTTCCCGGTTCGCGCCGCGCCGCCCGAGCGTCGAGAGCGCGCCGGGGGCCGGGTGGGCCGATGAGGGAGGCCACCACCGGCGGAGAACGCACCGCTCGAGTCCTCGAGGCGGTCAAGGCCCGCACCGTCTACCACCGCCCGGCGCTCGGCCGCTACGTGCCGATCACCCCGCAAGAGCG
>JBMFWZ010000068.1:0-17165 GCA_049964755.1 Steroidobacteraceae bacterium | reverse complement strand
CCCGCACCGAGGCGCTGCGGCGACGCGCCGCGCAGATCGGTCCGTTGCTGGTCGCTTGTGCGCTGCTGTTGCTCGGGTCGGGTCTGATCGAAGGGTTCGTCTCGCCTCGACCGCAGATCTCCATCGCGGCGCGTCTTGCGATTGGACTGCTGTACTGGACTGCAATGATGCTGTGGCTCTCGGGGCGTCTGATCCCACGCTCTCGGGGCACGCGCGCTCCTGAGTAAGTATCATCTGGTGCGTTTGGGCGGTGTGAGGCCCGCCCTGAAGAGGCCAAGATCGCGAGCGTATTGAGTATGATGGACGCGCAATCGCGGCGATCGTTATCCTTCGAGTCTCGCATCGATGCGCCTGAGAGTTCCAATCGCTGTCTGCACGAGGACATTCGAATGAAAATGACCCGCAAGACGACCCTCGCGCTCGGGGGGGGGGTATGCTCGCTCTGCTGCCAGCGCTTGCTGCAGCAAACCCGCCGCCACCGACGCGGCTGCAACCCGGATTATGGGAATTCCATTATCACTCGCAGGTCACGATGAGCGGCCGCTCGATTCCTCCGATGAGCCTGAGCGCCAAGCGCTGCATCACGGGGAGCGCTCTGGCCCAATTGCCACTGATGCCAAAGCCGCCTGGAAATATTAAGTGCACCGCGCCGCGACTCACGACCAGCGCTTCAGGGTACTCCGTGCGGATGTCGTGCACGGCTAGCGAGCCGGACGGGATGGTCTCCGAGCTCGACGAGCATTTCTTGATCCTGCCCGCCGCATCGGGCAAACGCATCCGCTTCAAAGGTACCGTACATCAGAAAGTGACCGGCTCACCGGTGCCGATTCCGGCGGCGCTAGTACACATCGACGCGACGGGCCAGCGGCTGGGCACGTGCTCGGCAGCGAAGCGCTGAGTTGCGTCGCTCGACGGGCTCGTGACTGCGTGCGTAGCGATCCTGCGGGAGGTTGGTCGCAGCGTTGAATTCTCGAGAGCACCGTCGCGCTGAACACCCGGAACGGGCCGCTTGAGCCGAACAGTGCGGGCCTCCCCCGACGGCCGGCACGGGGTGCGTCAGTCACGCGAGTTGCGCATCGGCAGCGCGAGCCAGCGAGCGACGGTGTCAGACGCCGCGCAGCACGAGCTGTCGCACGGGGTTACACCAATACGCGCTCGATGCCGCCGCTGTTTGCGCGCGCCACGTACTCAGCCATCCAGTTCTCCCCGAGAATGTGCTTGGCGATCTCGACCACGACGTAATCTGTGTCGAGATCGGCATCCTCGTTGAAGCGCTTCAGCCCTTGCAGGCACGATGGGCAGGAGGTGAGGATCTTGACCCGTTCGGCGCCCGCGGCGCGCAACTGCTCGGCACCGCTGCGCACCTCTTCTTCCTTGCGGAATCGTACCTGCGTCGACACGTCGGGACGGGTGATGGCAAGTGTCCCGGACTCCCCGCAGCATCGGTCGTTCTTCTCGATGTGTCCGTTGCGTGCTTCATTGATCAGCGCGTTGACCACCTTCAGCGGGTCGTGCTGCTTGATCGGGGAATGGCACGGATCGTGGTACATGTAGCGCGTGCCGGTGACGCCCGCGAGCTGTACGCCCTTTTCCATCAAATATTCGTGGATATCGATGATGCGCGAGCCGGGGAAGATTTCCTCGAATTTATAGCTCTGCAGTTGGTCGTAGCAAGTTCCACAGCTGACCACCACGGTGCGGATGTCAAGATAGTTGAGCGTGTTGGCCACGCGGTGGAACAGCACCCGGTTGTCCGTGGTGATCTTCTCCGCCTTGTCGAATTGGCCGGCACCGCGTTGCGGGTAGCCGCAGCAGAGGTATCCCGGTGGCAGCACGGTCTGCACGCCGACGTGCCAGAGCATAGCCTGGGTGGCGAGCCCAACCTGAGAGAACAGGCGCTCGGAGCCGCAACCGGGGAAATAGAACACCGCTTCGGTGTCACTCGAGGTGCTCGCCGGATTGCGAATGACCGGCACGTAGGCGGCATTCTCGATGTCGAGCAACGCCCGGGCGGTTTTCTTCGGCAGCCCGCCGGGCATCTTCTTGTTGACGAAATGCACGACCTGTTCACGTATCACCGGACGGCCCGTGGTGGCCGGCGGGTGCCGGGTCTGGGCGCGTGCAAGGCCCTTCAACAGCCGGTTGCCGAGCCGCTGTGCCTTGTATCCCCAGTCGATCATCACCTTGCGGGTCAGGCGGATGGTCTCCGGGGAGGTGGCGTTCAAGAAGAACATCGAGGCGGCCGTGCCGGGGTTGAATCGCCGCTTGCCCATCCGCCTCAGCAGATCGCGCATTGCCATCGAGACGTCGCCGAAATCGATGTCGACCGGGCAGGGCGTCAAGCACTTGTGGCACACCGTGCAGTGGTCGCCGACATCAGCGAATTCATCCCAGTGCCGAAGGCTCACGCCGCGGCGGGTCTGCTCCTCGTAGAGGAAGGCCTCGATCAGCAGCGAGGTGGCGAGGATCTTGTTGCGCGGGCTGTAGAGCAAATTTGCACGCGGCACATGCGTGGCGCACACCGGCTTGCACTTGCCGCAGCGCAGACAGTCCTTGATCGAGTCGGCGATCGTTCCGATCGCCGACTGCTGCATGATCAGAGACTCGTGCCCGAGTAGGTTGAAGCTCGGCGTGTAGGCATTCGATAGATCCGCGCCCGGCAGCAACTTGCCGCGGTTGAAGCGGCCCTGCGGATCGATGCGCTGCTTGTATTGGCGAAACTCCCGGGTCTCATCCTCGTGCAGGAACTCGAGTTTGGTGATTCCGATGCCGTGCTCGCCGGAGATGACCCCGTCGAGTCGCCGCGCGATGCTCATGATGCGTGCAACGGCTGCGGTGGCCGAGTGCAGCATCTCGTAGTCGTCTGAATTGACGGGGATATTGGTGTGGACGTTGCCGTCGCCGGCATGCATGTGCAAAGCCACGAACACGCGCCCGCGCAGAATCCGCTTGTGCGTCTCCTCACATGTCTTGATGATCGGGGCGAACACGCTGCCACCAAAGATCTGCCGCAGCGGGGCGCGCAATTCGCGCTTCCACGAGACGCGGATCGTGCGATCTTGCAGAGCTTCGAAGACCCGCACACCCGGGGCCCGCGCGGCGCAGGCGCGCAGCTGCTCGGCCGGCACGTCGGTGCCCAGGTGCGCGAGCTCTTCGATCGCATCGGCGAGCGGGACGTCCATGTGCGTGAGCAGCCAGTGCCAGCGCTTGCGCGTCAGGGCCAGCAAGCGGCGAGTCTGTTCGATGCGCTCGCCGATCGCCTCCTCGTACGAAAGGTTTGCAACCTCTGGGTCATCGCTGCGCGCCAGTGGTAGCTTCGCATCGAACAGTCGCTCGAGTGCCTCAGTCAGTGCCAGCTTGTTGGCGATCGAGAATTCGATGTTGATCCGTTCGATTTCATCGGTGTACTCGCCCATCCGCTCGAGCGGCAGCACCACGTCCTCGTTGATCTTGAACGCGTTGGTGTGGCGCGCGATCGCCGCGGTACGCGAGCGGTCGAGCCAGAACGTACGGCGCGATTCGGCGCTGACGGCGATGAAGCCCTCGCCGGTGCGAGCATTGGCGATGCGAACCACCGCCGAGGCCGCCGCGGCCACCTCGGACTCCTCGTCCCCGACGATATCGCCGAACAGCGCCATTTTCGGGAACGCACCGCGTTTCGACTTGGTCGTGTAGCCGACCGCGCGCAGGTAACGCTCATCGAGATGCTCGAGGCCGGCGAGCTGCACGCCGCGTTGCGCCAAGCTCTGCAGATACTGCTTGATCTCGACGATGGACGGAACGGCGTCGCGGGCTTGGCCGAAGAACTCCAGGCACACCGTGCGGGTGTGTGTGGGGCTGCGGTGCAGCACCCAGCGCGCGCAGGTGATCAGTCCGTCGCAGCCCTCCTTTTGTACGCCGGGCAGGCCGCCGAGAAATTTATCGGTGGCGTCCTTGCCGAGACCCACCTTGCGGAAGCTACGTCCGGGAATGCACAGCGATTCGCGACGCAGTTCCGGGGCGCTCTGCGGCGGATGGTGGCCGTCCTTCCACACCAATTCGAACTCCGCGGTCTCGACGTCGTGAATCTTGCCGAGATTGTGGGCGATGCGGGTGACTTCGAGCCAATTCCCGTCACAGTCGATCATGCGCCACCAGGCGAGATTGTCGACTGCGGTGCCCCACAGCACGGCCTTCTTACCGCCGGCATTCATCGCGATGTTGCCGCCGATGCACGAGGCATCCGCTGAGGTCGGATCGACCGCGAACACCAGCCCGGCGGCCGACGCTGCATTGGCAACGCGGCGCGTTACCACGCCCGCCTCGGTGAAAATGGTCGGTATGGGGTGCTCACAGCCCGGCAGTGCCCGCAATTCGACCGTGCCGAGTCGTTCGAGTTTCTCAGTATTCAGCACCGCCGAGAGCGGCGTCAGCGGCACGACGCCCCCGGTGTAACCGGTGCCGCCGCCGCGCGGAATAACGGTCAGCCCGAGATTGACACACTCACGAATCAGTGCCGGGATCTGTGCTTCGGAATCCGGCATGAGCACGACGAACGGATATTCCACGCGCCAGTCGGTCGCGTCCGTGACATGTGAGACGCGCGCGTAGGCGTCGAAGCGGATGTTGTCGGTGCGCGTATGTCGGCGGAGCGCTCGAAGCGCGCGCCGGCGCAACCCGCCCCACGCGGTGAAATCCTGTTCAAAGGCCTGCACGGCGCGGCGGGCCGCAGCGAGCAGCTCTCCGACCAATTCGAAGCGCTCGCCCTGATCGGCGTCGCGCCGCCGGTCGATGGCTGTGAGCCGGTGGTGCAGCGCCTGGATCAGCAGCCGGCGGCGGCGCGCGTTCTCCAGCAGATCGTCCTGCAGGTAGGGATTGCGGCGCACCACCCAGATGTCCCCGAGTACCTCGTAGAGCATGCGTGCGGAGCGGCCGGTGCGACGCTCGCCGCGCAGCTCCCCGATGATGCTCCAGAAGCGCTCCCCGAGCAGGCGTACTACGATCTCGCGGTCGGAGAACGAGGTGTAGTTGTACGGAATCTCGCGCAGCCGCGCCGGCTCGCCCGATCCTGGCGGGGCGGGGCCCTCAACGGTGCTGATCGCTTCAGTGTTCATCTCGTGCGCAATCCTGCGATCGGTACGTCCTCAAGGCAAGTCGGTGCTGCCCATCAGGTACCGGTCGCACTCGCGCGCTGCACCCCGGCCCTCGTTGATCGCCCAGACCACCAGGCTCTGCCCGCGCCGGCAGTCACCGGCGGCGAATACTCCCGGGACGCTGGTGGCGTACGCGCCGTATTCGGCGGCGACGTTCGAGCGCGGGTCGGTGGCGATACCGAGTTCCGTCAGCAGGGACTGCTCCGGACCGAGAAATCCGAGTGCCAGCAGCACCAGGTCGGCGGGGACTTCCGCTTCACTGCCGGGGACCTCGACCGGACGGATCCGACCTTCGCCGTCGCGTTGCCAGGTGATCTGCACGGTGGTCAGAGACTGCACGCCGTGCTCAGCGTCGCCGTTGAACTGCTTGACGGTCGTGACGTAGGCACGCGGATCGGTGCCGAAGACCGCAGCCGCCTCCTCCTGACCGTAGTCGAGCTTGTAGACCTTGGGCCACTCCGGCCAGGGATTGTCCGCGGCGCGCTCCATCGGCGGCTGTGCCATGATTTCCAGCTGGCGGAGGCTCTTGCAGCCCTGGCGCATCGCCGTCGCGACGCAGTCGGTCCCCGTGTCGCCGCCGCCGATCACGATGACGTGCTTGCCGGCGGCATGGACGGTGCTGCGCTCGGGCGTCGAGTCGAGCATCGCGCGGGTGCTGGCCGTGAGGTATTCCATCGCTAGGTGGACGCCTCGCAGCTTGCGGTTCGGTACGCCAAGATCGCGCGGCTGTGTCGCTCCAGTGCACAGTACGATGGCATCGAAGTCCTTGCGCAGCAGCTGCGCCTCGACGTTCTCACCGACGTGCGCATTGCACACAAACTTCACACCCTCACGTTCCATCAGCTGAATGCGTCGCAGCACGACGTCATTCTTGTCGAGCTTCATGTTCGGGATGCCGTACATGAGCAGCCCGCCCGGGCGGTTGTCGCGCTCGAGGACCGTCACGCTGTGCCCGGCCGCATTGAGTTGCGCGGCGGCGGCGAGGCCGGCAGGGCCCGAACCGATGACCACGACCCGCTTGCCGGTGCGCTGAACTTCGGGGCCTGGGGCAATCCAGCCCTGGTCCCAGCCCCTATCGGCGAGCGTCGCTTCGATGGTCTTGATGGCCACCGGCGGCTCGTTGATGCCCAGCACGCACGAGCCTTCGCACGGCGCGGGGCAGACCCGTCCGGTGAACTCCGGGAAATTGTTCGTCTTCAGCAGTCGCTCGAGCGCCTCGCGCCACAGACCGCGGTAGACCAGGTCATTCCACTCCGGAACCAAGTTGTGCAGCGGGCAGCCCGAGGCCATGCCCGAGACCAGTGTGCCGGTGTGGCAGAACGGTACGCCGCAATCCATGCAGCGGGCTGCCTGGTTGCGCAGGCGTTTCTCGTCCATGTGGTGATGAAACTCGCCCCAGTCACGCACGCGCTCGAGCGGCGCGCGGTCTACCGGGACCTCACGCAGATATTCGATGAATCCAGTCGGCTTGCCCATCGGGTTCTCGGGTATGTCTGTCAGTTTCCGCCGACGCGCGCCAGATCGCGCGCGTTTTCCTCGAAGGCCACCATCACGGCCTCCTCGCCACTGAGCCCCTGGTCGTGCGCGCGCCGCAGTGAGGCGATGACGCGCTTGTAGTCCTTCGGGACGACGGCGCGGAACTGCGAGATGAGCCGCGGCCAGTTCTCGAGCACGTAGCGCGCCCGGGCGCTGCCGGTGTACTCGAGGTGACGCTCGATCATGCCGCGGACTTGCTCGATCTGCTGCGGATCGGCCAGCGGCTCGAGGCTCACCATCTGTTTGTTGAGGTGCACGGGGAACTCGCCCGCCTCATCGAGCACGTAGGCGATGCCGCCGGACATCCCGGCGCCGAAATTCCGCCCAGTCGGGCCGAGTACTACCACGTGGCCGCCCGTCATGTACTCGCAGCCGTGATCCCCGACCGCCTCGACGACCGCATCGGCGCCGCTGTTGCGCACCGCGAAGCGCTCGCCTGCCATGCCGCAGACGTACACCTCGCCGGCGGTGGCGCCGTAGAGGCCGACATTGCCGATGATGATGTTCGATTCCGGCGCAAACGGAGAACCGGTCGGCGGGAACACGATGATACGTCCACCGGAGAGGCCCTTGCCGACGTGATCATTGGCATCGCCTTCGAGTACGAACGTCATCCCGCGTGGCATGAATGCCCCGAAGCTCTGTCCGGCCGTGCCCTTGAAGTGGATGCGGATCGTGTCCTCGGGCAAGCCCTGCGGGCCGTGGTGGCGCGTCACCTCGCTGCCAGTGAT
Organism: Steroidobacteraceae bacterium; assembly: GCA_049964755.1. GTDB lineage: Bacteria > Pseudomonadota > Gammaproteobacteria > Steroidobacterales > Steroidobacteraceae > 13-2-20CM-66-19. The sequence goes on along the minus strand of JBMFWZ010000068.1, from coordinate 9,766 downwards.
CGTGCCGACCACGCGATTGACGTTGCGGATCGCAAGCGCGGCGCGCACCGGCTCGCCACGCTCGATTGCCGGGGCGCACAGGGGTAGCAATGTGGTCATGTCGAGCGACTTCTCGAGCCCGTGGTCCTGGGCGATCTGGCGGAAACGGCCGACTTCCTCCCCGACATCGGGCTGATAGAGGATGTGGCTGAAGTCAAAGCCCTTGGCTTTCCAATGCTCGATCGCTTTCTTCGGCCTCAGCCGATCGACCCGGCCGATCATTTCATCGACGGTGCGAAAGCCGAGCTCGGCCATGATCTCGCGCACGTCCCGGGCGATGAACTGCATGAAGTTGATCACGTGCTCGGGCGTTCCTGCGAACTTCTCGCGCAGGCGTGGATCCTGGGTCGCGACGCCCGCCGGGCAAGTGTTGAGGTGACAGACGCGCATCAGAATGCAGCCCATCGCGACCAGCGGCGCGGTGGCGAAGCCGAATTCCTCGGCGCCGAGCAGCGCCGCAATCACGACGTCACGCCCGGTCTTCAACTGCCCGTCCGCCTCGATGGTGATGCGGCTGCGCAGGTTGTTCAGCACCAGCGTCTGGTGTGCCTCGGCGACGCCGAGTTCCCAGGGCAGGCCCGCGTGGGTAATGGAGGTTTGCGGCGAGGCGCCCGTACCGCCGTCGTGACCGCTGATCAGAACCACATCGGCATGCGCCTTGGCGACGCCGGCGGCAATCGTGCCGACGCCAATCTCCGAAACCAGCTTCACGCTGATGCGCGCCTGGTGGTTGGCGTTCTTCAGGTCATGGATCAACTCGGCGAGATCCTCGATCGAGTAGATGTCGTGGTGCGGGGGCGGGGAGATCAGTCCCACCCCAGCGGTGGTGTGGCGAGTCTTGGCGATCCACGGATAGACCTTGGTGCCGGGCAACTGTCCGCCCTCGCCGGGCTTGGCCCCCTGGGCCATCTTGATCTGCAACTCTTTGGCGTTCACCAGATACTGGCTCGTCACCCCGAAGCGGCCCGAAGCGACCTGTTTGATCGCGCTCGCTTTGGAGTCGCCGTTCGGCAGCGGGGTGTAACGGGCCGGATCCTCTCCGCCCTCGCCGGTGTTGCTTTTGCCGCCGATGCGGTTCATGGCGATCGCGAGCGTCTCGTGCGCCTCCTTGCTGATCGAGCCGTAGGACATCGCACCGGTCTTGAAGCGCCTCAGGATGCTCTCTACCGGCTCGACTTCCTCGATCGGCACTCGTTCGAACGGTACGAACTCGAGCAGGCCGCGCAGCGTGGCCAGATGCTCGGTCTGATCATCGATCAGCCGTGCGTACGATTTGTAGGTTGCATAGCTGCCGGTGCGTACTGCTTTTTGCAGCCGGTGGATCGACTCGGGGTTGAATAGATGATGCTCACCGTCGGCGCGCCACTGGTACTGCCCGCCGGTGTCGAGCGTCTGGTTGCTCTTGTGCGCGGCGAAGGCGGCGCGGTGGCGCTGCAGCACTTCCTGCGCGATGGTTTCCATGCCGATACCGCCGATACGTGAGGCGGTCCAGGTGAAGTACTGGTCGATGACATCCTGGCGCAGACCGACCGCCTCGAATACCTGAGCGCCGTGATAGCTCTGGATCGCCGAGATGCCCATCTTCGACATGACCTTGACCACACCCTTGGTCGCCGCCTTGACGAAGTTCTTGCAGGCGAGCGTGGTGTCGACCTGGGTGATCAGGCCGTCGCGGATCAGTTGCTCGAGCGTCTCGAACGCGAGGTACGGGTTCACCGCCGAGCAGCCGTAGCCAATGAGCAGCGCGAAGTGATGCACCTCGCGCGCCTCGCCGGTCTCCAGCACGATGCTCACCCGGGTGCGCAGGCCCTCGCGAATCAGGTAATGATGCAGCCCGCTCAGGGCAAGCAGCGCCGGTACCGCGGCGAAGTCGCGCGAGACACCGCGGTCACTGAGGATCAGGACGTTGACTTCTTCGTCCTCGATCATGCGCCGTGCCGCCAGGCACAGCTCCTCCATCGATTTGATCAGGCCCTTCTCCCCGCGCGTGGCGCGGAAGAGAATCGAGAGCACTCCGACTTTTAGTCCCGGGAGCGACATCCGCCGCACCCGCGCGAACTCCTCGTTGGTGAGGACCGGTCCGGACAGTTCGAGCCGACGGCAGTCGGCCGGCTGGGGCCTGAGCAGATTGCCCTCGGAGCCGAGCCAGACTTCCGAGGCGGTGATCAGCTCCTCGCGGATGCAGTCGATCGGCGGATTGGTGACCTGCGCGAACAGTTGCTTGAAGTAATCGTAGAGCAACCGCGAGCGGCTCGAGAGGGCCGCGAGCGGCGTGTCATTGCCCATCGAGCCGATTGCCTCGACGCCGCTCTTGGCCATCGGCGCGAGCAGAATCCTCTGGTCCTCGAACGTGTAGCCGAAGGCGATCTGCCGCTGCAGCAGCGTCTCCGGATCCGACGGCGGCATTTCCGAGGCCGGCGGCAAGTCCTTCAGGTACACCAGGTGCTGGTCGAGCCACTGACGGTACGGATGGCGCGAGACGACCGAGCGCTTGATCTCCTCGTCATCGATGATGCGGCCCTGTTCGGTGTCGACCAGGAACATCCGCCCGGGCTGCAGCCGTCCCTTCTGCACCACGTTCTCCGGCGGCACCTCGAGCACGCCGGCCTCGGAGGCCATGATGACCAGATCGTCACGCGTGACGTAGTAGCGCGAGGGCCGCAGGCCGTTGCGATCGAGTACCGCGCCAATCTGTTTGCCGTCGGTGAAGGCGATCGAGGACGGGCCGTCCCACGGCTCCATCAGGCTCGAGTGATACTGATAGAAGGCGCGCAGGTCCGCATCCATGGTCTCGTGGTTCGACCACGGCTCGGGGATCAGCATCATCATCGCGTGCGCGAGCGGGCGCCCCGAGAGGACCAGCAGCTCGAGCGTGTTGTCGAGCATGGCGGAGTCGCTGCCGTTGGGGTTGACCACCGGGAGGATCTTCGGCGTGTCGTCGCCGAAGAGGTCCGAGTCGAACAACGCTTCGCGTGCCTTCATCCAGTTGAAGTTGCCGCGCAGGGTATTGATCTCACCGTTGTGCGCCAGGTAGCGGTACGGATGGGCGCGGTCCCAGCTGGGGAAGGTGTTGGTGCTGAAGCGCGAGTGCACCAGCGCCAGCGCGGTCTCGACCGCGGGGTCGGTGAGATCAGGGTAGTACTGCGAGAGCTGCTCGGTGAGCAGCATGCCTTTGTAGACGATGGTCTTGTACGAGAGGCTGCACAGGTACCAGTGCTCGGCACCGTCGATGGTCGAGGCACGGATCTCGCTGTAGGCACGCTTGCGAATGATGAACAGCTTGCGCTCGAACTCGGCCGCGTCGCGCACCTGCGGGCCGCGGCCGATGAATACCTGGCGGATGAACGGCTCGCCGGATTTGGCTGTCTCGCCGAGCATTGAGTTGTTCACCGGCACGGTCCGCCAGCCGAGCATGATCTGGCCTTCGGACTGTACGATGTGCTCGAACAGCTCGACGATGCGCCGGCGCAGCGTCGGATTGCGCGGCAGGAAGATCAGGCCACTGCCGTACTCATCGGGTCCGGGCAGGCTGATGTGGTGGCGCCGGGCCACCTCGCGCAGGAACGCATGCGGCATCTGGATCAGCACGCCGGCGCCATCGCCGGTGTTCGTCTCGCAGCCGCACGCGCCGCGATGCTCGAGATTGCGCAGCAGCTCGATGCCCTGCTCGAGGATGCGGTGGGATTTACGTCCCTTGATGTCGACCACGAAACCCACGCCGCAGGCATCGTGCTCGAACCACGGATCGTACAGCCCCTGCTTGCCGGGGGCACCCTGGGGGGGGGGCGCGGCGCCCGGTGCGACCCGGGGCGTGCGCGCCACAGCGCTGCGGCGCTGATGTCGCATGATCGGCCTCATTGGTTGGTTGATCCGGTCAAAGCCGCCCGATGCAGCCTCTCGCCGGAGTGTCCCAGCACCCGCCCCGAAGGAACGGACGGTCTGCGCGGTCGGCACTCGGGCCGGCGCGCCGGCCGCCCGCCGGCGTGGCGAGTGGCTGGGCAACGTTTGCGGGTGCGCGTTCCTTCGCACCGACGGCCACCCCTGCAGTCAGGGGCATGCGTATCGCCGGTGGCTCCCGCATGACTCAAGATGAATGAGGCGGATCGTCCCGCGCCCCGTCGCTCTCTTAAGTGAAGGAGCCGGGCAGCATCTCCAGTCTAAACCGCCAATATGACCCGATCATATCCGTCTGCGTCTGCGGGTCAATGCCGTTGGAGCCGATTTCGGCGGTTTGAGGAAAATTTATTTCCGACCGCCCGCGCATTAGGCGCCGTCCGAGGCGGCCTGCGGGCGCGCCGTCATGGCCCGCCCCATGATCAGCCGCTGTGTCGGGTAGGCGAACTCCACCCCCAGGCGCGTGAATTCCCGGTGCAGCTTCAGATGGATCTCCTGCTGGATATCCATGTGGCGCGTGTAGTCCGCCGTCAGCACGTAGTACACCGTCTCGAAGTCGAGCGACACGGCGCCATGCGCCGAGAAGTGACTGCGGCCGAAGCGGGTATCGGCCGTCGCCTCGATGATGCCGCGCAGGATGCCGGGAATCTGCTCGAGTATCTCCTGGGGCGTCTCGTAGGTGACGCCGACGGTGAACAGCACCCGCCGCTCGGTCATGCGCCCGTAGTTGCGCAGCCGGCTCTTCAGCAGGTCGGCATTGGAGATGACGATTTCCTCGCCGCTGATGCTCTGCAGGCGCGTGCTCTTGATGCCGATATGCTCGACGGTGCCGCTGAAGGCATCCACGGCGACCGAATCCCCGACGAAGAACGGCTTGTCGAACGTGATCGACAGCGAGGCGAACAAATCCCCGAGGATGTTCTGCAGGGCGAGCGCGACGGCCACGCCGCCGACGCCGAGGCCGGCGACCAGGGTGGTGATGTTCACCCCCAGGTTCTCCAGCGCCATCAGTACCACCATCATCCAGACCACGCCTTTGGCGATGAAGGCAATCACACCAAGGGAGCTGGCTGCCGCACGGTCATCGTTGCTATGGCCGCGGCGGCTGCGCTCGAGCCACCAGTTCACCGCGACACTCCCCCACACCCCGAGCTGCCAGAACGACACCAGGGTGACGGCCGAGTCGATGACCTCGCGGCCGCGCGGCGGCAGATGCACGAACTGCAGGCCGGCAAAGATCGACACGACCACCAGGAAGAACTTCTTGGTGCGGCTGACGAGCTCGAAGGCGAACTCCATCACGTCGGCGCGCCCAGCGGCATGCGCGCGCTGGAAGTAATGTGCGGCGATGCGCCGTGCGAGCAGGCTCGCGCCGAGCAGGATCAGCGCCGTGGCCGCACTTTGCAGCAAATCGAGCGGTGCGCTGCGCAGGATCGGCAGCAGAATGAGCATGTGCAGATGTTTCACGGCCGTAGAGTAACGCAAATGTCGATCCTGGCAACGCGGTTCGCCGCGACGTTGTGTGCCGCGAGCTGGCCAGCTACCCTGGTATCCGTGAGGCGCACACCGCGCCGCGCGAAGTTGAGTTCACCGCTTGCACGCACGTTCCTCCGGAAAAGTTACGCGTCGCGCGACCGGCAGCGCCGCGCGCGCGGCCGCTGAGCTGCGCGCCCTGCAGGGTCTGCGCACCGTGGTCGGCTCGGCCCGTCAGCATGATGCGCGCGTCAGGCGCGCCGTCGGAATCTCCGGCTCGCAGTTATGGGCGCTCGATGAAGTGGCGCATGTCGAGGGAATCACCGTCAATGAGCTCGCCGCGCGCCTGGCACTGCACCAGACCACCGCGAGCAACCTCGTCAACGCACTCGTGGCGCGCCGGCTGATCCGCCGGGCGCGCGACCGCGACGATCAGCGCATCGTTCATCTGCATATCACTGCCGACGGTACGCGTCTGCTGGCGCGCGCCCCGCAGCCCTGCAGCGGACTCCTGGTCGATGCGCTGCGCCGACTCGCGGTGCGTGATCTGGAGAAGTTCTCGCGCAGTCTCGCGCTGCTACTCGGCGCGATGTACGAGGCTGCGCCCGCGACCGCTGGCGAATTCTTCATCGCCGAGTAATCCCGCCGCGGCTGCGTTGCGGTCTTGCGCTTTAATATATTCCGCGAAATATATTAAGATGGGCAGTCTCGCGCGGCCACAGGGAACGGCCGGCGTCTCATCCGCCAGACGATCGGTGCCGGCACGACACGATCGATCGCTAAGGGGAACCACATGCCGCAGTACGCCACGCTCAACGCTTCGAAGGCCAACTTCGACAACATCTACGATCAGCCCGATCCGCGCGGGTACTTCTCGGTGCTCGGTGCGCTCGATTACATGATTCCGGACGTCGCCCAACCGATCATCCGCCAGATTCTGCGGGCCCGGGAACGCCGCTCGGGCGTGCCACCCACGGTGCTCGATGTCGGCTGCTCGTACGGCATCAATGCCGCAGTGCACCGCTTTCCGCTCACGTTCCGCCGGCTGCGCCAGCGCTATGCCAGCTCAGACATGGCGGCGGTGGAGCCGGAGGATCTCGCCCGGCTCGACCGCAATTACTACGGCAGCTGGCCGCACGTCGGCGGTGCGCGCTTCGTCGGGCTCGATGTGTCGGCGCCCGCGGTGAGATATGCCGTGTCGGTCGGGCTGCTCGAGGCCGGGGTCATCGCCAACTTCGAGAACGGTGCGCCCGGGCAGAGGGATCGCCAGACGCTGCGTGACACAGACATCGTTCTGTCCACGGGCTGCGTCGGTTATGTCGGTGAGCGCACCTTCGCTGCCATCCTGCAGGCGACCGAGCGGACACCGTGGATCGTCTCGTTCGTATTGCGCATGTTTCCTTACGAGAAAATCGCCGCCACTCTCGAGGCGCACGGGCTGGTGACCGAGAAGCTCGCCGGTGCGACTTTCGTGCAGCGCCGCTTCCGCGACCTGAATGAATTCAGCAACTGCCTCGCGACGCTCGAGGGGCTCGGTCTGGAGACTGGCGGGCTCGAGGCCGAGGGCTGCTTCCACGCCGAACTGTTCGTGTCGCGGCCGCGCGCGGACGTCGAGGCGCTGCCGCTCGGCAGGATGGTGACGGTCGCGAGTGGCTGTTCGCGCACCGTGGGGGCGCGCTACGTGCGGGTGGGGCGCGGCGCCGAGGCGCACGTTCTGCGTGTCCCGTCCTGATCCGCGCCATCCCGGCGGTTCCCCGCGCGTCTGAATGAAAAGTGAGGGGCCGGTTCACTCCTCGGCTGCGGCCCCGACGGCCATCCAGGCCAGATCACGGTGCGAGACGGATTCGAGCTTGAAGGCGCGGGCGGCTGCGGCCATGCGGGTGAGCGCCTGACTCATCGGCATCAGCGGTGCGGCGCCCGCCTTGCGCGGTTTGAGCGATCGCACGGGATTGATGCGGGCGACCACATAGTGGCGCAGGTACGGGGAGCGCACGCCGCGCGCCTGCAATCCGGCAACGATGTGCTTGACCTGTGCGTCGATGCCGAGCAGCCGGGCCGCGTACGCGTCCCGTTCCCGCAGGCTGCGCGCGAGCGGCAGGTCGCTGAAGCGCTCCACCTTGCGCAGAAATGCGCGGTAGGCGCCGCCGGCGAATCGACCGGAGATCTCGTACAGCACTCCGAGCGTGAGCAGCTCGGGCGCCTCGAACTGCTCGGCCCACCGTTGCTCGCTGCCGCGATCGCGAGCGGCCGCGAGGCTGCGGGCCATGCGAATCACCTCCAGGCTGCGGTCGCGCAGGTTGTGCGCCTTCTCGGTGTTCAGGGCGAGGATGCGGTAGGCGAGGTCCGGAACGGGCGAAATCAACACGGTGATCTGGCGCAGTCCGAGCAGCTTGGCGGCTGCCAACCGATGGCGGCCGTTCGGCGTCCAGAGCCGTCCCTCCTCGGCGCGAACGACGATCAAAGGATCTAGGAACGCGCCGGACTCCCCGATGCGCCGCGCCAGACGCTGGGTGTGCGTCGGGGAGAGGTCCCGCTGGAACGGGGTGGGTTGCACCGCGCTGAGCGGCACCGTGGCCAGCAGCAACGGCCGGCCGCTGAGCGGTTCCCGATAGGCGCCGATCGGCGCCCCGGAGCATGAGCGCACCTGCATGCTGAGCTCGGCGATCTCGGGGCTCTCGAGCGTGAGGGCAGTGTCGGCGGCGGTGAGGCCGCGGGCCTGGTGGCTCGGCGCGAGCGTGCCGCGGCGGCGCGTGGGGGTGCGTTTGGCGCGCGCCGCGCGGCCGCGCGGCGCCGGGGTCTTCTTGCGGGCAGCCATGCCGATACGGTGCACTGGCAGACGCGCCGCGTAAAGAGTCGCATGCGAGAATGCCGGGCCTTCCTCAGAGCGTGCGCATGGACACTGGAGCTGACTTGCCGCGTCGCCCGCGGGCTCTGCCGGCGCAGCGCCGGGACCGCGACGGCCGAACGCACATCGACCTGTGGGCCGTGTGGGCGCTCGCCTTGCCGCTGATGGTCAACAGCGCCGTTCAGGTCGTCCTGAACCTCACCGACATGTGGTTCATCGGCCACATCTCCACCGCGGCGCTGGCGGCCGTCGGTGCCGTGCAATGGCTGATTCTCGGGGTGCTCCTGGTGCTCGGCGGCTCGAGCATGGCGGTGCAGACACTGGCCTCGCACGCCCATGGCGCGCGCCGCTTCCGCTGTGCCGCGCAGGCGACCTGGACCGCGTTGTGGCTGACTCTGTGGATCACTCCGGTGTGTGTCGCGCTCGGGTTCGCGGGACACTGGATGCTGCTGCCCTTCGGCTTTGCGCCACGCATTGCCCGGCTCGCCGGAGCGTTCTGGCTGCCGCGCATCGGTGGTGCCTGCTTTGCGGTGGCGGCCTGGGCGATGATGGGCTTTTTTAACGGCATCGGCCGGACCCGCATCAGCTTCGGGGTGGCTGCGGCGGCAGCGATCGCGAACGGCCTGTTCAACGAACTGTTCATTTTCCATTTCGGCTGGGGCGTCGCCGGCTCGGCCTGGGCGAGCAATGCGGCGCAGGCGGTGGGCTTCCTGTTCGGGTTCGTGCTGTTCCTGCGTGCCCCGATCCGCAGCGCGTTCCGCTCCCACCTCACCTGGCGACCCCGCTGGCACAGCGTGCGCCGGCAACTGCGGCTCGGGATCCCGCTCGGACTCATGCCGGCGGCGGACGTCATCGGCTTTGCCGTCTTTCAGATGATGCAGGTGCGCTACGGCATGGTGGCCGGCGCCGCGACACAGATGGTGACCGTGCTCACGTCCATCGCGTACCTGCCCGGCATCGGGATCGCGACGGCCGCCGCCACGCTCGTCGGCCAATCGATTGGCGCCGGGGATCGGGCCTGGGCGTACCATCTCGGGACCCACGTCATCGTGCTGGCAGCGGTGCTCATGGGCGGAATCGGCATCGGGCTGGCGGCCGCCGGGCCGTGGCTGCTGCCTCTGTTCGCGGCGACGGGTGATCCGCACGCGGCCGCGGCGGTGCGACTGGGGACGCATCTGCTGTGGCTCGCAGCCGCGTACCAGTTCTTCGACGGCCTGAACCTCGGCAGCAGCATGTGCCTGCGCGGGGCCGGAGACGTCCGGGTGCCGGCGGCGCTGATCTTCCCGGTCTGCTGGCTGGTCTTTCTGCCGCTCGCCCACGCCTTCACGTTCGCCCCGGGGCAGGGCTGGTTCCATTTTCTGCCGCAGTTCGGCTGGGGAGCGCGGGGCGGATGGAGCGCCGTCATCATTTATGTGGTGCTGCTCGGCACCTCACTGTTCCTGCGCTGGCGGTCGCGCGCTTGGGAGCGCATCCGCATCTGATGTGCGACCGAAGTCGAATCGTTACAGGTGCCCC
>JBMFWZ010000067.1:0-17675 GCA_049964755.1 Steroidobacteraceae bacterium | reverse complement strand
ATACCCCCGCGCGGCGAACAGCAGCCGGAGCGGCCCGATCTCATCGGCATCGAAATGGCCGATCGAGGCGGCCTCCGGACCGCCGTGACTGAACACGACGAGCGGGTAGCGCCTGCCGGCGACATAGCCGTTCGGATAGGTGAGGATCCCATCATTCGGCTGCCCGTCCGGGGCCTGCCAGTGCACCGCGACGCTGCGCGGGTACGCGTAGGACTCGAAGCTGCGGTTCAAGCGCGTCAGGCGCACCGGCACGCTCGTCGGGGAATGCAGCAGGTACAGCTCCGGTGCGCGGTGCGTGTTGTCCGCCACCACCGCGATCGCCCCGCGCGAGGAGACGGCAACGCTGAGGGCCTGCAGTCCACCGAGCGCCACGGCCCGGCCGGGACCTTGCAGCGGCTGCAGGAACAGCCGACTGTCGATGCCGTCGTGGGCCCTGCCGAGCAGCCCCTGGCCGCCGGGCAGCCAGGCGAAGTTGGGCGCAAAATCGCGGCCGAGCGCGGCGCTGACATCGTGCGCCTCGCCCTGGGGCGAGCCGACGTACAGATCCATCACGCTCACCGGGCCCGGCCCATGCGGATAGAGGTAGGCCACCGACGCGCTGTGCGGGGCAAAGCGCGGGGCGTATTCGTACCTGCGGTGCGCGCCGATGCGCCGTTCAGCGCCGCTCGCGACGTTGACCGCCATGATGGTCGTGCGATCGCTATCGCCGTCATCAGCGTCGACCTGACGGGTATAGACGATCCAGCGTCCATCGGCCGACCAGGACGGTGCAGTGACGCCGCCACCGAAGGGCGGCGGGGTCTCGAGCACGCTGCCCGGACCGTGCGTGAGCTGGCGCGCCGCGCCGCCTCGCAGCGGCTGCAGCCAGATCTCGGAAGGCACCGGCGGTCGATCGATCAGGTCATCATCATCATGGATGGCGAACAGATCGTGGTGGCTCTGGCGCTGGCGGGCGCTCAACACCGAGCGATCTGCGGTGACGTAGGCCAGCGTTCGCCCGTCGGGGCTGAACGCAAACTGCTCGACACCGCGCGGCGCATGAGTCAGCGCGTGCGGCGTCCCGCCGGCCGCGGCGACCTCGAACACCTGCGCGGCCTGCCCGTCGACCTTACCGATGAACGCGACGTTGCGTCCGTCGGGACTCCAGCGCGCCTCGGTCAGCGCGCGCATGCCGCGCACCAGGGTGTGCATCGAGCCGCCGCGCACCTCGAGGACCCGCAACGTCGCGTCCCAGCGATCGTGCACGAAGTCCGCTCGGATCGTCCGCACCGCGATCCGCCGCCCGCGGGGTGAAAAATGCGGCGTGCCAAAGCGCACCAGGGCGCGAAAGTCACGCAGCGTCAGCGCCGGACGCGCCTGAACGGCAGCGGCGGCACACAGCGCAACGGCGGATGCGAACAGCACGGTACGGGTGTTCATGACGGACTTCCGAGGCAGGCGCCGGTGCGCCCGGAACCGGTATTTTTGCACGAAACCGCGCGCGGGCGCGGCGGACCGGCGCTGAGGTACTATGGCGCCTCGCATCGATGCCCGCGCACCGCCGCACTGCGCCGCGCTCGGGCCAGCGCGGCCCGGGCGGGCCGCCCGGCGATCAGGCTGCCCCACGCTTAGGATCAGGAGAGCGCATGCACACCCGCACACTCGGCACCAATGGCACCTCTGCTCTGGAAGTCTCCGCGCTCGGCCTTGGCTGCATGGGCATGAGCTTCGGGTACGGGCCGCCGCGCGAGAAGCGCGAGATGGTGGCGCTGCTGCGTGCGGCCGTCGAGCTCGGCATCACGTTCTTCGACACCGCCGAGGCGTACGGCCCGTGGGCCAACGAGGAGCTGCTCGGGGAGGCATTCTCAGCGGTGCGCGAGCCGCTGGTGATTGCCACCAAGTTCGGCTTTCGCATCGACGCGCAAGGCCGCCGCCAGGACGGTCTGGACAGCACACCGGAGAACATCCGGGCCGTCGCCGAGGCGTCGCTGCGCCGGCTGAGGCGCGAGACGCTCGATCTGTTCTATCAGCACCGCGTCGATCCGAACGTGCCGATCGAGGACGTGGCCGGCACCGTGCGGGATCTGATCCGAGCGGGCAAAGTGCGTCACTTCGGACTCTCGGAAGCCCGTGTGGCCACGATCCGTCGCGCCCACGCCGTGCAGCCGGTGACCGCGCTGCAGAGCGAGTACTCGCTCTGGTGGCGCGAGCCGGAGCAGGAGCTGCTGCCGGCGCTGCAGTCCCTCGGCATCGGCTTCGTGCCCTTCAGCCCGCTCGGGCGCGGCTTTCTCACCGGCAAGATCGACGAGCACACCTCCTTCGATGCCACCGACATGCGCAACACCGTGCCGCGCTTCAGCACCGAGGCGCGCGCAGCCAACCAGGCGCTGGTGGAGGTGCTCGGCACGATGGCCGCGCGCCAGGGCCTCACTCACGCACAACTCGCCCTCGCGTGGCTGCTCGCCAAAGCACCCCAGATCGTGCCGATCCCCGGCACCACCCGCCTGGGGCGGCTTCAGGAGAACATCGCTGCCGCAGCGGTGCGCCTCGATGCGGCGCAGATTCAGCAAATCGAGCAGGCCGCCGCACGCATCCCGGTGCACGGCGAGCGCTACTCGCCACAGATGGCCCAGCTGGTCGAGCGCTGAGGCACACGCACCCGGACCGAATCGCCGCACTCGGCGGCGAGCGGCATTCATCAGGAGTTCGAGTCGATGTACAAGGCAAAAGCATATGCGGCCCTCAGCGCCGCCTCACCCCTCGCCCCGCACACCATCGAGCGGCGCGAGCCGACCCCCACCGATGTGCGCATCGAGATTCTCTTCTGCGGCGTCTGTCACTCGGACCTGCACCTGGTGCGCGATGAGTGGAGCGCGGCGATGCCGGCGGTCTACCCCGTGGTCCCCGGGCACGAGATCGTCGGACGCGTCAGCGCAGTCGGGTCGGCCGTCACGCGCTATCGTGCCGGGGATCTGGTCGGCGTCGGCTGCCAGGTCGACTCCGACGGCACCTGCCCGGACTGCCGCGCCGGCCACGAGCAGCTCTGCCCCAATTCGGTGCTCACCTACAACTCCCCGGACAAGCACACCGGCGGGGTGACCTACGGCGGCTACTCCGAGAGCGTCGTCGTGGATGAGCGGTTCGTGGTGCGCATCCCGAAGAGCCTCGATCCGGCCGGCGCCGCGCCGCTGCTGTGCGCCGGCATCACCACGTACGCACCGCTGCGCCGCCAGGGCGTCGGTCGTGGCAGCCGCGTCGGGGTGATCGGACTCGGCGGGCTCGGGCACATGGGCGTGAAGCTCGCCCATGCCATGGGCGCAGAGGTGCACGTGCTCACCACCTCGGCGCGCAAGCGCGAGGATGCGCATCGGCTCGGTGCCGACGGAGTGATCGTCACCGGCAACGCGCACGAGATGGCCCGATACGCCGGGCACTTCGATGTCCTCCTCGATACCGTCTCGGCCGCGCACGACCTGAACACCTATCTCGGCCTGCTGCGCCACCACGGCAACCTGACGCTGGTCGGCATTCCGGAGCAGCCGTTCGTGATTCCGGCATTCGCGCTGCTCAGCGGGGAGCGCAGCATCGCCGGCTCGGTCAACGGCGGCCTGCCCCAGACCCAGGAGATGCTCGATTTTTGCGGCGAACACAACATCGTCGCCGATGTCGAAGTGATTGCGATTCACGAAGTCAATGCGGCCTACGAGCGGCTGAGCAAGGCCGACGTGAAGTACCGCTTCGTGATCGACATGGCCTCCCTGAAGGTCTGAAGCAACCCTCGAGGTATTCCCATGAGCTACTACATCGCCAAGACTCTGCAGCAGGACTTCGATGCGACCGTGGCCGAGGTCATCGCGCGTCTGAAGGAGCACGGCTTCGGCGTGCTCACCGACATCGACGTCCAGGCGACTCTCAAGGCGAAGATCGGCGCCGATACGCCGAAGTACCGCATCCTCGGCGCCTGCAATCCCCGCCTGGCGCACGAGGCGCTGCAGCGCGAGACCCGCCTCGGGGTACTGCTGCCGTGCAACGTGATCGTGCGCGAGACGGCCGAGCACGACGTGGAAGTGGCGAGCGTCGATCCGGTGGCCTCCCTGGAGCGCACCGGCAACGAGGGCCTGCGCGCCACGGCCGAAAAGGTCCGCAGCGACCTCGCGGCCGTCATCGAGGCGCTCGGCCGCTGACGCCCCTTGCGCAGCGCGCGCCGGTGGTCGGCCGACCCCGGCGCGCGCTGCGGGGTCGGAGTGCTCCTCGACCTCCTCCTTTCGGAGGAGAGCGCCGTTCGGACCGGCGGGAACCGATACACTTGGGGCAATGCCCCGGTTTCGCGAACTCCTGGCCGCGTTCGCTCGGCCCTCGATGCGCATCGCGCTGATCGTCGCCTGCGCGATGTTCATGCAGAACCTCGACTCGACCATCATCGTCACGGCGCTGCCGGCGATGGCGCACAGCTTCGCCACTAACGAGAGCCGCGTCAGCGAGGGTATCACCGCCTATGCGCTCGCCGCCGCGGTGTGCATCCCGGCGAGCGCCTGGCTCGCCGAGCGCATCGGCGCCCGCACTCTCTTTGCCGGCTCGATCGGGCTGTTCACGCTCGCCTCGATGGGCTGCGGCCTCGCCGGCAGCTTCACCGCCTTCATCAGCGCGCGGCTGATCCAGGGCGGCTCGGCCGCCATGATGTCCCCGGTCGGGCGGATGATCGTGCTGCGCAACACCGACAAACGCGAATTGATGCCGACGCTCTCGACGCTCGTCTGGCCGGGCCTGCTCGCCCCGGTGATCGGACCGGCGCTCGGCGGATTCATCACCGATGCGCTCTCGTGGCGCTGGATCTTCTACGTCAACGCGCCGATCGGGGTGATCGCCATCGCGCTCGTGCTCGCCGTGATTCCCAATCACAAGGCGAGCGAGCGCACGGCGTTCGACGGCCGCGGCTTTCTCTCACTCGCCGCCGCCGTCGGCTGTCTCAGCTACGGACTGGACGTACTCGGCGGGGAGCACATCGAGGTGCCGCTCGCCCTCGGACTGCTCGGCGCGGCCCTCGCGGCCGGCTACGGGGCGGTTCGGCACCTGGAGCACACCGCCCGGCCGCTGGTGCGCCTCGACGTGCTGCGCAACACCGCCTTTCGGGTCGCCACGGTGAGCGGCGGCGGACTGACCCGCGCGGCGATCAGCGCCACCCCCTTTCTGCTGCCGATGATGCTCGAGATCGTCTACCGGCTGACGCCGCTGCAAAGCGGCGTGCTGCTCCTGGTGTACATGGCGGCGAATCTGCTGATGAAGATCGTGACCAACCCGATCGTGCGCCGCTACGGGCTGCGCCAGGTGCTCATCGTCAACGGCGCCCTCACCGCCTGCGGCATCGCCGCCTGCGCGTGGATCTCCCCGGCGCTGCCGCTCTCGCTGATCGTGCTGATCTTGCTGTTCGCCGGCGCGAGCCGCTCGATGCAGTTCACCGCGCTGATGTTCACCACGTTCGCAGAAGTGTCGGCCGAGGAGCGCGCCCCGGCGAGCGTGTTGCTCTCCCTCACGCAGCAGATCGCCATGGCGGCCGGGGTGGCCGGGGCGGCGCTGATCCTGAACTTCACGCGCCTGGCGCGCCACACCACGACCTTCAGCGCCTTCGACTTTCGCGTCGCGTTGACGCTGATGGCCGCATTCGGAGCCCTCGGGCTCATCGCCTACGCCAGACTCTCGCCGGACACCGGCGCGGAGCTCAGCGGGCATCGCCGCACCGCGCTCTCCTGAGCGCGCCCCGCTACGGCAGCGCCCGTTCCGAGCGCTTCACCAACGCGCCGCGCCGTGCGCGCTGAGCACTCGGCACCGCCAAGCACTCGACCAGATGACTGTCGAACTGGCGCGCGCATGCCTCCCAGGCCGAGCGCAGCGCATGCTCGCGACATTCCTGCGGATCGACCTCGAGTGCGCGCCGGGCCGCTCGACCGAGGTCCTCATCGAGCGCTCCGGTGAGGCCATCGCGGACCACGTCGATCGGGCCGGTGACCGGATAGGCCGCCACCGGCACCCCGCAGGCCATCGCCTCGAGATTCACCAGCCCGAAGGTGTCGGTGCGGCTCGGGAACACCAGCACATCGGCGGCGGCCAGGTGCGCGGCGAGATCCTCCCCGTACCGATAGCCGACGAAGGTCGCCGTCGCGAAGCGCTTCTCGAGACGGCGCCGCTGCGGGCCGTCGCCGATGACGAGCTTCGTGCCCGACCAGGGCATCTCGAGAAAGGCCTCGACGTTCTTCTCCACGGCGAGCCGCCCTGCGTAGACGGCGATCGGCCGCGGCAGAGCGAGGAATGACTTCGGCCGCGGACGGAACAGCTCGGTGTTCACCCCGCGGCTCCAGTGCACCAGGTTGGTGAAGCCGCGCGCGGTCAGTTCGCGGTGCATCGAGGCGGTAGAGACCATGCAGTGCTCGGCGGCGGCATGAAAGCGCCGGATGAGCGCGTAGGACAGACGCAGCGGCACCGGCGCGCGCGAGCGAAGATACTGCGGGAACTGCGTGTGATAGGAACTCGTGAAATGCAGGCCGCGCTGCAGACAGTAGCGCCGGGCGGCCCAACCGAGCGGCCCTTCGGTGGCGATGTGCAGCGCGTACGGCAGCGGCCCATCGAGGAGCGCTCGCATGCGTCGGTGCGCGAGTACGGCGATGCGGATCTCCGGGTAGCTCGGGCACGGCACCGTGCGAAACGCGCTCGGCTCGATGACGCGCACCTCGTACCCGAACCTCTGTAGACACAGCACGGTCTGGGTCAGAGTCGTCACCACGCCGTTGGTCATTGGATGCCAGGCATCCGTCACGATCAGCACGGTTTTCACGCTCGAGCGCCCCTCCGCTTGGCCCACACCCGTCTGCGACTCTTTTACCGGCACAGCATGACCGTTTGACGAAACGGCAGGAAAAATCATCTTCGCTCGCGCCGCAGTGCGGCCGCAGCGCCGCCGCGGCGCTGCGGCGCTGCGGCGCTGCGGCGGGTGCGAATCGACCGGACCGTCATATTGCGGCAACACAAGCGTTTTATTTGGTAGCGGCTCGGTGTGTATTTGCCAACGATGAGAACAGGACCGCCCATGATCAAATCGTTTCTTCACTCCCTGGCCGTGCAGCGCTGGGACGATCATCGCTACTACCACCACAGCCGCATCAACCAGTCGCTGCACTTGATCAGCGCGATGAGTTTCCTCACCGCCTACGGCGCGGTGTTCGTCTCCCCGGCCTGGGCGGCGCTCATCGGCTGGCTGATCGCGATGGTGACGCGCCAGTGCGGACATTTCTTCTTCGAGCCGAAAGGCTACGACGCGGTCAATCACGCGACGCATGCGCACAAGGAGGCGATCAAAGTCGGCTACAACCTCAAGCGCAAACTGGTGCTGCTGTCCATCTGGGCACTCTCACCGCTGCTGTTGTGGCTCGATCCGACCGTGTTTGGACTGTACAGGGCGCCAGCGGTGCGCGGGGCGTTCCTGACGCATCTGGGGCAGCTTTGGCTCGCCATCGGCCTTGGCGCACTGCTGTTTCGCGTCGTGCAGCTGTGGATCCTGCGCGATGCACACACCGCGCTGGTGTGGCTGACGAAGATCGTCACCGACCCGTTTCACGACATCATGCTGTATCACCGAGCTCCGGTGCATCTGTTGCGCGGGGAGTTGATCGATCCGATGGGCGGCGCAGCCACGCCAGCAGCATCTCCTTGAGCACCCGGCGCCTGATCCACCGGTTGCTCGGCACGCCCTCCCACCACCAGCCGTCCGCTTGCATCCGGCGGGCCGCGGCGATGAACCGCTCGGCGACCTGCTCGAACTGCGCGTCGGTGAAATTCAGGCTGAAGATGAGTCGCCCCGTCCCCACCCAACTCAACGCCAAGCCATGGGCCCGCAGGTAAAATTGCAGCATCCAATTGTAGCGCGAGGGTTGCCGGTAGCAGACGGTCCAGATGCTCGAGAACGCCACGACGCGCACGTTCAGACCCTCGGCCGCCAGCCGCTCGTTCAATCGCTGCGCCCGCCCGTTCCAGGTCGCATCCAGGTCCCGATAGCAGGCGCGGATCTGCGCCTGCTCGAGCGAGCGCAGGAACTCATCCATCGCACCGAGCACATAAGGGTGCGAGTTGAAGGTGCCGCGCGCCAGACAGAAGTCGGCCGGCCGCTCGGGATCGAAGCGCCTCATCAGATCGGCCCGCCCGCACACGACGCCGATCGGCAGCCCGCCGGCGACCGTCTTGCCATAGGTGACCAGATCGGCGCGCACCCCGAAGTACTCCTGCGCACCGCCCGGCGCCAAGCGAAAGCCGACGAACACTTCATCGAAGATGAGCACGATGCGCTGCTCGGTGCACACCCGACGCAACTCGCGCAGCCACTCGGTGTAGGCGACACGGTCGAAGTGCGCATGCCGCGAGCTGTCAGTGAGCATCGAGTCGGCCGGCGCCGGCGCGTTGAGGTGCAGCGCCTGCAGAGGATTGACCAGCACACAGGCGACGT
Source organism: Steroidobacteraceae bacterium (assembly GCA_049964755.1). GTDB lineage: Bacteria > Pseudomonadota > Gammaproteobacteria > Steroidobacterales > Steroidobacteraceae > 13-2-20CM-66-19. The sequence continues at coordinate 9,208 of JBMFWZ010000067.1, read as the reverse complement.
CGCGCCGGCCCCGCAGCACGCGCAGTGTCGCCGGATGCATCTCGCGCAGCGTCAATGTGTCGCGCGCCGCCGCGGGGTTGCCCGGACCGGGTTGCACATCGCCCCACCAGCCGTGGTAGGCCCCGCTGAAGCGCACCAGGTAGCGCCGGCGTGTGTGGTAGCGCGCCAGCCGCACCGCCTGCATGACCGCTTCGGTGCCGGACATGTGAAAGGAGACCTGTTCGTGGCCGGAGAGCGCTCGCAAGCGCTCGGCATTCGCGCCGATCAGCGGATGATACGTGCCAAGCACCGGCCCGAGATCATGCACCTTCGCCATGCCGCGCTCGATGCACCCTTTGTAATGCTCGTAACCGAACACGTTCACGCCATACGAGCCAGTCAGGTCATAGAGCCGATTGCCATCGAGATCGATCAGTTCACCGCCCTCCGAGGCGCTCGCCAGCGCCCCGCTCGGGAAGGCGTGGCGCACCTGAGCACTGAACTGAAACGGCACCCGGTAGCGGGCGGTGAACTGCCAGTCGGGCAGACTCTGCGCGGCCGCCGCGCTCGCCGCCGCGGTGTGCGCGAAGCGCTGTGCATATTCACCAGCCAGCGCCCGGAACCGCTCGCGCCGCAGCGACTCGAGCTCCGGCGGTGCCTCGTCGCAGCGGAAGAACGCGCCCTCGTCGAATGCGTAGAACGGCAGGTGTGCGGCGAGTGCCCGCGCAACTCGCGCATGTCCGGCGAGCGAGCGGGACTTGGCGAGGGAGAGCTCAAGGCGCCGCCGCAGCGCCGGCCCCACCGCGAGCGCGAGCCCGACGAGAATGCCCATCGCCCACAGAGCATCGCCCGGGAGGCGTGTCATGACCGATTCCTCCGCCACTGCTGTGCACCGATCCTATGAGCGGCGCGTGACACTCTCATGACCTTCAGATCTTTGCTGCAGCGCGTGCTCGCCGAGGAGCGATTGAACTTCCTGCTCACCAATGCGCTGCCGCGCCGGCAGCTCACACGCGCCTTCTATCGCTTCAGCCGCATCGAGAACCCCTGGGTCTGCCGATGGACTCTGGCGGTCTGGAAGCTGCTCGCGGACGTGGACTTGAGCGATGCCCGCGAGCTGCACTTTCGCAGTCTGCACCATTGCTTCACGCGCGAGCTGAAACCCGGTGCGCGCCCCATCGAGTCCGATGCGCACCTGCTGAGCAGCCCCTGCGACGGCATCATCGGGGGTAGCGGCATGATCACCGACGGGACCGCCGTGCAGGCCAAGGGGCAGACCTACCCGCTCGCGGTGCTGCTGCAGGATGCGGCCCACGCCGAGAGTTATCTCGGCGGTTGCTACGTGACGCTGCGTCTGACGGCCGGCATGTATCACCACTTCCATGCCCCGTACGCCTGCCGGGTGCGCCGCGTGACCCATGTCCCCGGGGACACGTGGAACGTCAACCCGAGCACGCTCAAGCGCATCGAGCGGCTCTACTGCCGCAACGAGCGTGCGGTGATCGAATGCGAGCTGCGACCACACGGGGAGCGGATCGCGCTCGTGCCGGTGGCGGCGATCCTGGTGGCCGGCATCCAGCTGCCCTTTCTCGGCCTCGGCCTGAGCCTCGACTACCGCGGCGCGCGCGTCATCGAGTGCGATGCGTCGCTCGCCAAGGGCGCGCCCATGGGCTGGTTCGAGCACGGCTCGACCATCATCGTCATCGCCCCGCGCGGCTTCGAACCCTGCGCAGCGGTGCGCAGCGCAGCGCGCGTGCGCATGGGCGAGGCGTTGCTGGTGCGCCGCTGAGCGCCGCGCCTCAGCGGCGCACCAGCGTCTCGACCCAGCGGTACAGGACGAACACGGTCGCGGCAAAGGCGGCCCCGCCGAGCCACATCGAAGCGCCGGCGAAATCTTTGCCCACGAGCGCGATCGGCGCGGCCCGTCCGCTGAACACGACGATCCCGGCGAACACCACCCCGAGCAGGCTCTCCCCGACGATCAGTCCGGAGGCGAGCAGCACGCCGAGCTGCTTGATGGCCTCGGCACGCGCGCTGCGCTCGGCGCGACGGTGAAACCACCACCCGACCAGCGAGCCGACTACGATCATGAGCGTGCTCGAGGTGGGCAGGTAGATGCCGAGCCCCACGGCGAGCGGCGGGATGCGCACCGAGGTGAACATCCGCCCGAGCAGCCAGTCGACCCCGATGATCACGATGCCGATGCCACCGCCGGTGAGAATCGCGCTCCAGTCGATGTTGTGCTGGATCACGCCCTGGGCGAGCGCGGAGATCAGGCCGGCCTGCGGCGCCGGCAGCGCGTGCGCGGGATTCACGCCCGGGGCGCCGAGGAACCCGTAGGCATGATTGACCAGATCGAGCACCGGCGGAATCACGAGCGCTCCGGCGATCACCCCCACCACCAGCGCCCACTGCTGCTTCGAGGGGGTGGCATCGACCAGCTGACCGGTCTTCAGATCCTGCAGGTTGTTGTTGGCGATCGAGGCGACGGCGAACACCACCGAGGTGACGAACAACGCGAACGCCACCAACGCACGGCCGGCGTCGGCCGGCAGGCCGGACTTGACGATGAACACCAGCAGCAGCGCGAACAGCACCACCACCAGGATGCCCACCCCGGAGAGCGGACTGTTCGAGGAGCCGATCAGACCGGCCATGTAGCCGCACACGGTCGAGACCAGAAAGCCCATCACGGCGACGAAGGCCACCCCGCCGAGGGACAGCAGCAGCGCGTGCGAGCCGAGGCCGCTGGTGCGGCTGAAGTGCCACAGCAGCCAGGCGACCGGCACCAGGCACAGCAGCGAGATCAGCCCCACGGTGCCGATCGGGATGTCGTGCTCGGTGCGCGGCAGCGTGTGGCCCTGGCCGCCCTTGCGCGCCCGTGAGGAGGCCATGGCGCCGGAGAGCCCCATCAGCACCGGTTGCACCAGCGTGCCGAGCGTCCAGATCGCCGCCACGCCGATGGTCCCGGCACCGACGAAGCGCACGTAGTGATCCCAGGCGCCCTGGGCGGCTGCCGCAGCCGCACCGGCCGCCGGATGCAGCATCAGAAAGTGCGGCACACCCCAGCCCCAGCCGATCAGCGCCCCGACCAGCATCGCGATGCCGACCGCCGGCCCGACCAGGTGGCCGATGGCGAACAGCGCGAACGACAGGCTGAAATCGAAGCCGCTCGCCGCGCCGGTCTTGCCGATGCGGAAGTAGCGCACCACGTCGCTGGTGAAGATCTGGGTCTGCACCACGATGTAAAAGGCCGCCGAGACCAGCGAGCCGACCAGCACCGCCTTCAACCCCGCCCCGCCGCTCTCGACGGCCTCGAGGTCCGCGTTGCGGGCCTGCCCGGAGCCGACCTTGAGCACCTCGGCACAGGCGACGCCCTCCGGGTACGGCAGGTCCGAATCGGTCACCAGCGCCCGGCGCAGCGGGATGGTGTACATGACCCCGAGGATGCCTCCGGCGGCGCACACCAGGAAGGACATCCAGAACGGGAAACCGCTCCACCAGCCGACGATGACCAGCCCCGGGAGCACGAAGATGATGCTCGAGAGCGTGCCGGCGGCCGAGGCCACGGTCTGCACGATGTTGTTCTCTTGCAGGCTCGCGCCCCCCAGCGCGCGCAGGATGGCCATCGAGATGACCGCCGCGGGGATGGACGTGGAGAAGGTGAGACCGGCCTTCAGGCCGAAGTACACATTGGCGGCGGTGAACACCAGGGTGATGAGCACCCCGATGACCATGCCGCGAAAGGTGAACTCGCCGAGCGCACCGGCGCTCTGGGATGCAGGTGTATTCATTATTCGTTGCTTTCAAGTCACCGAGAGTGCGCGCCACGGGCGCCTCACCCCCCTATGGGGCGCACCTTAGCCGATCTGCGCCGGGGTGTCTGCCCCGCACCGGTGCACGTCGCGCAGCGCAGCAGGACCTCGCGCAGCATCGGGATCAGCGCGGCCTCGGCGGGCAGTTCGATGCCGTCGCGACGCGCTCGGTGCCCGCGCAAGCCTGCGAGCCTCGAGCGCGGCTCACTCGTGCGTGCGCCCGAGCGTCCAGAGCCTCTGCACGGAGACCGGCTTCCCGCCGTCCCCAGGAAAGGGCGTCATTGCCGCCCACCCGAACCTCCCGCATTCGATGAGGGCGCCTGATAAAACCTAAGTCCTTGTTTAAAAAGACTTTAATATATTACAGTCGACTGTCACAAAACCGTCATATCCCCGGCGTAGGCTACCGCGGCATTGAGAAACCCCTGTGCCACTCGCATCTTTCTGTTCTGCAAAAGGTACTCCCATGAGCATGAAATCCGGCCCCGCCCGGCGGCGGGCTTCCCTGGTCCTCACGACCACCCTGGCGCTCTGCGCGATGGCAGGCGCCCACGCGGCGATGGCGCAGGAGCGTCTGCTCGAGACGGGCTCCTCGCTGCTGTACCCGCTGTTCAATCTGTGGGTCCCGGTCTATGCCAAGACGCACCGCGGCGTGCAGATCACGACCCAGTCCACCGGTAGCGGCACCGGCATCTCCCAGGCCGTCTCCGGCATCGCCCAGATCGGTGCCTCGGATGCCTACATGAGCCCCGCGCTGGTGCGCATGCACCCGACGATGCTGAACATCCCGCTCGCCATCTCCTCGCAGATGATCAATTACAACCTCCCGGGCTTGAACCGCATCCACCTGAAGCTCAGCGGTCCGGTGCTCGCGGCGATGTACTCCGGGCGCGTGCGCTACTGGAACGACCCGATGATCGCGCGGCTGAATCCCCGCGTGCGTCTGCCGCACCAGCCGATCATCCTGGTGCACCGCACCGACGGCAGCGGTGACACGTTCATCTTCACGCAGTACCTCTCGTTCAGCACCCCGGCGTGGATGAACTCGGTGAGCTACGGCACCACGGTGAGCTGGCCGGCCGTCGAGGGTGGCATCGGCGCGGAGGGCAATCCGGGCATGGTCAACGCCTGCAAGGGCACGCCGTACTCGATCGCCTACATCGGCATCAGCTTCAAGAATGCCATCGAGAAGGCTGGCCTCGGCGAGGCGGCGATTCAGAACCGCTCCGGTGAGTTCGTACTGCCGACCCCGCAGACCGTGCAGGCCGCGGTGAACGCCACGGCGGCCCATACGCCGCGCAATGAGCGCATCAGCCTGATCTTCGCCCCGGGCAAGCGCTCGTACCCGATCATCAACTACGAGTACGCAATCGTGAACGCGGCGCAGCCCAATGCGCAGACCGCCACCGCGCTGCGCACGTTCTTCAACTGGGCGCTGAGCCCCGCGGACGGTAACGCCCCGCGCTTCATGAAGCGTGTCGGCTTCGTCGCGCTGCCGACCCCGATCGTCGCACTGAGCAAGGCGCAGGTGGCGATGATTCACTGAGGAGGTCCGTCCCCCTCGAGGCCGGTCGCCCCCCCCAAGGGACGGGGAAGGCGACCGGCCCGTTCTCGTACGAACCCGTTGCATCGCTGAAGCGGAGCGGCCATCCTTGCCCGCCATGAAGTTCAGAGCCTGGCTCGCGCTCGTCGCGGGCATCCTGCCCGCCACTCTCATCGCCATCTTGGTCTTCCTGGCGATGTATTCCTGGCCGGCCATGCACTTCAATGGCTGGGGCTTCGTGATCCGCGACGTCTGGAACCTCGGTAACCTCTACGCCGATCCGGTCATGCGCCACGGCGTGCAGGTGCAGCCAGGCGCCACGTACGGCATCCTCTTTCTGGTCGTGGGCACGCTGCTCTCGACCCTGATCGCCCTGCTCATCGCTCTGCCGATGGGCGTCGGCGCGGCCATCTTCCTCGCCGAGGCGGTCCCCGCCCAGCTGCGCCCGTGGATCTCCTTTTTCGTCGAACTGTTGATGGCGATCCCGAGCGTGGTCTTTGGGCTGTGGGGCTACGTGGTGGTGATCCCGTTCCTCGGCCAGCACTTCTACCCGCTCCTTTCCCGCACCGTCGGGAAGGTCATCCCCTTCTTCGCCACCCCCACCGGCAGCGGCTACGGACTGCTCACCGCGGGCATCGTCCTGTCGCTGATGATCGTGCCGATCATCGCCGCGACGCTGCGCGATGCGCTGGTGAGCCAGCCGGCCTCGCTGCGTGAAGCGGCGCTCGGACTCGGCGCGACGCGCTTCGAGGCACTCTGGAAAGTGATGCTGCCCGGCACCCGCAAGACGCTGATCGGCGCGACCTTCCTCGCGCTCGGTCGGGCACTCGGGGAAACCATGGCGGTGCTGATGGTGAGCGGCAACGCGCTGAATTACCTGCCGCACCGCATCTACGACCCCGTCTCGACCATGGCCGCATTCATCGTCTCGCAGCTCGACAGCGCGCTGCAGGACCCGACGGGACTCGCGGTGCGCTCGCTGGCGGAGATCGCCTTTGTGCTCGCGATCATCTCGATCCTGGTCAACTCACTCGCCCGGGTGCTGCTGCTGGTGTGGAACAACAGCCAGCGCGCGGTGATGGTCTGATCCGATGAACGCACTCGCTCCGGTCAGAGACACTCATCAGATCCGCCTCTCGCGCCGCCTGGGGAGTCTCGCCGGCTGGGCGTTCACCGGCGCCTGTCTGATAGGCCTCTCGGTCCTGATGGTGTGGATCCTGGAGGTGGTGTTCGTGCGCGGAATCGGCGCACTGAAGTTCTCGGTGCTCACCACCATCACGCAGGGCAACGGCGGCGGACTGCTCAATGCCATCGAGGGCACACTGGTGCTCTCCGGTGGCGCACTGCTGCTCGCCGTGCCTTTCGGCGTCGCCGCCGGCATCTACTCCGCCGAGTACCGCTTCTCCCGCTGGGCCGTGGCGATCCGCTTCCTCGCCGACGTGCTGGTCGGCGTCCCCTCGATCGTGGTCGGCTATTTCGGCTATGTCGGCATGGTCGAGTGGCTCGGCTGGGGCTTCTCGGTGGCCGCCGGCTCAATCGCGCTCGCCATCATCAGTCTGCCCTACATCTGCCGCACCACGGAGCTCGCGCTGCGGCAGGTCTCGAACGATCTGCGCGATGCGGCCTACTCCCTGGGCGCCGACGATCGGCGCGTCATCCTCGGGGTGTGTCTGCCCGCTGCGCTGCCCGGCATCCTCACCGGCATCCTGCTCGCGCTCGCCGTGTCGGTCGGGGAAACCGCCCCGCTGCTGTACACCGCGGGCTGGTCGAACTATATGTGGGACGGGCACCTCACGCACTCGCCGATCGGTTACCTGACGTACGCGATCTGGACGTTCATCAACGAGCCGTTCGCCTCGGCCAACGCGCTCGCCTATGCCGCAGCGTTGCTCGTGACCGGCTTCGCTCTCATCATCAACATCCTGGCGCGCGTCGTACTCGATCGGCGCGCGCGCCAGCACTGAGGCCCAGCCTCACTCGGTCAGCACGGACGGCCCGACCCGTGTCAGGTCAGCATCCTGCGCATCCTGACGCCCGTACGTGCGGAACTTCTCCACCACCTGCGCCATCTCGGCCGCATCGAGCACCCGCACGCCGCCGATCGCCAACGCCGTGACGTACTGCGCGGCAAGATCCTCCACCTGCGCCGCCAGGCTGAGCGCGGCATGCACGTCGGCGCCGAGCGCAATGATCCCATGATGCGCCAGCAGGCAGGCACGACGATCCTCGAGGGCAGCCACGGCGGCATCTGAGAGCGCCTGCGTGCCGAACGTATGGTACGCAGCGCAGCGGATGTCGCCCCCCCCGGCCACCGCCACCATGTAGTGGAAGGCCGCAATGCCCCGCCCGGTGCAGGCGAGCGCCGTGGCGTGCCGCGGATGGGCATGCACGATCGCGCCCGCCTCGGGCCGCGCGGCGAGGATGTCGCGGTGGAAGCGCCACTCGCTCGACGGCCGGCACCGGCCGTACCAGCGCCCATCGAGCCGCATGAGCGGGATGTCCTGCGGTTCGAGCGTCGCGTAGGCGAGCCCGCTCGGGCTGACGAAGAAGGAGTCCGCATCCCGCCGCACGCTGACGTTGCCCGAGGTCCCGTGCGTCAACCCGAGCCGCGGCAGGTCGCGGCAGGCCGCGATCAACGCCTCGCACAGCTGCCGATCACGCGCCGCGCCGCTCATGCGGCCCGCTCGGGGTACAGCTGCAGCAACCCCGCAGCACTCGCGGCACAGACCCCCCGTTCGGTGATCAGGCCCGTCACCAGACGGCGTGGCGTCACGTCGAAGGCGAGATTCAGCGCCGCGCTCGCCTCCGGGACCACTCGGACCTGCGCCGGGCGGCCGGTCGAGCTCAGTCCGGTGATGTGGGTGACTTCGCTCGGGTCGCGCGCCTCGATCTCGATGTCGCGCCCCTCCTGCAAGGTCCAGTCGATGGTGCTCACCGGCAGCGCAGCATAGAACGGCACGCCGTTGTCATGGGCGGCGAGCGCCTTCAGATACGTGCCCACCTTGTTGCACACGTCCCCGCCGGCGGTGGTCCGATCGCTGCCGACGATGACCAGATCCACCTCGCCGTGTTGCATGAGGTGTCCGCCGAGGTTGTCGACAATGACGGTATGCGCCACTCCGTGCGCACCGAGTTCGAACGCCGTCAGCGAGGCCCCTTGATTGCGCGGACGGGTCTCATCGACCCAGACGTGAACGTCGAGGCCGGCATCGTGGGCGACGTAAATCGGGGCCAGCGCGGTACCCCAGTCCACGCACGCGAGCCAGCCTGCGTTGCAGTGGGTGAGCACGTTCACACGGCGCTTGAGCCGCTGTGCCCGCTCGCCGATGAGCTTCGCGCCATGCATCCCGATGGCCCGACACTGCTCGACATCCTCCTCGCAGATGCGCCCTGCTTCGGCAAATGCCGCCTCGGCGCGCTGCGCCACCGGAAGGGGTGCGATTGCGCGGCGCACTCTCTCCAGCGCCCAGGCGAGATTGACCGCCGTCGGGCGAGTCGCACGCAGCGCCTGCGCGGCCTCGGCGATGCGCTCATCGGTGGCGTTCGCACGCAGCGCGAGCGCCAGACCATAGGCGGCCGTCGCACCGATCAACGGCGCGCCACGGACCACCATGGTGCGGATCGCGTGAGCGGCGTCTTCGAGCGTCGCGAGGTCCACGATCTCGAACTCGAACGGCAGTCGGGATTGATCGATGACCCGCACGACGCCTGAGGCCAGCGGCCAGATCGTGCGAAAGGCGGTACCGGAGATGTTCATGGCGAGCATTCTAATCGCTTGTGAGTGTGGCGCCGCGGCGGCGCTCGTCCGTGCATCAGAGTCCCGCCCTGACCGCTCATCGGGCTGTTCCTGACAGCATTCGAGCGGTCTTGG
>JBMFWZ010000066.1:0-18020 GCA_049964755.1 Steroidobacteraceae bacterium | reverse complement strand
GCCGCACCCAAATCGAATTGAAACTGAAATGATCAGCAGATCGCTATTGTCGATAGCAGCCGGCTTAATTCTCATCGCCACCGCCAGTCACGGCCGGGCGACCAATCTGGGTGTGCAGGGCAAGACCTGGCCGATCATCGAGATCGACATGCGCAAGTTTCTCGCAGAGCAAGCCGCACAGGTGAACTGGTCGCACGTCGAGAACAAGCTGCGCAACTCTGCGAAGCACTATCTCGAGAACCTGCCGAAACGCGACATACCGACGATCGACAGTACGACCACGCGCTGGATCGACCCCTCGATCATTCTCAGCCACAACATCCTTGCGCCCCGCAAGAACGCCAAAGGCCAGTGGTACTGGGCGGTGCTGTACCCGAAAGGTATGCGCTTCAATCCGCTATCTGTCGACCGCCCGGTGCAAGCAATGCTGTTCTTCGATTCGGCCTCCCGCGCGCAGCGCGCATTCGTACGCGCCGCACTCGAGAAATATCCGGAGCGGATCCTCCCCGTGGACGTAGACGGAAATGATCCACAACCGCTCACAAAGTCATGGGGAGTGCCGGTATTCGAGGCGACCAATGCGATGCTCGCGCGCTTTCCGGTCTTCGCAGTCCCTGCCCTACTCTATCCGGGTTCAGGCGCCGAGCGACTTCGTCTAGGGATGACCGCATTCGGCCCACCCTACTCAGTCTCACAGCTTCCGGTCGCATGGCCGCAGCTTGATCCGAAAACCGCACTTGTGCCCGAAGAGGTCAACCATGACAGCAGATAGACGCCGGCGCAGCCGCAAGCTGCACACCCTGTTCGCCGTCGTTGCTGCTTTCGCGTTCTCGAGCGCAGCAATCGCCGCCATCGCCCCTACCATCTGCCACGGTAGGGTATTCAATCCGATCACGGACACGAACTGGAACGACTTCTTTCCGCTGACCATCATGGGCGTGCAGGCGGGCCCGAACGGAAATCCGCCCGAGATGTACGTCCCGCCGGTCTGCGTCTGCCCGGGTGTATTCGGTATCCCCTCTCCCGGCATCGGCGTGAGCTACTGGCAGCCGACCTACATCGCTGAGATCGAACGCAATGCCGGCTGCGCTGCCTCCCTCGGCGGCGTGAACCTCTTACCAGGATATTCGCTCGAGAACAGCGAGCAGGCCTACATCGGCAGCGACCAGGGTGCACTCGGAACATCGGGATCCACCCGCATGCAGGTGCACTGGTACAAATACCCGCTGTTCTCGTTCTTCTCCGCGTTCAAGGATCTCGGGTGTCGCTCGAGCGGAGGATTCGCGCTCGCCTACGTCACTGAACTCGATCCCACTTGGCAGAACGATCTGTGGGCCGGCTTGTACAGCCCGGAGGCGGGACTCTTCGGCAGTCTCGCGGCCAATTCCGCATGCATCGCCGATGCGGTCGCATCGAACGTAGCCTATCCCATCGATGCGCTGTTCTGGTGCGCCGGATCCTGGGGCAGCGTCTATCCGTTCAGCGGGAATTCGAACGAATCCATCACGCCGTTCCAGGTCGATAACCTCGAACTCGCAAAGTTCATCGCGCGACTAGCCAGGGAGGGGCTCGAGTGGCAGACGATCGGGCCGTCCGCGATCTGCTCGGCACATCCGAACCCGATCTGGATCAAGAGCCAGTACCGGGTGGACGAGGTTTATCCGGTGATCACTCGCGGCGCCCCGCTCGTGATCGGCGCACTGCCCTTCAAGCAGATCCCGGGATTGATCACAAATACGCCGGTGAACACCAGCATGGTCGATCTCATCTGGCAGGGCGTCGAGTGCTGCGTGAGGAGCTACTGATGCCTCTGAGAAAACTCAGTGCAGCGCTGCTCGTCGGGGTCGGCCTTGCCGGGTCTTCTTTAGCGCTCTCGCATCCGCTGCGAATGCCGTTCCAGCCAGGCCACACGCTCTCGGCGAAGGACGAGGCACGACTCGCAACGCTCGTCGGTCAGATGCAGCGTGCCGCAGCGCACGCGGCTTCCTCGCCGCAGATCCAGTCAGACGTGCAGCGTGTGAGTCACGCGGCCGAAACCATCGCCAATCCGGAGATGGATCGGGAACGCGACCGACTGCTGCGCTTCCTTGGCATCAACCCGCAGGGCGCCACCCAGCTCTACATCTTCGTGTCCTGGTCGATGCCGCTTCCGATGCTGCGCGCGTACGAGATCGAAGCCATGTGGACCGGCGCTCCGCTCGTGTTCCGCGGAATCCCAAAGGGCACGACACTGCGCAAGTTCATCATGAAGGATCTGCGCGAGCTCGTCTGGGGGAAGGGCGCCGCCGCGGACATTGCGATCGATCCCAGGCTCTTCGATCTGTACTCGGTGACGAGTGTCCCGACGATCGTGCTTTCCAAGCGGGTGGAGCGGATCTCCTGCGCGCTCGGCACGCTCTCGTACGATCGCTGCGCGAGGATGAACCCGCGCGGATTCATCAAGGTCGAGGGCGCGATAACGACCCCGTACGCATTGCGCGAGTTCGCGCGTAACGGCTGGCCGCAGGCCAGGGTGTACCTCAACGCGCTGCGCAAGGGATACACGCAGGGGATACCTGACATCCAGCAGCAGTCTCCTTTCACCGGCAAGTGGGCGACGGTGCACTTCCCGAAGCCCCCGCCCCACCGCTGAGCGGCGGCCTGTCCGAATTTTCGGGGCCTCAGCCGTTCTGGCCGGGATCCAGAGAATTTTCACCGGCGTCATTCGCTAGAGATGGTTATGCGAACGCTTACCGCGATTTTTATCCTTGGCCCCCTGCTGGCGGGAACGGCTGCCTTCGCGCAGTCCGCACCCGCCGGCGGTACCTCTCTTGGATCCCTCGCAGCGCAACAGCTGTCCGCTCAATCGAGCGCATCCGTGCGCGACACAGTCGGGCTCGACGGCTACAAGGCGCTCGCCACCCCGGGAGCAAGCGGGGCCGCGGGTGCCGCATCGACCCTGAGCGGGCAGCTCGAGGTGAATTGCGCGCTGAACAAGGGCACCGCCGAGAGCGTCGCCGGGGTACAGATGCTCTTCGAGGGCTGCCAGGTCGCGGCGGGCGCCGTGCGTTCGGTGTCCCTCTCGGTCTGCGAATCGAATCTCACCGGCGGGATGTGCTCGAGCTCGGGCTACGGCCCGGTCACCGAGTACCCGGTCGGCAAGTACACCGCGCTGAAGAACGGCTATCTCGGCATCGGCTGCGAGAACTCGGCGCAGACCTGCCTGATCACCGTAGGCTCGCAGTACTCCATCGAGGGCACGGGCGGGCAGATCACCGCGCAAGCGAACAATGCGGCTGCAGGCCAGACGACCCGGCAGATGCTCGAATCGACCGTGCAGCAGGTACAGCCTTCGGCACAAACCACGGCGACGAGCCAGGCAGAACAGCAAGCTGCCGCTGGAGGTGAAGACCAAGCGTACGCGGAGACCGCCGGGAGCATCCAGGAATCGACACCGCAGGTGAGCACTCCGAACGGGCAGGCGAGTTTTCAGAATGCGCTCGTCGCGGCCGGCACCGCCACCGCGGTCTCCAAGAGCACGAGCGCAACCGGACCTGCGCCGATCCAGGTGTTCGCAGGTCAAGACATGCGCTGCACCACCCCGCTGGGACTGTTCGGCAACACGTTCTCGGCGAATTGCTGCGAACTCGGTCTCACCCAAAGCGCAAATGGACTCATGGGGCGATGCGATCAAGGCGAGATCAAGCTCGCCGCTGAACGGCGCGCGCGGCGCACGGTGTACATCGGGTCCTACTGCTCGAAGGAGCGGCACCTGCTGTTCTTCTCCCAGTGCATCCAGAAGACGGAGACGTACTGCGCATTCGGCGGCATCCTCTCCCGGCTGATCCAGGAGCAGGGTCGAGAGCAACTCGCGGCCGCGGCGCGCGCGGCGAATGGTACTGCCCAGAGTCGAGCGGTGAGCTTCCCGCTGTATCAGGGCGCGGGAGGGTGGACACAGCCCCTCGTGCTGAACGGGGATTCGATCTCGATCTACGAGGCGCCCGAGTCGTGTGCCACCTCGCAGGGTGCCGATGGGTCGAACTGCCCGTTGAGCCAGCAGCTGTGGTTCGCGGTTTGCTCCAAGAGCGGCGGTTGCGGCTCACTGCCGTCCGATCCGCAGGCAGGCAGCACGACGTGGGGGATTGCCGAGATCGATACGCTCTCGGCTACGGAACAGGCGCTCTCAGAGCACGTGATCGCATCCGGATCCTGCGATAGCTCGAGCAGCGAGTGCGACTATGTATTCACGGCCTGGCCGGCCGCGAGTGGCGGAAGGGTGGTACTGACAAAACCGCTGCAGTTCCTCGCAACCAATCCGGTTACCGAATCGAGCGAGGTCGTCATCGGCAACGATGTCGTGAAGGTGACCGATCCTGCGCTCAGCCTCGGAGCGACCTGGCCGGCGAGCATCCCCGCCCAGGTCTCCACCGACGGTGGACTCTCCTGGCGTCCATTCCAGCTGCCGCTCTATATCGCCACCCCGATGTCTGTTGCGGCGAGCGGTTCGTCGTCGTTCTACGGGTTCAGCGCCGGCAGTCTCGGGCGATATTGGAATCACGCACAGCACGGGCTGACGATCCTCGGCAGCTGTGATACCAGCTCTGGGGTATGCCAGTACTCGGTCACAGGCGAAGTGACGGCCATCCCAATGCCCTGGGGTACGCCGAAGGCACCGAACTGCAATGGTTTTTCGGTCTCTCAGCTCTCGATGCTCGACTTCTCGAAAATGAACCTCTCCCAGTGGGTCAATCATGTCAGCGGAGAGAGCATTCCGACGCAATCGCAAGTGCTCACTCAGGCGCTCTCGAGCGCGCGGTCCGGCGGCGCCGGCGCATCCGCCGACACCAACCCGGCCCCAAGCGAGGTGGCGGTCGTAAAGCCGACAGAGGACATGGGGCCGTTCACGGCGGTGGTATCCATCGCGCCGTGGTGGCAGGGCGATCTGCAGGGGCCCGATCCTATCTATGGGGTGAAGATCAACTGGGGGGATTGTTCACCCGACACCGAGGCTTACCACCTGATCTCCGGCGGCTTTCGCGCCTATCACACGTATCGCTCCCCGGCCGCCCCCGGGATGTGCGGGGAACACGGACCGGCCGGTCCCGGCGCGCCACGGAACCTCACCGAAGTGATCACCCTGTGGATCAACGCGAAGGACGGCGTGCACACAATGACCCTTCAGGTGCGAAACGACTACTACAACTATTCCGCCGGAGATTGAGCGATGGCACTGATCGGCAAAAAGGATGCATGGGCGCTCGCGTCCATCGGCGCCGGCGTCATGGCGACGAATCCGATCTTCGCCGGCGACCCGCGCGCGCTCGCGGCCTTGGCACTCCCGGCCGCAGGGGCCTCGTGGTTCGCCTGGAAACGCGCGAGCGCCTGGCTCGATCGCACCGACACGAAAAGCCGCGAAGGATTCGTGCTCCCCTCCGATGCGCGCACCCGAGAGCATATGCTCGAGAGCGCGGGACTGAGATTTGGCTACACCCTCGATCACAACCACCCGGTCGACATCGACGACAACCTGCTGATGCGCCATACCGCCGTCGTTGGACAGTCAGGGGTTGGCAAGACGACGCTCGGAGAGTTCCTGCTCTGGCAACAGGCCGCACGCGGGGGTGGGTTCATCTTCATCGACGCGAAGCTCGACTCCAAGACCAGAAACCGCATGGGGCACATGATGGATGTGCTCGGTAGGTCCGATGACTTCTACGTGCTGAACGTCGATGACCCGGCGAACAGCAATACCTACGCGCCGATCCTCTCTGGCGATGCCGACGAGTTCGCGGACCGGTTGCTGAATCTCCTGCCGCTCGCGGAGAACAATCCCGGGGCGGACTATTACCGGCAGTCCTCGGGTCTCGCGCTCACGGTGATCGGCGGGGCGCTGAAGGCCGCCAAGCTCCGCTACCACATGGGGGATATCGGCATCCTGCTGCAATCGGCCCGCGCACTGTCCGAGCTAGAGCGCCTCGCCCCCTCCGGCAGCTCAGAGCGGCGCAACCTGCAGGTCTTTCTCGATCAGTTCAGGAAGCGCACCCCGAAGGAGGGCGTTCAGATCGACGTCAACCGCATGAAGGAAGTGCTCGGCGGCACCGGCATGCGCATCGCGAAGTTCGCCCAAGGCAAATTCGGCCAGGTGTTCAACACCTATGCGCCAGAGATCGACCTCACCGACATCGTGATGAACAACAAGTGCCTGTACGTGATGCTGCCGACCATGGGCAAGGCAACATCCGCATTCCAGCTCGGCAAGCTCATTCTCTCGGACCTGCGCACCGCGGTCTACAACGTGCAGGGCTCGCCGGAATCGAAGCGCCCCGACCCGCCCTTTCTCGTGCTCGCCGACGAGATGGGCTCCTACGTGATGAGTGCGATCTCGACGCTCTTCGAGCAGGCCCGTAGCGCGAACATCATGCTGGTGCCGGCGTTCCAGACCTTTGCCCAGCTCTCGAACGTGAGCCGGGACTTCGCCTCGATGATCATCCAGAACACCTGGTCGAAGGTGTTCTTCAAATACGCCGACGATGAGGCCGCTGAAAAGGCCGCTGACATCATCGGCATGTCAAAGAAGTACGCCCGCTCGCTCTCGGCAAGCGAGAACGAGGGCATGTCGGCCTCGAGCTCCAAAGCCTCTCCCCTCGCCAACAAGTCCTCAGGCGCCGGGCTCTCGGAATCCTACCGCGAGGTCGAGGAATACCGCGTCTCCCCCGAGCAACTCAAAGCGCTTCAGATGGGCGAGTGCATCGTCATGAACGGCCCCAGGGTCTATCACATCCGCAGCCCCATGATCAAATGGCCGAGCAACCTGCCCGACTACCGGGTACTGCGCCGCCACACCGAGGTACCGGCGGGCGAGAAAACACTCAATTTCGAGGAACGCTACAAGCAGTTCCTGATGTCAGCCGAGGATGCGTTCGATGAGTAACGCCCCGCCATTACTCGACAGCGCTCATCACTTTCTCGCACACAGCGAGCATCCGGTCCTGCTGATCTTCGCCGTCGTCGTGATCGCGCTGTTTGTGCTCTCGAAGATTCCGGGGCTCGAGCACATCGTCAAGCCGCTTGTCGGGGCGGTATTCAAGATCATCGAGGCGATCGTGTCGCTCCTGTGGTCCTGGGCGATTTATTCCGGCCGGACACTGTTCCAGGCACATCTCACCTTCCTCAAGCACCTGATCCTTCCGGCAAGTGCGATCGATCCGACCGACAGCATGCGCCGTGAGGCCGAAAAGCAATAGGAGACCCCCATGGCAGACGAAGCCGACATTGCCCAGCGATTCGAGCAGCTGCAGCTGGCACACGCGCTCGCCTTCCGGCAGCACGAGGTCCTGCCCCGCAAGGGCCGATGCCACAACTGCGGCGAGCCACTCTCGCCCGACGCCCTCTTCTGCGATGACGCCTGTGAGAGGGACTACCGGCGACTCAGGCGGATGCGATCTCAGCGCGTGGGCTGAGGCTATCCGACGTGATTGCAGCGGTTTCGCTCGATGGCCTGCAGCACCTGCAGAGCCTCCTGGCCTTTCCAGGTAAGACACAGAAACACTGGCCGTCCGAGCCTGTCGCGCTCGCGATACAGGATGTCGCGCAGTTCTAGCATCCGCAGCGCATCGCGCTTCTCCTCGTTCAACCGCCTGGTGTGCCGCTCCCGCATCCCCTCCTCGCCGCATTCGCCCACCGCAAAGATCAATTCGATCTGAACCGCAGTGAGCCAGGAGAGATCCTGGGGGAGCTTCGTCACCCGCAGCAGTCCGAGCTTGTCGAGTTCGCCGAGTGAACTGGCGTTATCGTAGAGCATGACTAATCCTTCTTCGCCGGGGGGTTCGATTTATTCGCTGTCGCTGGCGGCGACTTCGAGGGAGCCGGTCGGAGCAATCCGCCGAGCATGTCGTCCAGATTGAATCTCGCCACCGAAGGTGCCGTTGCGATTTCGGACTCGAGATTGCTGGCGAGCTCTTTCCGATCGAGCATCTCCCCCGGTGTGTGTTCGCGCTGCGGGTTCTTCGAGGCGAAAAACAGCGGGCGCAGGATCGTCATGTCGAAGGGACTGTCCTCGGTTGGAAGCTGATCCATCAGGTGATCAGGAAGCTTTGCCACCACGATCACGCCCTTCAGGTCGATCTTGCCGGCCTTCACCACCCAGAGTGCATCCTTGGCCTCGAGCTCATCGAGTCCGTTTTTGGTCACGAGCCATCCCTCGAGGTGCAACACCTCGAGTAGGGCTCGCGTGACCGGCGAGCGCGGCCCGCTCGGGGCTTCTCGGAACTGCTCTTTCAGGCCTGTCGGCAACTTGTGCCAGAGTGTCTCGCCGAGTGATTTCTCGATCAAGTAGAGCCTGCCATTCTTCTTCCAGCCCATCGGCACGACTCCCTTCGACCCGACAGTCACCGATAGCCGCAGCGGCAGATTCGGCAACTCGCGGCAGAAGATCTCGAGCAGCCCCGAGGGCTTTTTCTCAGCCGCCGAGATCGGCCCTGACTCCGGGGTTACAGCTGTGTGTGCGAGCGCGGACGCTGGGTGCGCCGGCGGCCCTGCTCCAGGCTCGCCCGCCGCGGGCGGAGCACCGCCCTCGATCAGGTAGAACGGCCCCTTCTTCTTCCATACGTTCTCAGCCGAAGCGTCGCCATCGAGCGCAAAGAGCACTTCGCGCGCGAGCTTGCTCGCCGCCGCGCACCCGGTCATCTCCGGCACCCACTGCAGCGCCTCCCCGCGATGTTTTGCCGCGAGCAGTACGCCGAATCGCTGAGCCGGCGGCAACGCCCACCAGGACTGGAGAGAAGAGAGCGCCCGAGCGCGCACCGACGGAATTTCGGACAGATCGCAGGAGACCTCGACGATGCAGGCGAGGCCAGGGGCCGGCAACTTCAAGGCACGCTCGACGCGCTCGAGAGTGGCCGCGGTCTGTGAGAGGCCAGCAGTGGCGAGCATCGCGAGCAGGTCCTCGAGCACCGCGCGCTCGAGCGGATCGATCCGCTCGAGCAGCTCACCGATTTCCTTGCTCGGCGCATCGAGCGACACCTCCACCCGATCGGGCTGGGCGGGCGCCGGAAGCACACCGAAAGTGATCCCGACCCCGCGGTAAGGCGCCGAGGGCGACACCCGATCCTCGCGCCGCAGGTGCAGCCCATAGGCGATGCCCCATACGAGTGCGGTCGCGAAGAGCGCAAGGGCGATCCAGGCCAGTGTGAGCGGGCCGGTCCACAGCGCGACCGTATCGCGCTGAATGCGCCAGAAATCGAATACGGTCGGTTTCAGGCGGGGGAGATGTCTAGCCCAGGGCAGGAGCGCGGCGGCGCCTGTGAGGCGCTGTAGCGCCTCCTGAGGGGGCGCGGTGAACCACCAGAAGCTCAGGACGAGCCACCAGAAGATCAGCACGAATAAAAACGAGCCGAGCAGCCGCGTTCGCATGATATTTCCGAAGAACTTTCGGCGACTGGAAAGCGATAAAAATTTCCGCCACCGGTTGCTATAGGGGGAAGGAAGGCCATAGAGGCCCCATCAATCCGAGGAGATTTGACATGTCCGAGACCCATTCCATGCAGCCGAGAACTCGTGCGACGATTCCAGAAGCTCCGCCCGACCGCGCGCCCACGCCTACCGCCGCCGGGGCGGGAAAGAAATATGACTACGTGCGCGTTCGGGTCTGCTTGGACGGCAAAAGGATGACCACGATCAGTCTCGATCCCGATCTGATGGCGCGAGCGGCCAAAGTGCTCGGTTCCGACGAAAAGGCCCGCAATTTCGCGCAGGCCGCCGCGATGCAGTACGTCGAGGGCCAGAGCCCGGCGCGTACTCGCAGCAGCTTCGCCTCGCGGGCGTTGATGCGCGTGATCAATGGGGGGGCGGCCTCTCTTCCCTGAGCCGCACGCCAGCGGGTGGGTTAAAGCCATCGTTTCCACCAAGGCACCGGACGAGGAAACTCGACTGCGAAGCTCGCTCGCGGCGCTAAGCGCGCGCTCAGCACGTGAGTGACCGGATCCTCGGTAATCCGCAGCGGCTCGACCGGCCCGAGCGCCTGCTCGAGCAGCCTTGCGTCCTCGCCGATGTCTCCCTCAAGCATCAGGGTCACGGGCCCGGGAAGCCGCCGGTCGCACGCGGTAGTGCACTGCAGCCTCAGCTTGTATCGGGCTGCGATCGCGTTGAGAGGGGCGCGCACGGACGTGTCGGCGAATGTTTGAGGACCCTTAGGCTTCTCAGAAACGCCCGTCCCCTGCGCGGCATCGAGCGCCGCCCGGGTGCCGAGCATCACGGTCCTCGCGCCCACATCCGCGACCACCGCGAGTCCGCTCTGCGCGCCGATCCGCTCGTACACGCCGAGCGGGGTGTCCACGGCTCTCCATGAAACGGACCTGCAGAGTGCGGGCGCCCCCGGGAGCTCCAGCCGCCAGCCCTTCGGCAGTATCCCCCTTGCGGCCTGCGAGCAGGCCACCCAGTCGCCAGGGGAGCCGATCGGGGCATTCAGGCCCCCCAGGGTGCCCCCGGCCGCCCAAGCAGATGTTCCGGCCAGGCTGAGATAAAAAATACCCGCGACAGCGATCGCGGCAATACGTCTACTCGATACCTGCATGAGACTCTCCGAATGACCTCGTGTTTTTTTTATAGGTAACGCGATTACCTATAAAAATAAATTCGGAGTATCGAGGAATAAAAAATGTCGTCGAACTTGAAGTTGCGCCTCATCCCCAAGCGGGCCACGTCGCTGAAGCAGGTGCTGGCGCTGAAGAACCCGCCCTCGGGCGGTCTCGCCTGGCATACCCTCATCGAGTCCGGCCTGCCGCTCTCGAGCCTGTTCAACGTCGCCAAGGCAATCGGCGTCTCGGACAGGTACCTGTCGAATTTCTTAGGGGTGGACCTCGATGCACTCGAGGCCGGCAGTCCGCTCGGGACGCGCGAGTCGGACCTGCTCTTCGCAGTGGCGCGGGCCTATACGCGGGCGGCTACCCGCCTCGGCCTTGAGCAGGCCGGGCTCTGGCTCGTAACCCCCCAGCCTGCCCTCGGGGATCGCGCACCGATCGATGCGCTACGGACTCGGATGGGCACGGAGTACGTGAGCGGCCTGATCAATCAGCTGGAGCAGCAGCAGGCGGGAGTCTTAGGAACTCGCCCTGCCGCGGACGTACCAGCGCAGACAGCGCCGCCACGATCACCCGCCTAAAACCAACCAGACTTTCAGTCGTCAGAGAACATCCGCCCCGTCCCGTACGGATTGCCTCCAATGTCGGTACCCCCATACCTCATCATCCTAAGTCCGGTTGCAGGATTGCGACGTCTCCGACACCCGTCGTCCTCGTCAGAGAGTTTGATCCACCCCCGCTTACCCATCCACCGGACCAGCGACACGAGCGCCACCGGCCCGCCAATTAGCAGGATGTAAAACCAGAACGGGACCGGCCTGTCCGCCGCAGCCAATTCGGGAAGCATTCCTATTCTCCTATCCACTCCGCCTTCACGAGCTATCAGCGCGAAGTATATCCCCCCGCTTCTGATGCGTAGCATTTTTTATCCGACAAACGCTCGGAAACAGTCGGTACGCAAAGAGCTTCTGAAAAATCAATAACTTGCAAACATTAACCAGGTTACATCTGCTCGTTCTTCATGATTGCATCGATCTGTTCCGACGAGCGATCGACATTCACACTGACCCCGCCGCTCAGCAACTCTCCGCCCACGGATCCTTGCTGAACGCCTCGAGCCCTACGCTCGACATGTCTCTCTTCGATGATCGCAGAACCCTCGATGCCCATGTTGTGGAGGGTCTCCTTCTTCCTGAGAAGATCGGCGGTGCTTACGACACCCCTTCTGGTCACCCCTGGCCCAGCCACCGCGCCCTGCGCCACTCCTACCGCTTCACCAATTGCCCCCACAGATCCGCCTACCATTGCTTGTTCCCCGGGGACGCGATTTGCTGCCCAGCGCGCAGAACTCGCTGCGCGGTCAGCGCCAGATACCAATTCACGCGCACCACCAGAAGACATCGCTCGCTGACCTGTAAATTGGCCTAGGGTGCCGCCTGGGGTCACCGCAGCGCTGCCAGTCGCGCCTTGGCTTCCGGCCCCCGGCAGAATCGTCTGGCTCTCGGTATGCGTATACCCTTCCGAAATCTGTACGTTCTTCATGTCCGACACTGTACGGTTCAAGGCATCGAGTGCGTCATGGGCATGCGAGACACTCTGATCATACTGCTGCCGATAGGCAGAGGATGACGAGCTCTTGTCATCCCACCCGCTCGACGTGGACGTACCCTGATCGTGTGCATACTGTTTCTGTGACTGCAACAGCTTCGAGGTATCCTCACTAGCTTGGGCGCGAAGTGTCTTCATCTTCTCGATCTGCCCATTCAGGTTTGCGTCTGCGCCTACCCCGAGAGATTTGCCCCCCGTTCCGTAGCCAACATCTCCACTGATATTCCCACGAATCCCATGCCCGCTCGCGACCTGCGCGGCCTCGCTGTAGTCGTGAGCGGCCTTTGCCGCTAGCGTGGCTTGAGCGGCATTATGAATTCCGTATTTCTGAATATTATCTTGCAGCCTTTTCAACCCATCCGATACCTCGTGTCCGGCACTTTCCAGCACATTCGCCTTGTGCGCCATGTCCGTCTTGATGCTCTGGGCCTCACTACGACTCAGATTTTCAACTCGAGTATTTCCGACCTGTACTGCGTAGGACCTCTGCAGTCCCTCTCGCGCCGTCACATCCGTCCGACCAGCCATTCTGTTGTAGCCGCCGAGCTGTGCGGTCGAGCTCAACGCGCCCGCTCCGATTCCAAGCCCAACGCCGCTGTCACCGATATCAGAGGTGATCGACGTCGAGTACTTGTTCATGCCGACGTTATCGAGGGAGGTATTGCCGAGGGACACATTGCCGCTCGCGGCGATCATGCCGGCCTGCTGGCCGAAGGAGGCCCCCATGCCTGTCAGGATGAATTCGGTGAACGCGAAGGACCCCTTGACGATTCCCCAGGCGAGCAGCGGGATGAGCGTACCGAGGAAACTCGCTGCCAGGCTCAGATCGATCGTGGCCTTCGACATGGCCATTGAGTTCATCATCGTGAGCCCAGGGGCAAGTAGATTGTGCAGCTGCATCCCGCCGTTCAGGGCGGCAACGAAGTTGTCGACCGCGAAAAGCGGCCCCCACAGCACGAGCCAGAGCAGCACCTGCAGGTAGTTGAAGAAGATCTTCCCGCCGAGTCCCGGGATGAGAAGCATCGCTGCAATGATTGGCACCAGCGCGAGCACGAATGCCTGCAGCACGATGTACACGTACCCGATCATGTTGTGGAATACCGTAACGGTCGTGTACCAGCTCGAGCGCTGTGCCTGGTCCGCCTGAGAGATCGCAGTCGAGAGCATGACCGGGTTTTCACCGAGTTCCGCGGCGGCATGCTGGAATGCCGGCCGTGAGGTATTGATGAGCGCGCTCTGCAGGATATAGCTCTCCGGGTTGGAGTAATTGCTGACTGTCGGATTTCCGCCGCCGCCGGCAGCGGCTTCTTCCAGCACATCGCCCATCGCCGTTCCGAATGGGACCATAATGCCGGTCGACTGCCACTCGGCGGTCTGCGCATTCACGAGCGCGTTCGCGTAATTCTGCAGGTCCGGCGAGAGGGAGCTATATGCCGTCTGACACCGCTCGAGCGTGCCCTGGTCGGAGAGGGCCGATGGGGACCCGCCTGTGCCCACCGGGTAGTAGGGGGTGAGGAGCGAGGGGGTCGCCGCCTGCCCGAATGTCGAGAGCAGGTCGTTGGAGTCCATCAGCTGCTCGACGCTCACCCGGCCGAGACCGATCTCCGGTACGACACAGTTCTCCACATACCCGGTAAGGTCACGTCTTAAGTTCGGGTCCGTGATGACCATTTGATTTGCGTCCTTAAGCGTGCGGCCCATCACGTCGTACATGCCGCTCTGCGAGACCTTCAGACCGTCCGGGATGGAGAAGTCCTGCTCGATTCCCTGCTCGAGCTTGTAGCCGATTTCCGAGATCACCGCCGCCGGCACGCCGACGATCGCCGGCACGCCCGTCACCGTGTTGAAGTACCCGTTCGCACTGTCGTCGATGGTCACATTCACCCGAGCACCCATCGTGAAGAACACAACGAATCCGAGGACGAGGAAATACCCGATCAGCTTCTCCACCCCCTTGCTCGGGGAGAAGCCTGCTTCGACGATAACGAGAAACCCGCCGATCAGCGCGATAGCGGTGAGCAGCCCCTGGAACATGCCCCCGCCGACGGCCGGCAGCATGAGGAGCTTGACCGACTGGAGAATATGGTAGATCGCCGGTCCATCGCCGAATACGTAGTAGTCCCAGGAGTTGTACCCCACGGGGTTCATGCCGCCGGCGAGGGCGGCAGGGCTTGCGAGCAGGCCGCAGATAAGGAAAAACCAGCTCTTGCGCATCGGTCGAATCCCTCTTACTGCTGCTGCGTCACGACGAGCCCGAACTGCGAGGCCCCGAGCAGGCCCTGAGAGACGGTCTCGCGCGCCACCGCCGCATTGATCTCACGGATCTGCTGCATCAACGCCTGCTGCATCTCGATCGAGGTCATGAAGGACTTATTGTTCTGCTTAGCCAGCAAGACCATAGCGCCGAGGAATTTGTAGAGCTGCTCGATCTGCTTTTGCTGGATCTCGGAGCTGCTCTTCAACCGCGCTGCGGTGCGCGCAATGTGGCGAATCTCATCGTCCACCAGGAGATCCGCAGTGTACACACTCATGCTCGTGACCAGGTCCTGCGAGGCCGAGGGGAACACGGCCGCGGCATTGACCGCCTGGTAGAGCGGCGCGGGCACGATCTGCAATAGCGCGATGACTTGATTTGAAAGCGGTTGATTGTCGATCACTTCCTGCACGCCCTGATCCAGGATATTCGCCACATAGGGCAGATATCCTTCGGTGGTACCGAGCAAACTTTCGCTGAGAGGCTCGCGCACGATGTCTGTGCAGGGAACGTTCGGATTCGAATACAGGTCGGAGTCCCCGCACTGGAAAACGACGATCTTAGAGAAACCGGTACTGGCCTGTTGCGACCGATTCGTGCCGCCGCAGTAATAGTCAATCACCTGTTGGACAGCGGCGTTCTTGCCGGCGGTCCGCCAGTTCATGCCGCAGAGGAACAGCCTGTAGACGTTGTACATCGACCCGGCTTTTCCGCCCGTCCCGGCGACGCCAAGCGTTGCAGGATAGAGCTCAAAACCTGTGTTCGGCAGCTGCGGGCAGCTGCTGCCCTTCGGACAGACGACCTTGGTGCCCATCAGGTTCATCAAGAGCGTCTTGTCCCAGATCACCTCCGGTTCCGTCGAATTGCCAAGATCGCTCTGATCGAGCAGGTTCCACACCGTATTGCACTCCCCGCCGCTTGCGCAGAGCATCGCTTGGCCGACTTGGGAATTCGGGTTCACCCCGGCCGCCTTCTCCTGGGCGGTGATATTGCTGTCTAGGCTGGTAAGGAAGTTGTCGGCATTGGTCACGCCGTTGTACATGTCGGCGAGATAGCCTGAGCTCTTGCCCATGGCCGCATCGGTTGCCGCGAGCGTTGATTGTGTATTATCCGAGAAGTTAGCGGTCCCCCCCATCAGGCCCGCACCCTTCTGAATCAGCCACTTTGACATCGAGCAGGAGCTGATCGAAAGATCGGCCGCCTTCTGTGCGATCGCCTGCATTTCGGCGATCACATCCGCACACTGCGGGCACAACTCCTTGATTGCGAGCATCGAGACTAGGCCGATCGAGTTTTGAGCGATCTCCTGGATGAGCTGCTTGATCTGATTGCCGTTGATGTACGACATGCCCCCGAAATACGCCGAGATCCCACCGCAGCCGGCATAGACATAGGGCGGGTTGACGCTGAGCAGCGTGGGCGAGGTACGGGTCGGGAAGCGCACATCCGCGCCGCCCATCAGATACACGCCCCGGGCCTCGGAGTTGAAGTACCCCGGCCCATTCGCCGAGACGCCGGCACCGGAGAGCAGGTTCGAGAGAGCCCCGCTGATCCCGCCGGCCTGTGCGGGGCGGAGTGCAGATAAAAACATCGCCCCTGCCAGGGTCAGCAGGGCGAGGGATGCTCGTGTGTGTCTTGTGGACATGGGAACCTCGGTACAGCCAATCCCCTATAGGTAAATCAATGCGCCAAAAGTCTGCGGACTTCCATCGCGGTCGGTAGTGGCCTCGCAGAAGCATCCGGAACAGGCCCATTGACGCCGGCTGCGACTCCGGAGGCAGGTCTTGAGGAGAAATCGACCGGCGGAGTGCCGTCGATCCCGTTGTGAATTCCCTCGAGCAGTGCCCTGCGGTAAGCGGTGAAGAACGAGACGATTCGCCCGGAGAGGGCCTGCTCGTCGGTGAATCCGGTACTGATCCGCATCCACAGGTCCTGAGCCGGTGTTCCGCCAGGGACGTATAAAAACACGGTGGGGACCACGCGTACGCGCAGCGCCTCGGCCGCGAGAATAGCCTTGTGCCCCGTATAGCAGTGATTTTTGAAGTTCGGCATGCACTTGCCGTCGATCGGGGTATTCCAGATCGTGATGTCGTGATCCTCGCGCATGTAGAGGAGGATGCGATCCATGGCCTGACAGAAATCGCAGTTGAAGCGCGAGAAGTACACGAGAAACGCTTTTTCCTTCTTGAGCACGGCGTAGATGCTCTTTGCCCGGGCCGTCTTGACGCCGGTCATCAGCTGCAGCCCAAGCTGGCTGAAGGGCATGCGCACCGTGGGATCGAGGGAAGGGTTCTGGACCAGGTTGTACTGCCAGACGTTCGCCGCTTCGATCGCCCGGTCAGTGACCCAGCGCATGTAGTACTGGGCGGCCTGAACCGCGGCGCGGTTGTCCGGTTCCATCGACATCTGGCGCAACAGCGCATCCCGCTCCTTAGCCTGGAAGGCGAAGCTGTCCCCTGGATTGACGAATCCGCACTGCGCCGTCCACGTCCGCATCGTCGAGCATTTTGGGGGCACGGGCTTCTTAGGCAGGGGGGCAGGTGCCGCGGTCAGGAGTTTTTGCGGGATTCTCCACACTGGCGGATGCTGGTAGAAGAACCAGCCTTTTTCAGGGTTCGACTGGCGGATCGGGCCGCTGGCGTTCGCGCGAACCGGCGCCGCGATTGCATACGCGAACACCCCAGCCACGAGCAGGGTTATCGATCGTAGTTGAGCAAATGAACGCATGTCTCACCCCAAGAAAACCCCCGCTCAATGAGCGGGGGTGGTATCAAGCAGCTGGTCTCAGTCCGGTCAGAAACGTCTCGAGCTCTCTTCGCATCGCCCCCGGATCGCCCTCGACGTTCTCGATCTCGAAGTCGACCTTGCAGGTACGCGCGAGCATCTCCGAGGAATGCAGCGCCGAGACGAGCCCCGCGGCAACCGCGAAAGCGTCATCTTCATCGACTTTCCGCCGGCGGATCCGCACGAGCGCGCCACCGCAGGCCCGAATGCCCTGCACCTCGAGCAACGAACGCACATCGGTGAGAACGATCCTCGAGCCCGGCGGCATCGCGTCGATCTTTCGCATGACCGGATCGACCCAGTAACCCTCGTATCCCCACTCGGAATTCCGTCTGTACTCCGTGCCCCACTGCTGCAGAACCCAGCGAGGGCTGCGCGGCGACTCGACCTCCTCGATCGAGCGCCCGCCGCGAGCCGCGTCAGTAAAAAGACCGACGAATCGCGCATCCCGGCAGTGCTTGAGCGCGAGCCGCTCGAGCGGCGTTTCCTTCGTGTCCCGGCGCCCGAGGAAGTGCGGCGTGACTTCGTAGGCTCGAGCGACCTCCGCATAGAGCGCGTCGGCAAATGCCATGCGCTTGAACCCGAGCTCGGCGAGCATCGCCGCAGCCGTGTCTTTTCCGGAGCCTTTCAGGCCAAGTAGACCTATCAGCATTGGTTCCAGCCGCGCCTTTCGGCCCGGCGCTCCTTCTGAAAAACTCCGCCAAGCCGCGGACGGCTTCCCTTGCGTTCTGAAACTCGCCCGGGGCGGTATATTCACCCTGTTGAGGGCAGCGGCCGGATGCTTTTTGGTGGTCTACCCCGTAAAAAAACATGGTCCA
>JBMFWZ010000065.1:0-18127 GCA_049964755.1 Steroidobacteraceae bacterium | reverse complement strand
CTCTGAACCAAGCCCTGCGCCGCATGGGGTACGGACCGGACAAGATCGTCAGTCATGGATTCCGCGCGATGGCGAGCACGGCGCTGAACGAGCAAGGCCATGCCCCGGACCTGATCGAGCTGCAATTGGCGCACCGCGACTCAAGCGTGCGCGCGATCTACAACCGCTCGACCCGCCTGCCCGAGCGGCGGGCGATGATGCAGGCATGGTCTGATTACCTAGAAGCGCTGCGCACCGGTGCAAACGTGGTGCCGTTCCGTCGCTCCGGCGGCACTGCCTGAATCATCTCAGTGCGTACCATTGCGTCGCGTAGCGTTACGCGATACGCTAGGCCATGATCAAGAGCTTCCGGCATGACGGCCTTGAGCGATTCTTCGAGACCGGCTCGAAAGCCGGCATCCGGCCCGAGCACGCCAAGCGGCTGACGGTGCAACTTGGCCGCCTGGATGGAGCGACCTGCCCGGACGACATGAACATGCCCGGCTGGCGCTTCCACGGCCTGCGCGGAGACCTTGCCGAGCACTACGCGGTTTCCGTGAGCGGCAATTGGCGGCTCACGTTCAAGTTCGAGGGTAAGGATGCCGTGCTGGTCGATTATCAGGACTATCACTGACGGAGACACCTATGACTCGCATGTACAACCCCCCGCATCCTGGCGCGGTCCTGGCCGACACCGTGCTGCGCAAGGACGGCGGTATCACCGTGACCGAGTTCGCCAAGCGGCTGCGCGTGTCGCGCGTGGCGCTCTCCCGCGTGGTCAATGGCCGCGCTGCTGTGAGCGCGGAGCTTGCGATCCGGCTTGCTGCCGCGCTCGGCGGCTCGGCGGAATCGTGGCTCAACATGCAGACCGCTTACGATCTTTGGCACGCCGAAAAGAAGCGTCGCCCGAAGATCATGCCGATGCGCGAGGCGATGGCCTGAACTGAAAGCGAACCCCGCCGCGCCTACCCGTGGAGTAATTACCCACGGGGACAAAGTCGGAATCCTGACCGGCCTGGCGCGGCGGCTCTCAATCAGTAGGCGCTACAGGAGCGCGACATGCCGACCGAACACACCCCAATCCTTACGCTGCCCGCTGGCACGCTTCGGGTTGAAGTTGGAGACGTGCCCCGGCTGATCGCGCGGGCACTGTACCCGCCTGATGCCTGCAACGGGCCAGTGACCGTCACCGACCTGACTAATGTTGTAAGAGATTGTCGCCGGACGAGCATAGACGCTGGAAGCTGTTAACGGCCGATCGTTACGGGCGTCGCCTGAGGAAGATGCCGAAGGCGGCCAGATAGCCAACGGGGCCGTATCCGGGCAAGCCGTGTCCGCTCTCGCCATACGCCCGCGATATCGTGTACGGGCCCGCGAGCGTAGTCGGCGTGGAGTCGGCAGGCCCTACGCTCGGCTGAGCCGGATCCCGACCGAGAGCCGCTCGGCAGAGGCCCTCATGGATACGCAAATCACGATCTACAGTGGCGCGACGCGGGGCGTGGCCGGTCAGTGGAATTTTTCGCCGCGCGCCAACATCTCGACGATCATCTTGATGCGCTTGACCTTGGTCTCCGCGCGCTTTGCCGTCTGCAACCGGTAGGCAATCGAATATAGATTGGCTTTGTTGAGCGTCGCGTAGAACTGCTTTGCCTTGGCGTTACGCGCGAGCTCCTGGACGAACTCCGGGGGCACCGTTGCGGTTGCGGAAGAATCGTACGCATTGGTCCATCGCCCGTCGGCTTTGGCCGCTTCGACCTCCTTCAGACCCGCAGGCATCATATGACCTTCCTGGATCAGCCGATCCACGTGCGCAACATTTCTCTTGGACCAAAGGCTCTTCGTCCTGCGCGGGGTGAATTTTTGCACCCAGGAGTTTGCGTCAAACGGCAGCTTCTGCCCGTCGATCCAACCGAAGCACAGCGCCTGGTCAAGTGCCTCGGCATACGTGACCGATGGAATGCCAGAGTGTTTCTTGTAAATTCTCAGAAGCAGGCCAGGTGCTCTGGCGTGCTCCTTCGCCAGCCATGCGCGAAATTCCCTCGATGAGCGAAAACTGCGCAGTCCGGGCATAACACGGGAGGGCGATTTACCCATAGTGGGCTCAGTTCAAGTGTATGCGGGCTAATCTTCGCACTGTATCAAATTGCGGACGTGCCGCCCTCCCGAAAAATGCGGCCGCTCCTGCCGACAGCGACAGCGACAGGCCCACGATTGTCGACGGCAAGCCTGAAAAGCTCCGCACCGCCCCGGGCCCGGATCGCCCGAACCACTTTATTTACATAGCACAACGTGCATCGCGTGAGGCGAGGTAACGTGCTCGGTGCATTTAAATCCGGCCTCTGGAAGGTCGATGCCTGACAGCAGTGCCTCGCCCTGCCCAAGCAAAACGGGCGACACGGCCAGGTGCACCTCGTCCACCAGTCCTGCCTGCTGGTACTGGCGCACGGTACCTGCGCCGCCGCCGATGCGCACGTCGCGATCGCCAGCGACCTTCTTTGCCGCATCCAAGGCAGCATGGAGGCCGTCGGTGATGAAGTGGAATGTCGTTCCGCCCTGCATCTCGAAGCTTTTGCGCGCATGGTGGGTCAGCACAAAGACGGGCACGTGATAGGGTGGCTCCTCACCCCACCACCCCTTCCAGGACTGATCGAGCCAGGGCCCGCGGACAGGGCCGAACATACCGTGTGGAGAACTCCTACGGCACCTTCACCCGGTCATTCTCACTGCCCGACAACATCACGCCGGATGCCATCCGTTGCGAGAGCAAGGACGGTATACTCAGCGTTCACATTCCGAAGGCCGAACAGAAAACGGCCGAAGGAAATTTCGATTCAGTAGGTCACGGGCGCTCTGCGCAGAGTCTGGAAACGCACTCCTGCGCCGGCTACGCCCGTAGGCCGCGTCGGCGACATGCCGCGGGCCGGCCCGAGCGCCGGGCCGCGGCATTCTGAGGGCGCACTCAGGCTCGGCGCCAGCCGCTCTCGGCGCGACCGCCGCCTGCACCCTGCGTGCGTGGGCCGCGGCGTTCTCCGCCAAAACCCCGACCACCGTCGCCGCGAGGCGCGCCGGCCGGTCGCGAGCCGGGCGACTCGCCGTGACGATGCGCAGACTGACGCTGCTGCCCGTCCTGTGGCCCTGCGGTGCGCGCCGCGCCCCCCGGCGTGCGTCCCTGTCCCTTTTGCGGGCGCTGCCCCTGTTGCGGCCGACGAGATCCACTGCGTCCGCTGCGGTTGCCGTTTCCGCCAGTGCCGGCGGCGCGATCCCGATGCATCTCGCGCGGCGGCCCCCGATCCGGATCTGCCGGCATGTTGAGAATCGGGAACTGCGGCACCGCTGCGGCCTGAATCGGGCTCTTCAGGATCCGCTCGATGTCGCGCAGCAGTGGCTCCTCGTCCGGCGACACCAGCGAAACCGCCGCCCCGCTCGCTCCGGCGCGCGCCGTGCGGCCGATCCGGTGCACGTAGTCCTCCGGCACGTTCGGCAGCTCGTAGTTGACCACGTGCGGCAGCTCCTTGATGTCGAGCCCACGGGCGGCGACTTCGGTGGCGACCAGCGCCGTGACACGCAGGCCCTTGAAATCCGCAAGTGCGCGCACACGCGCAGCCTGACTCTTGTTGCCGTGGATGGCCGCTGAGTTGATTCCAGCGCTCTCGAGCTGCTTGGCGAGCCGGTTCGCTCCGTGCTTGGTGCGCGTGAACACCAGCACCTGCTGCCAATTGCCCTCAATGATCAGATGTGCGAGCAGGTGACGCTTGCTCTCCTTCGGCACGCGGTAGAGCGACTGCGTCACGCGTTCGGCCGTCGCATTGCGGCTCGTCACCTCGACGTTGACCGGATCGTGCAGGAACCGCTGCGCCAGGGAGCGGATGTCCTCGGTGTATGTCGCCGAGAACATCAGGTTCTGACGTTGGGCCGGCAGCAGCTTCAGCACGCGCCGGATGGCGGGGATGAAACCCATGTCGAGCATGCGGTCAGCCTCATCGAGCACGAAGCACGAGATGCGACTGAGGTTCAGCGCACCCTGCTCGCACAGATCGAGCAGCCGGCCCGGTGTGGCGATCAACAGATCACAGCCGCGGCGCAGCTGATCGATCTGGGGATTGATGCCCACGCCACCGAAGACCACCGCGGAGCGCAGCTTCAGATAGCGGCCGTAACCAGTGGCGTTGTCGGCGATCTGCGCGGCGAGCTCGCGGGTCGGGGTCAGCACCAGCGCCCGCGGGGCCGCATGTGTCCCGTGGGCCGCATCCTGCGTCAAACGCTGCAGGATCGGCAGCACGAATGCCGCCGTCTTGCCGGTACCGGTCTGGGCGCCGGCGAGCACGTCGCGACCGGCGAGAATCGCAGGGATGGTCCCCGCCTGGATGGGAGTCGGCGCCGAATAGCCTTTTTCTTGCACGGCGCGCAGCAACTCGGGCCGCAGCCCGAGGTCGGAAAACGACATGAATACCTCTGTCATTCAAGCTCGCGCAAACGGCCGGGCGTCCGCATCGGCACTGCCGGCGGATCAGCCATTTCGGTGGCCGTGGCGGTCGGAGCGAGGGGGTGGTTGTGGGAAATCGAAGCGAAGCCGGAGCGGCTTGACCGCGAGCGAAGCAGGCGCAGACCGCTTGGCGCCTGTATAGTCTTGCGGGACGGACTATACCGGTCGGCCGGTCGCGCGTCCATGGTTTCTATGGCATGAGATGTCCCTGATCACACTTCGCGATGCGCAGCTTGCCTTTGGCGAGCACGCCCTGCTCGATGGTGCCGCCCTGGCGGTACAAGAAGGCGAACGCCTCGGCTTCATCGGCCGCAACGGCACCGGGAAATCCACGGTGCTGAAAGTCATTGCCGCGCTCACTGCGCTCGATGACGGGGAGGTGCAGCGCCGCTCGGGCCTGCGCATCGCCTACGTCGAACAAGAACCGCTGATGGCCTCGAGTGCGACCTTGAGCGAGAGCCTGATCGAGCGGGCACGCACCTTCACACACGCTGCGGCCTGTTCGGCCGAGGCGCTGCACGGAGCGGACCGCGAGCGCTGGCAGCTGCTCTCACGCCTGGCGGAATTCCTGCAGCGCTTCGGCCTTGACGATGCCCGGGATTCGCAACACCTCTCCGGCGGAGAGCGCAAACGCGCCGCCCTCGCCCTCGCGTTCGCCTCCTCGCCCGATCTGCTGCTGCTCGATGAGCCGACCAACCACCTCGACATCGAGGGCATCGCCACGCTCGAGGCATTCACTCAGAAGGTCCCGGCCGCGATCATCGTGACGCACGATCGAGCGTTCCTCGATGCCATCGCGACGCGCATCATCGAACTGGACCGCGGCGTGATCCGCTCCTACCCCGGCAACTTTGCCGCCTACGAGAGCCGGCGCGACGATGAGAAGCTCGCCGAGGACTTGGCACGCCGACGCTTCGAGAAGTTCTGGGCACAGGAGGAAGTGTGGATCCGCAAGGGCGTCGAAGCTCGCCGCACGCGCAACGAAGGTCGAGTGCGACGCTTGGAGCGCTTGCGCGAGGAGCGGCTCGAGCGCCGCGACCGCCTCGGCAGCATCAAACTCGCACTCGATGCCGGCGAGCGCTCCGGGCGGTTGGTCGCGGAACTCACCGACGTACGCCAGAGCTTCGGCGGACGAACCCTGATCCAAGAGTTCTCCACCCGTATCATGCGCGGCGACCGAGTCGGCCTCATCGGCGCGAACGGGGCCGGCAAGTCGACGCTGTTGCGCATCATTCTCGGCCAACTCACGCCCGAGCACGGCAGTGTGCGGCTCGGCACACACTTACAGGTGGCCTACTTCGATCAGATGCGCGAGCAGCTCGACCCTGAAGCCACGCTCGCCGAAGCCATCAGCCCCGGCTCGGAGTGGATCACGATCGGCACCGAGCGCAAGCACATCGTGACCTACCTCGGGGACTTCCTCTTCCCACCGCATCGCGCCAAATCCCCAGTGCGTATGCTCTCGGGCGGCGAGCGCAACCGATTGTTCCTGGCGCGGCTGTTCGCCCGACCGGCGAATCTACTCGTGCTCGATGAGCCGACCAACGACCTGGACATCGATTCGCTCGAACTGCTCGAGCAGCGCCTGCAGGACTACACCGGCACGTTGCTGCTGGTGAGCCACGACCGGCGCTTCCTCGACAATGTCGTCACGCAGACCATTGCCGCCGAGGGCGGCGGGGAGTGGCGTGCCTACGTGGGCGGATACACCGACTGGCTGCGGCAGCGGCCAGCGGCGCGGGCGCCACAACCGCAGGATGAGAGCCCGGTGCTCGCGGAGACGGCGCCGCCGCCGACCAAACGCGCCATGCGCCCGGCGCGCCTCGGCTACCAGGAAGGGCGCGAATTGGCGGCGCTGCCCGGACAGATCGAGGCGCTTGAGCAAGAACAAGTCGAGATCGGCGCGCGCCTGAGTCAACCGGATTTCCGTGACGGCGGCCTTGAGCGCATCCGCGCAGACGGCGCGCGACTCAGCGCGCTCACCGCGGAACTCGAGCGCTGCTACGCGCGCTGGGAAGAACTCGAAGCGCGCCGCGGCGCGAGCTGACTAGCGCATCGGCCGCGATCGGCCCATCCAGGCATGCACCGCGGCGCTGCGCACCGGCGGTGACAGCCCCTGCGCCGCGTGCTCACGCGTGCGATGCGCTTCCCGCTCACTCGCCACAGCCTCATCCGGTTTGATCAGCACGAAGTCACTCTCGAGCGCCTCGACGAGCGTCGAGGTGAGGCTGCCGACGAGCTCCACCGCGACTTTGCGGTGCGCCAGCGCCCCAAGCGCCATCACGTCGTAGTCGCGCCCCGCAGCGAAGCTCGCAAGCTCGTGCTCAGGCGTACCGGCCAGAATGTGGGCGTGGTGCTCATCGAGATCGGCCTGGCGCGCCAGCGCCCGCAACCGCGCGGCCCGCGTGCGACTCGCGACGCTGTCGGAGGGCATGCGCTCGGCGTACAGGAGTTCGAGTTCCCCACCAGTCGCCAGCGCAAGCCGTCGTGCGATCCTGATGATCGAGCTCGCGAGACCGGCAGTTTCCTCATCCGACACGTCGATCGCCGCGGCGATGCGCAGCCGTTTGCGCCAATGGCGGTGGCGCACCAGGGCAAGCGTCGCGGGGCAAGTGCGCATCAGTTGCCAGTCGTTCTCGTCGAACGCGCTGTGCCCGCGCCGATCGATGCCGCCGGCCGCCTTCATGATGAATTCGGCGCGACTGTGTACCACCTTGCGCACCACAGCTTCGTACAGCGGACTCTCGCAGGCCGCATCGATGGCCACGACCGACACCGCTGGATCGATCAGTTTGCGCTGCTCGGTGAGGTACGCCTTGGCACGCCCGACGCACTCGGCAAGCGCCTTGTCATGCCCGATTTTCTGATAATCATGCTTCAGCGCGTAGGCCTGTTCGGCGTCGCACATGAACAGCTCCAGACCGAACCCGAAGGATCGCGCCAGAGACGCTGCCTTCGCCAGCAACACCGTATCGGAGGGCGCGTGCTGCGCCACGGCCAGTATCGAGTTCGTCTTGCCCATGCCGTCGGACCCTCTCGAGGCAGGTTTCAGCCGGCGTCCCGGCCGTGCCAGGACCGCAGAGTTGCATAGGGAGCCCAGGGCGCACCATCCGCACTGT
Source organism: Steroidobacteraceae bacterium (assembly GCA_049964755.1). Lineage (GTDB taxonomy): Bacteria > Pseudomonadota > Gammaproteobacteria > Steroidobacterales > Steroidobacteraceae > 13-2-20CM-66-19. The sequence continues at coordinate 10,546 of JBMFWZ010000065.1, read as the reverse complement.
CCCTGATGCCGCCTCGGATTCCCGAGAGCCTCGCCGGCTGCACTCAGCGCAGATAGGCCTCGGTGGCGTAGCGGCGCATCATGCGCTGACTGTTGAAATAGGCCGCATTCGCGCCGATCACACTCGTCATGATGCGTACCCACTGCTCGCGCTCGCCGGCCGGGTCGTAATAGAGCGGCAGCACCACCTGCTCGAGCTTCTGATACAGCGAGGCGGCATCCTCGATTGCCCAGCCGGTGACCCCTTCGATACACCCCTCGATCCACCATCCGTCGAGCACCGAGAGACTCGGCACCCCATTGAAGGCGGCTTTCATTCCGCTCGTGCCGGAGGCCTCGAGCGGCGGCAGCGGCGTGTTGACCCACACGTCGACGCCCGAAACAAACAGCAGCGCCACGTCCAGGTCGTAGTCGGGCAAATAGGCTACGCTCACGGTTCCAGCCAGCTGACGGGCGAATTCGTGCAACTGGACGATCAGACGCTTGCCCTCCTCGTCGCGCGCATGCGCCTTTCCGGACAGCACGATCTGCATCGGATAGCGCTGCGCGATCGACTTCAGCCGACCGAGATCGGTGAACAGCATCGCGGGGCGCTTGTAGGCCGTCATCCGCCGTGCCAGTCCCAGGGTGGCCACCTGCGGATCGAGCACGACGCCACAGGCCGCCTGCACGGCCGCCGCGAGCGCGTGCTTTGCCTCAGCGTGAGCTTCGAGCAATTGTGCCGCTGGAATCCCGTGGACCCGCCCGAGGAGCTCCGGCTCATGGCACCACCCGGCGATGTACCGGTCGTACAGCTCGCGAAAGCTCGGCGCGCTCCAGGTATAGGGGTGCACGCCATTGGTGATCGCGCGCACCTGATACCCCGGATACATGCGCGCAGATACTTCGGCATGCCGTTTGGCCACGCCGTTGATGAAATCGCTGACGTTCAGAGCAAGCTGAGTCATGTTGAGTTCATCCTTGCCGCCGAGCGAGGCGAGCGTCTTGAAATCAATCGGGCCAAGCTCCGCGTTGGGCTCATTCGGTTGCGGAGCCTTGTGGTTGTTGTAACCGTAGACGCCACTGGCGAAGAGTCGCTTGACCAGCTCGTAGGGAAACCGATCATGTCCGGCCTCCACGGGCGTGTGGGTCGTGAACCGGCACAGTTCCCGCACCCTTGGCAGGTCGTACTGCGCCTCACCGGGGCGCACATCATCGGCCCGATAGGCGAAGCGGCGCAGCAGCTCGACACCGAGCAGCGCCGAGTGACCCTCGTTCATGTGATACGCGGTGATCTCGAACCCGAGCGCCCTCAAGATGCGCACGCCGCCGAGTCCAAGCACCATCTCCTGCTTCAGGCGGTACGCATCATCACCGCCATAAAGCGCATGGGTAATCTGGCGGTCCTGCGCGGCGTTCTCCGCCAGATCGGTATCCAGCAGCAGCACCGGCGCGCTGCCACCGCTGCGGCCCTCGATGACGTACAGCCATGCATGCACCCACACCGGGCGATCCTCGATGCGCACCGCCACCTTGGCATCGAGCGGATGGGCCCAGCGCGCAGGATCCCAACTCGTCGAACACTCGATCTGTGCCCCGTCCGGGCCGATCTCTTGACGGAAATACCCGGCCCGACTCACCAACGTCACCCCGACGAGCGGCAGCGACAGGTCGGCAGCGGAACGCAGCGTATCGCCTGCGAGGACACCGAGGCCGCCTGCATAGGTCGGGATCTCGTTGCGCAGCGCGATCTCCATCGAGAAATACGCCACGCGCGGCAGAGTCACAAATTCATCAAGCATGCTCGTCTCGCCGGGCTGCACGCGGTCTGAGATTTTCACTGTAACCGTTGGCACGCGCCGGGCAATACGTATCGAGCGAGCGGCACGGGCCACTCGGGGCGGCAACTACGTATTGTGAGCCGGGCGCTGCGCGGACCATGCTCACGGCGCGGAGGCAAGCTTGAGTTGATGCCCGCTTCAGTGCACCGATCCAACGCGGAGAGCCTGAGGATGTACAATAAAATTCTGGTTCCGATCGACGGCAGCCCGGCTTCGAACCTCGGGTTCGACGAGGCGATCAAACTCTCACTGGATCAGCGCGCACATCTGCGCATCCTGCACGTGCTGAACGAGTGGCTGCTCATCACTGCGGACACCGCCGCCGTCAACATCGGTGACATCCAGGAAGATATGCGCCGCAGCGCCGATGCGCTCATCACGGAAGCGCAGACACGCGCCCACGCCGCGGGAGTCGATGCCACCACAGCGCTCATCGAACCGATGGGCACGCCGGTGGGTGCAGCTATTCTGCGTCACGCCGAGGACTGGCCCGCGGACCTGATCGTCTGCGGCACGCACGGGCGGCGCGGCGTACGTCGCCTGGTGCTGGGCAGCGATGCCGAATACATCATACGGCACACTCGCATTCCGGTTCTGTTGCGCCGCCACCCGGAGCTGGGCGAGAAGAGTTAGGGACCACAGCGAAGCGCGGCGCACCGAACAGAGGAGATCCGCACATGCTCGTCGAGAACATCATGTCCCGTGACGTCCATTGCTGCCGCGCGGAAGATACGCTCGCGCATGCCGCTGAACTGATGTGGCGCCACGACTGCGGCGCGCTACCGGTGTGTGACCGCGGCGACAGTCAGAAGCTCATCGGCATCATCACCGACCGCGACATCTGCATGCACGCGATGTTCGGCGGCAAAGCGCTCGCCGAGCTGAGTGTCGCCGGCGGGATGTCCAAGACCGTGCACTGCTTGCGCCCGTCCGATTCTCTGGCGCAGGCCGAACGGGTGATGTGCGAGTCGCGCGTGCGGCGTCTGCCGGTGATCGATCACGGCGGTATGCTGCTCGGCATGCTCTCTCTGGCCGATCTGGCGCGCGAGGCGGCACGCGAACGAACCCAGCCTCGCAAAGACATCAACGAAACCGACGTCGGACATACCCTGGCGTCGATCTGCACCGCGCCGCGGCGATCGCTGGCCGCGTGAGTGGCCGCGAATCGCATGCCTCGGTACAGAAGGGAGCGAAAATGACATTTCCGGTCGTGGTGAGTTTCCAGCAGATGGCGCCGTCCGCGGCGCTGCGCAGTCGCGTTCGCGAGCTTGCCGAGCGGCTGGAGCGATTCAGCCCGAACATTCTGCGCTGCCGGGTGTGGATCGAGCGTCCCGCCCGGCACAAGGAGCACGGCGTGCCACATGCCGTTCGGGTCGATGTCGCTGTGCCCGACGAACACATCCTCGTCGGGCATACGCATGCGGCCGATCCGGCGCACGAAGATCCCTACGTGGCCGTGCGCGATGCATTCAACGCCGCACGCCGCCAGTTGGAGAACTACGAGCGCCGGCGACGCGGGCAGATCAAGCGTCACCATGGACTGGCGCAGCCGGCCCCGAAGCCGATCAGGTCGGCCACCGTGCGCCTCGAAACAGCCCCTCGCGTCACCGCGAGCAGGGTGAGCCTGCGGTCGGGGACGGCTCGCGCGGGACGCGCGGCGCGCCGCTGAGCGCCTCGCGCGGCCGCTCGGGGGCCGGCGGCCGGCGAGCAGAACGAACGTCGGCGCATGGTCACGCAATGGCGGTTCCCTTCATGTGACCTGGGCACTCGCAGGTGCGTCCTTGACCGAGTCGCGCGGTTTTCTACCATGCACGGCCCGATCCCCAAGGAGACCTGCGATGGCGGCATCCGCGCTGTTCCAACCCCTGAGCATCAAGTCGCTGCACCTGCGCAATCGCATCGTGATGGCGCCGATGACGCGCCTGTTCTCTGCGCACGGCGTGCCCGGCGAGGACGTCGCGGCCTACTATCGGCGCCGTGCCGAAGGCGAAGTGGGGCTGATCCTCTCCGAGGGCACGGTGGTGCAGCGTCCAGCGGCGCGCAACGAACCGAACATTCCGTTCTTTCACGGCGACGCGGCTCTCGAGGGCTGGAAGCGCGTGATCGAGCAGGTGCATGCTGCCGGCGGACGCATGGGACCGCAGCTCTGGCACGTCGGCTCGGTCGCCAGTAGCGCGACCGCGTGGGAACCGCAAGCGCCGGTCGAGAGTCCCTCGGGATTCCTCGATGCGCACACGCCGCGCGGCCGCGCCATGAGCGAGGAAGATATCGCCGATACCATCGAGGCATTCGGGCGCGCCGCTGCGAGTGCCCGCGCGCTCGGCTTCGATACGGTGGAGATCCACGGCGCTCACGGCTACCTGATCGACCAGTTCTTCTGGGACGCCACCAACCGTCGCACGGATCGGTTCGGTGGCGCCACTTTGCGCGAGCGTTCGCGGTTTGCCGCGCAGGTGATCCGCAGCGTACGCGGCGCGCTAGGCGCGGACATTCCACTCATCCTGCGCGTGAGCCAGTGGAAGCAGCAGGATTTCACCGCGCGCCTCGCCTCGACGCCTGAGGAAATGGCGCTATGGCTGGTCCCGCTCGTCGAAGCCGGCGTGGACGTGCTGCATTGCTCACAGCGGCGCTTCTGGGAGCCGCAGTTCCCCGAGATTGACGGTAGCGCTGGCCTGAATTTCGCCGGCTGGGCGAAGAAACTCACCGGCGCACACACCATCACGGTCGGCTCAGTCGGTCTCTCCGGGGAATTCCTCGCCGCCTTTGCCGGCGAGAGTTCCTCGCCGATCGGCCTCGATCCGCTGCTGCGGCGGCTGGAGCGGGAGGAATTCGACTTGGTGGCCGTAGGGCGGGCCGTGCTCGCAGACCCGCAGTGGGCTGCGAAAATCCACCGCAACGAACTGGCGACCCTACAGGGCTTCACGCCAGCGGCGCTGCGGACCCTGGTCTGACCTCTCACGAGCCGCAGTGGCCTGGCGGCGCGGTGCGTATCCAAACGCCGGGCGCTGCGGCATGATCGGCGCATGCGCCGTCTCGCTCGAATCTGGTGCAATCGCGGCTCGTGCGGGGCCGCTCACGCCGCCGCACAGTATCCAGCCGCAGCAGCACTGGATGTCGTCGAACCGCAATGGGTTCACAGCCCAGCGTGCGACGCACAGCCTCTGGCGTTCGCGGCTGAACCGACGCACGCACTGCGTTCGGGCCTTGACGCGCGCGGACTACCGCTGCGGATCCGATGAGGCCGCATGCTCGCGGCGCTCGCGGACCTCGGCCATGCATACGCCGTCGCGCACCGGTTTGGTCACGAACCGAGCGGGGCGTGGCCACGGAGTGCCCAAGCGTCGGTATCCGCTGGCAGCAGCGGCTCCGACCGGCGTTCTCCGCGGGCTGCGCGAACGCGATGACTGGGCGGGCCGCTGGCAGGACCGCATGGACGCACCGCTCGTGCCCCTGTCACCTGTCGGGCGGGCCACCGCGCACCGCCAGGAGCTCTCCACGCCGCTCACTGTGGCTCAACCGGCGCGAATCGGGGCCGCACCTGGCGCGGCAGTTTCTCGATTTCGAGCCGGGCCTCCAGAGACGCCAGATGCCGTCGGGCACGCGTGGCAGCAACGCGCCGCGAATCGACTCACCGGCGAAGCAACAGCCCGATCACGGTCCGCGCCGGGAGTTCATCCCTCACGGGCCGTCGGACTACCCCACGAGCGCCGCCCCGGCACAGGTCGACGAGGCGCGCGCAGCACTGGATCGAGCGCGAGGTCGGATGCACTCTGTACGCAACGGTGCAGCGATGCGCATCCAGCAACACTACGGTTCACATCGCATCGGCCTGCGGGGCATCAACCGCCAGCGTACTCGTTCGACACGCTGGCAGACACCGCCGCAGCAGGCCGCGCCGTTCGCGGACGGGGAGGCACCATGAGCCGCCCCCCCTCGGGCGGGTATCGCGGCAACAAGGCTTCTCTGCCAAGCAAGCCCTGCGCCGTATGCGGTCGCCCGATGACGTGGCGACGGACCTGGGCGAAAAACTGGGACTCGGTCCGGTACTGTTCCGAGGGCTGCCGACGACGGCGCGGCACGCGCACCGGACCGCAGACATGAGCGGCGAGTCCTCGCGGTCCAGACCGCTGCGCAATCTCATGCTCGTCCTCGGCGACCAACTCGATGCGAGCGCAGCCGCGTTCGACGGGTGCGATCCGGATCATGATGCCATCTGGATGGCCGAGGTCGAGGAAGAGTCGACGCACGTACGCTCGGGGCAGCAGCGCATCGCGCTGTTCCTCAGCGCCATGCGTCATTTTGCCGCCGCACGACTCGAGGCCGGCTGGACAGTGCACTACAGCGCGCTCGATGCGCCCGAAAACACCGGCTCGCTCGCCGGGGAGCTGGCCCGTGCACTGGCGCGGCTGCGCCCGAGGCGAGTGCGCCTCACCGCTCCGGGGGACTGGCGCGTCCTTCAGTCCCTGCGCGCGGCCGCCGCGGCAGCAGGCGTGCCGCTCGAGCTGTGTCCGGACCGTCATTTCTATGTCAGCGTACGCGAGTTCGCCCACCATGCGCGCGGCCGTCGTCAGTTGCGCATGGAATATTTCTACCGCGAACAGCGCCGTCGCCACGATGTGCTGATGCAGGGCGATGAGCCGGCCGGCGGGCAATGGAACTTCGATGCCGAGAACCGAGAGTCATTTCCCGCCAGTGGCCCCGGAGCGGTGCCTGGGGTCCCGACATTCACTGCGGACACACTCACCGGCGAGGTCATCGCCCTGGTTCGCCGGCGCTTCAGCGCACATCCGGGAACCTTGGAGGGATTCTCCTGGCCGGTGACGCCCGAGCAGGCGCACCAGGCGCTCGAGGCATTCATCCGGGAGCGTCTCGGTGCATTCGGGCGCTGGCAGGATGCGCTCTGGCCGGCAGAGCCGGGGTTATGGCATGCGAGACTTTCCGCGGCACTGAACTTGAAACTGCTCAATCCGCGCGCTGCGGTCCAGGCGGCCGAAGCCGCTTGGACCGCAGGCACGGTCCCTCTGTCCAGTGCGGAGGGCTTCATCCGCCAGATCCTCGGTTGGCGTGAATACGTACGCGGCATCTACTGGACGCAGATGCCGCAGTACGCCGGGCACAATGCGTTCGGCGCCGAGGCACAGCTGCCGGCGTTTTATTGGACGGGCGATGCACCCATGCCCTGCCTCGCCGATGCGCTGCGCCAAACGCTGCGCGGCGGCTATGCGCACCACATTCAGCGACTGATGGTGATCGGCCTGTACGCACTGCTTCTTGGCGTACGGCCGCAAGAGGTTCATCAGTGGTTTCTTGCCGTCTATGTCGATGCGGTCGAATGGGTCGAGATGCCCAATGTGCTCGGAATGAGCCAATTCGCCGACGCGGGCCTCATGGCGAGCAAGCCCTATATTGCCAGCGGGCAGTACATCAAGCGCATGAGCGCCGGTGCCTATTGCCGGCACTGTCGCTTCGATCCGGGCCAACGCACCGGTGCGCGCGCCTGCCCCTATACGCTGCTCTACTGGGATTTTTTACTGCGGCACGAAACGGCTCTCGCGGCAAACCCTCGCACCGTGCTGCAGGTCCGCAACCTGGCCCGCCTGAGCGAGGCGCAGCGCACGGAAATCCGGCGCCAGGCCGACCAATGGCGCAGCGCCGCCCCGTGAGTACACCACGCAAGGCACCCTGCCGGACCTGCGCAACGCCGAAAAGGTCACTCGCTTCGCGCCAACGCTCCGGCCCAGCCCCACCACAGCCATCGCCGCCCTTTGTACCGAACTCGAACACCGCGCCCGCACCGCGCAGGCGCTGCAGACCGAGCCCGGAACGCCCCAGTGTCAACTCGATGCCGCCGCAGCACTTGCGGTGCAGCGCCTCCATCTCGCTCACTGCCGCTCAGATGACTCCGCGGGCGGCAAGATCCTCGATGCGTTCCGGCGCCAGACCAAGCACCTCGCGCAACACCTCACGCGTATCCTCACCGAGGGCCGGCGGCGCCCGTTGGTAGCGTACGGGCGAGTGTGAGAGTCGCAGCGGACTGGCGACCTGGGCAACGCTTGTCCCCTCCCCCCGAGACAACTGGAATTGCATGCCGCGCGCCAGAACCTGCGGATCGGCGAACACGGCATCCAGCGTATTGATGGGACCACAGGGCACCTGCGCTCGCTCGAGCCTCTGCAGCCACTGCGCCGTCGAGCCCGTCCCGAGCACCGCGCGTATGAGCGCGCCTAGGGCATCCCGGTGCGTGACCCGCGCGCCATTCGATGCGAACCGATCGTCTTTGGCCCACTGCGGGTGACCGAGTGCCGCGGCCAGACGCTCGAACTGGCCGTCATTCCCGACTGCGATGATCATGTGACCGTCGGCGGTGGGAAACGCCTCGTAAGGTGCGATATTCGGGTGTGCGTTACCCATGCGAGGCGGGACGCAGCCGCCGCAGAGGTAATTCATCGACTGATTGGCAAGACAGGCAACCTGCACGTCGTACAACGCCAGATCAATATACTGCCCCTCCCCGGTTCGCTCCCGGTGGGCCAGTGCCGCCAGGATCCCGACCGCGGCGTAAAGCCCGGTGAGGATGTCGGAAATCGCAACGCCCGTCTTGAGCGGGCCGGCCCCGGGTTGTCCGTCACGGACACCCGTGACGCTCATCAGACCGCTCATCGCCTGGATGAGGAAATCATAGCCGGGCCGAGCCGCGTAGGGCCCGGTCTGTCCGAACCCGGTGATGGAGCAGTAGATGAGACGGGGATTCACGCCGCGCAGACTCTCGTAATCGAGACCACGCGCGGCGAGACTGCCGACCTTGAAATTCTCGATCACAACATCCGCGCCGCTCGCGAGGGCGAGCACGATCTGCCGACCTTCCTCGGTCGTGAAGTCGACCGTCAAAGACTTCTTGTTGCGATTGGCGCACAAGTAGTACGCCGCATCTGCCGGGGCACCGTCCAGGCCACCCACAAAGGGCGGACCCCATGAGCGCGTCTCATCACCACTTCCCGGTCGCTCGATCTTGTACACCTCGGCACCAAGATCGCCGAGAATCTGCGTGGCCCAGGGACCGGCCAGGACCCGTGAAAGATCGAGCACCTTCACATGGGACAGCGCTCCGGGCACTTGCTTGGAGGGTTCCGTCAAGATCGTCCGCACATTCCGCGACAACCCAAATGATACCTCAGTTCAGTCCCGACGCTGCGCGGCCGAGTGATGCGGTTCGACTGCGACGAATATGCCGTTTCTGCGAGCCCACCGGTGAATCCGCAGTCCACTTCCCTGAGCCAAACGGCTGCGTCTTTACGGCGGAATGGCCCGTCCTAGCGATTCGAGCCCCCGTGTTCGTCAGAGCGCTCCGCGCACCCTCCGCTCGCGGCACTGCGCGCGAATTCCCACGTCGTCGGCTCACGTACATTCGCCATGGAATCGCGGTAGGGACTGAATCGACCCGGGTATTCCGGAGAGCTCCGGGTTTGGGCCAGGCCGCCATGGCCAGACCGGATTGCTGACGATCGTACTCTGCTTCAAACTCCGCGGGTGGCACATGACCGATGGGCTCGAGCAGCCGGCGATTGTTGAACCCATCGACCCATTCGAGCGTGGCGTATTCCACCGCGTCCAGAGAGCGCCAGGGGCCACGAGCGTGGATCACCTCCGTCTTGAACAGACCAATAATGGTTTCGGCCACGGCGTTGTCGTAGGAATCTCCCGTGGTGCCCACAGACGCTTGCATGCCGGCGTCCTTGAGCCGCTCGCTGTACCGAATCGACAGGTATTGCACTCCACGGTCGCTGTGGTGAATCAACGCTTCGCCGACCTGGTGGGCATGCAACGCCTGCTCCAGAGCATCCAGCACCGGATCGGTCTGCATGGATCGGCTGACACGCCAGCACACGATGCGGCGGGCGAACACGTCCACGCACTTCAGGCAAATACTTCTTTGCTCGATTTGTCATTGCTCCATCCTCTCAAGAATTGGAGCCTCCGGAAAACCCGGAGCGATTCAGTGGCCAAGCCAGAGATCTCCCGGTTCCCGTGCAAAGAGCTTTCGTGCATGCCAGGTTCTGTGACCACGCAGGGCCGAGCGGCGACCCGCGCTATCGCAGCCGTTCGTGTTGCCTTCCGCCAGTGGGACAGTGTCGGCGCCCTGATCGTATTACTTTCGCGGCTCAATGGCTGGCCTGCCCGTTCCCCTGTCAACGCTTCGCCGACCCCCTCACGGGGGCCTGCGCATGACTCGGGGCCGATGCGACTCGCTACGTCTTCATCGCGGTGGACTTGCACCACCTACTCCTTGCCGGTCTCCCGGCGCACCCCACACTAAAGCCGGAAGACCCTTTCCCAAGAAACTCACGCCGCGCCCATATTGCACTCCTGTAATACGTAGCCGAGATCCTGAGCGCGGCGGCGCAAGTTATCGAGAATTCTCTGCCGGTATCTTTCCTCGTAATACGTGGCCCCGGGATCGGCGTAGTCCATGCCGTGACGCAGGGCGTTGTAGAACAGCACTGCGAGCTTGCGTGCGGTCGCCGTCACCGCCTTGGCCTTCCCGATCCGCCCCGATAACCTGCGGTAAAACGCACCCAAAGCGGTCTGGGTGCGGCCCACGGTTGTCGCGGCAAGCCGCAACGCGGCCGCCGCTCGGCTCGATGAGCGACGAGTGCGCGAGGAGAGCACCTTGCCGCCGGATATCTTGTTGCCGGGCGAGAGGCACAGCCACGAGGTGAAGTGCTTGGC
>JBMFWZ010000064.1:0-18428 GCA_049964755.1 Steroidobacteraceae bacterium | reverse complement strand
TGAGATGCGCCATTCGGCGGTTCCGCAACTCTCACCTCGGGTGAGAGTTGCGGAAGGGCAAAAGTGTTGGTATGAAACGAAAAGACGGCTTCAACTCTGGTATGATTGAGTTGCAGCACAACAATCTCACCAAAGAAGGAGCCGTCTGGATGAAGCATAGCAAGGCCGAGGTCCATTGGAAAGCCCGCGCGCTGCCCGAGATCCGTTTCGAGGACCAGCAGCTGACCTCGTTCGCCGGTCTCGTAGTGTTCCAACCCTTGTTCGAGCGGCTGGGGCTGAAGAGCCGGCTGCGCGGGTGCTTCGATCACCTGACGGTCAGCCCCATCTTCGGGCACGCCTCGATCGTGATGCTGCTGATCGTGCATCTTCTGATCGGCTACCGGCGGCTCTCGGACCTGCGCTATTACCAGGACGACCCGATGGTGAAGCGCACGCTGGGGCTGAAGCGTCTGCCGGATGTGGCGACCGTCAGTCGCACACTCGATGGGATGGACAAGACGGCGGTGAAGGAGCTGCGCCGGCTCTCGCGCTCGCTGGTGCTCGAGCGGCTGAAGAGGCACGCACCGGCACGCTGACGACTCCCAAAGGCCGCCTCACGCTGACCTTGTCCGCAAATCCTGACGTGCAAGACGAGCTGTTGCAGTACTTGAGAGCCGCTGCCTGAGGGCCATCAGGCCGAGTTTTTTTGCAAGGATTGGGGTATGTCACCCAATAGAGTCATTGTGGGGATGCTGCGGGGCTTGGTGGTACTGCTGCTGGTGGGCGGCTCGGCCGCAGCGGCGGCCGCGCGGCCCCTGACGGTCTGCGCCGATCCGAACTACTTGCCGTACTCGAATCGACTGGCGCAGGGGTTCGAGAACAAGGTGGCCGTGGTGATCGGTCAGGCGCTCGGACGGCCGGTACAGTACGTGTGGTCGAGCTATCGCCAGCCGGGGGGATTCGATAATTTTCTCGCCCTGAACCTCGATAAGAACCGCTGCGACATCATCATGGATTTGCCCTACGGGGACGTCGAGGAGCATTACACCGATCCGTACTACGGTTCGACGTATGTTTTCGTCTACAAGAAAGACCGTCGCTACGATCTTTCCGGGGGAATGGATTCCCCGGTCCTGCGGCACGTAAAGATCGGGTTCGAGATGGGTACGCCGCCGGAGATGGGTCTGAAAATGCGCGGGCTGCTCCTGAAGGCGATGCCGTTGGATACCGCTGAGAAGCCAACGGCTTCCTCTGAGGAACCGCTGCAGGCGGTGCAGGACGGTAAGGTCGATGTTCTGATCACCTGGGAGCCGGCCGTGGGGTATTTCATCAAGAAGGATTATCCGGATCTGACCATGACGCGCGTGTCGGATACCAATGCGCTGGGTTCGCCGGAGCGGTATCTGTTCTTCATGTCGTTCGGTGTGGCTCCGGCGCACCAGCACCTGATTGCGCAATTGAACGCCGTGATCAAGTCGCACAAGACGCAGATCAAGCAGATCATGGACGATTACGACGTCGGCATCCTGCCCTGAGCGGCGCGCAAGCGCGAACCAACAGAGAGCTACGGTCACCCCGTAACTCGATGCACGACATGCCAAACGTAGTCAATGCGAATCGATTCGTCGTCTCGCCCGCGCGAGGCACCCGTTCGATCCGGCGGGTGCGTCGGGTGCTGCTGTGGGTGTGCACGCTGGGATTGGCGCTCCCGGCGATCGCCGCCATGCCCCCGGGTGAACAGGTGGCCCGCGGCAGCAACTGCTTCTCCTGTCATGCGGTGGGCCACAAGGTGGTCGGACCGGCATTCGCCGCGATTGCCCGGCGCTTTGCGCATCAGCCTGGAGCCAAGGCGGTGCTGGTGCACGCAGTGAAATTCGGGCACGTCGGCACCTGGGGCGACATTCCGATGCCGCCGCATCCGAACCTCACCGAGCAGCAGCTCGATCAGGTCGTCAGCTGGGTGCTCTCGATCCGTTCGGGCGCGAAGCCGGCGGTGGCCGCGATCGCCAAGACCTACCACTATACGGTGAACGGCAAGGCGTTCACGCTGGACTTCCCCGTGTTTCGGTCGGGAACGAAGAAGGTGACCGCGACGGTGTTCCGTGGTTACGAGTTGTTCAACTCGTATTGCTTCCGCTGCCACGGCGAGGATGCGACGGGCTCGGAGTACGCCCCGGACCTGCGCCAGTCGGTGCTGAACGGCATGACCGAGGCGCAGATGACTCAGATCTGCCATGGAGGGCCGCAAGGCCAAGGGCATGCCGGCCTGGGCGGGGTTTTTCTCCCCGCATGACCTGAAGGCGATTTACGAGTACGTGGCCGGTCGGGCGCATCACCTGGTCGGGCAGGGGGACCCGCCGGAGTGAGCCTCTAGACTTCAGAGGCGCTTCGGCAACACCCGATACAGCGCCCGCGCGAGGGCTGGCACGAGGCGCGGGCGCAGCAGGCGCGCGTCGTAGCGCGCCATGCGCCGGTCGTTCTCCTCCAGGCACTTCTTAAGCAGCGCATGCAGCGTGACGGGGGCACCGATGTCCTGATGCGCCGTCAGCGTGAAATTCTCGCTGTTGGCCGCCGAGGCATCCGCGCCGCCAAGGGTGCGGGCAGTCCTCACGCGCGAGGCGACCTGCTTCAGGATGATCCACGCGCAGCGCACCCGGAAAACCGGACGCTGCCACCACGGCAGCTGCAGACGCCGCGCCTTGACCCAGTTGACGAAGAACAGGATATGGCGCACTTCCTCTTCCATCACCGGTTCGAACACCGTGACCAGCGCGGCGGGGAAGTAGCCGGACTCACGTGCCAGGGCGAACAGCCCGAACGCGAAGAACGAATCGAAGCATTCCCCGAAGCCGGCGAAGAGGAAATCGTCTTCCAGTTTGTGTGGGGTGTAGGGTGGTGGAAATTCAATCGGAATGCGGTAGTGCGCGGTGAGCGCGGCGAGCAGGCGTGCGTGGCGCTGCTCCTCGAACCCCTGCAGCGCGATCGCGCGGCTCAGTTCCGGGTCGCTCTCGAGCGCCGCAGCGGCTGTGACGGTGTTGGAGGTGAGGTTCTCGGTGGACACCGCCTCCTGCCAGAAGGGCAGGCCGGTGAGGCGCCTTTGCTCCTCGGTCGTGAGTGTCGGCCAAGGGATGCGTTCCGGATCATACTCGACGTGCGTGTCGAAGAAAAACCGGGCGAGCAGACGTTTGTGTTCGGGGGATCCTGGACGCAGCGAAGCTGGGTCAAAGTCGGCCGGAACCGCGGACATGGTGCAACTCCCTCTTTCCTTCAGTCCAATACCAGGATAGCAGTGCCGGAGCGCTGAAGAGAATCTCCCGCATGCGCTTCGTCAGCGACAATGCGAGGGCGAGCTCGGCGTCGACGCCGATCAGACGGCCGACCCCGACCAGGGTCGCCTCCTGGATGCCGATTCCCGCCGGCACGATGAAAATGAAAGTACGCGCCGCCTGCATGAGACTCTCGAGCACTACGGCCGCCTCGATGCTGACCGGGTGGCCGAGCCAGCGCAGCGCAAGCCACGTCTCGAGCGTTCCGGAGAGCATGCCGGCGAGTTGCCAGGCGAGCGTGCGCAGCCAGCGTCGCCAGTCAGCGAGCAGCGCGCGCAGCGCGGCATCGAGTGCCGACCATTTGCCGTTCAGCAGTGAGAGCATCTGGTCGCCGAGCATTTTCACGGCGACCTTCTCCATACGCTCGAACACCGAACCGTAGTGCAGCAGAGCGGCGAACAACACGATCAACGGCAGCGTTGCGGCGAGTCCGATCAGGACGTCGGCGGCCGAGCGCACGGTGCCGGTGAGGCTGAGCAGACAGGTCACCCCGATCAGCACGAAGAGGTACTGGCTGAACAAGGTCAGCAGGACCTCGGCGGTGACGCTGGCGGCGGCGCAGACGCCCTCGATCCCGCCGGCGGCAAGCAGGCGGATGCCGATCAGTTCCCCGCCGATGTTGGCGACCGGCAGCAGTCGGTTGACGGCCTCGCGTACCGTGGCGATCCACAACAGCCGGCTCGGTGGCACGCGCTCGGGGATGAGGGCCTGCCAGCCGCGCGAATCGAGCAGCAGCGGCAGCGCGTGCAGGGGCACCAACCACAGCAGCACCCAGCCGGCCTGCTCGATCGGCGTGAGTATGGCGGTGCCTTCACGCGCCAACAGCGCGATGAGCAGCGCCAGCCCCGCGAGCAGCGCGATCCGGACGGTGAGTCTCATGCGGCGCAACGTGTCCCGCGCGGCACGTGGGCGGCGGTGGTGAGCAGGCGGAAGCCCCCGGTCGCGGCGCCCGAGGCACGGATCACCTCGCGCACGCGCGGGCTGAGCAGCGCATCGAGTTCGTCGCGATGCCGGTAGGAGCGCATTGCGGGGGTCAGGCCGTTGCGGGTCGCCGGATGCAGGTAGATCTCGGTGAACCCCTCGGGCAGGCGCTGCAGGATCCCGAGCAGGCGCGTCTCATCCATCGCCCCGGTGCCGGCGAGGCCGAACACCTGGTCGTTGCTCGCGACCCCGGCGGCGCGCAGTCGCCAGCGCATCAGGGCGAGCCAGGGCGAGAGCAATGCGCCGGCCAGCGCACCGGAGGGCGCAGCCCACCGCGGTTCGTACGGCCAGCGTACCGGCGGTCGGCCGTACTGCGCGCCGATCGACAGCAGCATCGACAGCACGGTCGGGTGCAGGTGGAAGTGCTTGTGCGCATTGATGTGATCGAGCGGCAGGCCAGTCGCGGCGAACGCGGCGAACTGAGCGCGGATCTCCGCCTCGAGCTGACGTCGCACGCGCGGCAGCGCGAAGAACCGCACGCCCTCGCGGGCCATTCGGTCGGCGAAGCGCCCCGAATCGTCGACGAGCGCCGGGATTCGCCGCGGCGGCAGCACGGCTCGACCGTCGGCCAGCACTACGTGCAAACCGACGGCGAGCTGTGACAGCGCCTTCGCGCGCCGCACCGCATCCTCCGCTGCGTCCGCCCCGACCATCAGGCTGGCACAGGTGAGCACCCCGCCGGTGTGGGCCTGCTCGATGGCCTCGTTCACCGCCTCATGCAGGCCGAAATCGTCGGCGGTGATGGCGAGAGCCTTCACCGGGGCGGTGCTCAGGCCTCGTGCGCGTGCAGGAAGCGGAAGAACTCGACGCCCTCGCGCAGGCGGCGCTTGGTCATCTCCCAGCTGTGGAGCATCTCTCCGGTGAGCTCGGCGATCTTGCCCGGACGGAAGTAGAAGCGTTTGTAGAACGTCTCGACCGCGTGGTAGATCTCTTTGGCCGGCAGGTGCGGGTAGCTGATCGGGGAGAGCTGCACGCCGCGGTCGTTGACCAGGTTCAGGTTGTCGTAGGCGGTGAGCCAGCCGTTGTCCACCGCTTCCTGGTACAGCTGCGTGCCCGGGTAGGGCGCGGCGAGTGACACCTGGATGGTGTTGGGGTTGATGTCGACCGCGAACTTGATCGTCTCGCGGATCGTCTCGGTGGTCTCCCCCGGCAGACCGAGGATGAAGGTGCCGTGGATCTGCACGCCGAGTTCGCGACAGTCGCGGGTGAAGCGCCGCGCGATGTCGGTGCGCAGGCCCTTTCTGATGTTGTGCAGGATCTGGTCGTTGCCCGACTCGTAGCCGACCAACAGCAGCCGCAGGCCGTTGTCCTTCATGATCTTGAGCGTTTCGTACGGCACGTTGGCCTTGGCGTTGCACGACCAAGTGACCCCGAGCTTGCCGAGGCCGCGGGCGATTTCCTCCGCACGCGGACGAAAGTCGGTGAAGGTGTCGTCGTCGAAGAAGATCTCCTTCACCTCCGGCATGTTCTGCTGGATCCAGCGCACCTCGTCGATGACGCTCTGCGCGCTGCGCACGCGGTAGCGGTGTCCGCCGACGGTCTGCGGCCACAGGCAGAAGGTGCACTTGGAGCGGCAGCCGCGCCCGGTGTAGAACGACACGTAGGGGTGCTGCAGGTAGCCGATGAAGTAATTCGGGATGTGCAGGTCGCGCTTGTAGACCGGCGTCACCCAGGGCAGGTCGTCCATGTTCTCGATCATGGCGCGCGCCGCGTTGTGCACGATCTGGCCATCGGCACGACGGTACGACAGGCCGGTGATGTCGGCGAATGGGCGGCCCTCGGCGACTTCACGGCAGGTGTAGTCGAATTCCTCGCGGGCGACGAAATCGATGGCGTTGGAGGCCCCGAGCGAGCCGTCCGGATCGACCGCCACCTTGGCCCCGACCATGCCGATTTTCAGACGCGGGTTCTGGTCCTTCAACAGCTCTGCCACTTTCGCGTCCGTGGGGAACGAGGGGGAGCTGGTGTGCATCACGACGAGATCGTATTCGCGGGCGAGCGGCAGCACCTCGTCCATGGAGAGCCCGTCGGCCGGCGCATCGAGCAGCCGGCTGCCCGGCACCATGGCCGCAGGCTGCGCGAGCCAGGTCGGGTACCAGAAGGAGCGGATTTCCCGCTTGGCCTGGTAGCGCGCGCCGGCGCCGCCGTCGAAGCCATCAAATGACGGGGGATGCAGGAACAGGGTTCTCATCATGACGTAATGTCCTCAAGTAATCGGGCGGGCCGAGCCATCGCGCGCCACCCGGTAGCGCGACTGGCGCCACTGCACCTCGCGGGCCGCGAATCCCCAGCACCACAGCAAAAATCCGAGCAGATCGCTCACGGGCAGCAGCCACAGGCCTCTCCAGGCGGTGGCTTCGGCGGACTGGGGATCGCCGGCTGCGAAATGTAGCATTACCCGCGCCACCGCGGTGGCGAACAGCAGCCAAAACGCCGCCGGCGCGCCGGCGGCGAGCAGGCAGCCGAGCAGTGCCACCGGTACGCTGAAGGTCACGCCCGCGGCGGCATAGCCGGCGGGGCGAACGGCCCGGATGGTGCGCAGCCAGCGCGTCTCGTGCTGGGCGAGCTGGTGCAGAGTGCGCTCGTCGACGCCAGTGTCCACGACCACATGCGACAGTACGGTACGCAGTCCCTGACGGCGGGTGAGCTCGCCGATGCGGTAATCGTCGGCCAATTGGTCGGCAATGGCCGCGAATCCGCCAATGGCCTCGAGTGCGGTGCGGCGCAGCGCAATGGTGGCACCAAAGGCGAAGTCATGCGAACCGAACAGCGCCGCCACGCGGACCGAGGGCATGAACCAATCGTTGACGAACAGCGCACCGAGGCGCGAGCACAGTCCGGCCCAGCCGCGGGTATGGGCCGGTCGGCCGCGGTACGGGCAGGTGACGATGCCCACGGTCGGGTCCGCCAGCGGGGCGCAGACGCCCTCGAGATACCCCGGCGGTACGTGTACGTCGGCATCGGCGAGGACAAGCCAGTCGTGGCGCGCCACGCGCATCATATTGATGAGGTTGCTGACCTTGGCGCTGTAGCCGTGGCGGGTCGCATCGATGACCACCTCGATCTGGCGGTTCGGGTACTCTGCACGCAGGGCGTGGACCACCGCGAGCGCAGGGTCGGCGGCATCCTGCACCCCGAACACGATCTGCAGCGACGGATAGTCCTGCGCGCACAGGCTGCGCAGAGCGTCTGCGAGACCGGGTTCGGCTCCGCAGAGCGGTTTCAGCACGGTCACCGCCGGGCGCCCGGTCGCCGGCGGCCGGGGCGCTACGTTGCGTGAACGCAGCACCGCCAGATAGGCTGTGAGCGCATAACCGAGCGCGGCAGCGCCGAGCAACAGCCCCAGAGCGTGCATGGTCCTTGAAGCGTTATACTGAACGTGATGCGGGAGACGATGTCCAAAGGAATTCCCGCGCAGCGGACTGCCATGAGCGACACATCCACAGCCTTGAGACTTCCGGCCCGGGCCATAGGGTACACGGTTGCACCCTGCGTGGGGGGCGCCGAATGATGGAGCACTGCGACGCCGCGGGCGAAGTGTTGCCACGCAGCGACAGCCCTGCCGGCTCCGAATGCCTTATCCTGGTCGACGATGCCGATCAGGAAGTGGGGTATGCCAGCCGCATCCACTGTCACGAGGGCCGCGGACTGCTGCACCGGGCCTTCTCGCTCTTCGTCTTCAACGAGGACGGCGCACTGCTGATCCAGCAGCGCGCCGCCGGCAAGCGCCTCTGGCCGCTATACTGGTCGAACAGCTGCTGCAGCCACCCGCGCCGTGCCGAGAGCATGGGCTTGGCCATTCATCGACGGCTGCATGAGGAACTCGGACTGAAGTGCCCCTTGCACTTTCTGTTCAAATTCAAGTATCAAGCACAGTTTGACGGGGCCGGTGCCGAGCACGAGCTGTGTTCGGTGTTCATCGGCCGCAGTAGCGCACCGGCCGTGCGCGCCGATCGGAGCGAACTCGCCGCCTGGCGCTGGATTGCGCCGGAGGCGCTCGATGCCGAGATGCATGCCGGCGCGGTGCAGTTCACACCCTGGTTCATCCAGGAATGGGAGCGGATCCGGCGGGACCATCAGCCGGCCGTGCGCGCGCTCGGGCGCGGCTAGGCGGACTATTCAGCGCGGCTCCGGTGGGCGGAGCCGGCCGGCGGCCCGCGCGCCGGTACAACCTTGGGAGACGGATTTGGGTATTCCTTTAATTCAACAGTACCGGGTCGCCCGCTACATCCTCAGCCGCAAGTTGCGCGGGGTGAAGCGCTATCCGCTCGTGCTGATGCTCGAGCCGCTATTCCAGTGCAACCTCGCCTGTGCAGGCTGCGGCAAGATCGACTATCCAAAGGAGATCCTGCAGCAGCGCCTGTCCGTCGAGAGCGCACTGGCGGCCGTCGATGAGTGCGGGGCACCGATGGTGTCGATCCCGGGCGGGGAGCCGCTGATCCACAAAGAGATGCCGCAAATCGTCGCGGGCATCGTCGCGCGCAAGCGGTTCGTGTACCTGTGTACGAACGCCATCCTGCTCTCGAAGCACATCGAGGACTACCAACCCTCGCCGTACCTGACCTTCTCGATTCACCTCGATGGCAACCGCGAACGGCACGATGAGTCGGTCTGTCAGGAAGGGGTGTTCGACAAGGCGGTCGCCGCGATCCGTCTGGCGCGCTCGAAGGGCTTTCGCGTCACCATCAATTGCACGCTATTCCAGCAGGAAGACCCGGACGACGTCGCGAAGTTCTTCGACATGGCGATGCAGCTCGGCATCGAGGGCATCATGGTCTCGCCGGGCTACAGCTATCAGCATGCGCCCCGTCAGGACGTGTTCCTCGGGCGCAATGCGAGCAAGACGCTGTTTCGCGAGATCTTCAAGCGTGGTCGCGACCGGGGCACCCGCTGGGCGTTCAATCACTCCTCGCTGTTCCTTGATTTTCTCGCCGGCAACCAAGCCTACCAGTGCACGCCGTGGAGCACGCCGACGTACAATATTTTCGGCTGGCAGCGGCCGTGTTACCTGCTCACCGGCGAGGGCTACGCGACGAGCTTCCGCTCGCTGATGGAAGACACCGGCTGGGAGCGCTACGGCGTCGGGCGCAATCCGCTCTGCAACAACTGCATGGCGCATTGCGGCTACGAGGGCACAGCCGTCGATGATGCGTTCGCGCATCCGCTGAAAGCGCTGTGGCGCTCGCTGCGCGGACCGCGGCTCGACGGGCCGATGGCCCCGGATCTGCCGCTGCTCTACGCCGAGCCGGCGCTCGCCGCACCGGCGCCGACCGAAGTGACGATTCCGCTCTCCGACGTGCGCACCGCCGCGAACCGAGAAGGCCGCCGTGTCAGCGGCGCCTGAGGGGTTCATCGCGCAGCTCGATCAGTGGCGTGCGCGCATGGAGGACGCGCTCTCGCGGCGCCTGCCACCCTCCGGGCGGCTGCCGCAGCGGTTGCATGAGGCAATGCGTTACAGCGTGCTCGGCGGAGGTAAGCGCGTCCGTCCGATCCTGTTGCTCGCCACGGCGCGGGCCCTCGGCCTGCGCGAGGAGCAGGTCGAGGCGGCCGCGTGCGCGCTCGAACTGGTGCACGTGTATTCGCTCGTGCACGATGACCTGCCGGCGATGGACGATGACGATTTGCGTCGCGGCCGACCGACCTGCCACAAGGCCTTCGATGAGGCCACGGCGCTGCTGGTCGGCGATGCTCTGCAGTCTCTCGCGTTCGAGCTGCTCGCGCGCGATCCGAGCTTGCCGGACGCACCAATGGTGCGCGTGCGCTTGGTGGGACTGCTCGCCGAGGCGATCGGCAGCCTCGGCATGGCCGGCGGTCAGGCCATCGACCTTCAGTCCGAGGGGCGCAGCCTCTCGATCGAGCAGGTTGAGCAACTGCATGCACTGAAGACCGGTGCGCTGATCCGCGCCAGCGTCATGATGGGCGCGGCCTGCGTGCCCGCACTCGATGCGCGCCTCGAGCGCGCGCTCGCCGGATTCGCCGCGCCGATCGGGCTCGCCTTCCAGATCCAGGACGACCTGCTCGATGAGTTGAGCGACACCGCCACGCTCGGCAAGGCGGCCGGTGCAGATCGCGAGCGGGGCAAGTCCACGCATCCGGCCATTCTCGGCATCGCCGGTTCGCAGGAGCGGGTGCGCACCCTCAGCCGCGCGGCTCTGGAGTCGCTCGAGCCGCTCGGTTCGAACGCCGATGCGCTGCGCGCCGTGGCCGACTGGCTGCTCGCGCGGCGCAACTGACCGGCGAGACCTGCGCATGTCAGCTACGCCAATGTCCGATCAGGCCTACCAGGACGAGATCCTGCCGCACGTCTCGCGCACCTTCGCGCTGACGATCCCGCAGCTGCCGCCGGCGCTGCGCACTGCGGTCACGAGCGCCTATCTGCTCTGCCGCATCGCCGATACCGTCGAGGACGAGCCGGCGCTCTCGGCACAGGATACCTACCGCTTCCTCGGGGACTTCACCCGAGTCGTGCAGGGCCACGAGGATCCCGCCGAATTCGCCCGCCAGGTGGTGCCGCGGCTCACCGAGCACACCCTGGCGGCCGAGCGCGATCTGCTCAGCAACACCGCGCGCGTGATGCGCGTGGTGGACGGATTCGAGGCGCGTCAACGCAACGCGATCCGACGCTGCATCGAGGTGATGAGTCACGGCATGCACCAGTTCCAGCGCACCGCGAGCGTGCGCGGGCTGGCGCGTACCACCGATCTGGATACCTACTGTTACTACGTCGCCGGCATCGTCGGGGAGACGCTGACGGAGCTGTTCTGCGGCTATTCGGCCGAGATCGAGCGCAACTACGCGGCGCTCCATGCGCTCGCCCCGTCCTTCGGTCAAGGGCTGCAGATGACCAACATCCTGAAGGACGTCTGGGAGGACCGCGCGCGGGGGGCGTGCTGGCTGCCGCAGGAGCTGTTCACGCGCTACGGCGTCGATCTGGCGACGCTGCCTCCGGGAGGCGGCGCGGGCTTTCAGGAGGGCATGATCGAGCTGATCGGGATTGCGCACCGACACCTGCGTAACGCGCTTGATTTCACGCTGCTCATTCCCGCCGAGGAGGTGGGCATCCGCCGCTTCTGCCTGTGGGCGCTGGGGCTTGCCGCGCTCACGCTGGGTAAGATCCACGAGCATCCGGGCTTCACCGCCGGCGCACAGGTCAAGGTCTCGCGCTCAGCGGTCGCCATGACGCAGGCGCTGACCAACTTTGCGGTGCGCAATGACGCGATGCTGCGTCGGCTCTTCGAGCGCGCCGCGCGTGGACTGCCGCTCGCCGCGGGCGACGTGCCGCTGCGCCCGGCCGACGTGCCGCCGGCGGCCTTCCAGACCGAGCGGAGCGCGGCACCGCTGCAGTGCGGCGGAGGCTCGCCATGAACGACGAGTCGCAGAGCGTCGCGTTCGCCACAGCGCCGAGCTTCGCCCCGATTGCCGGGCGAGCGGGGCGGCTCGAGCGGGCCATCCACGCGGCCCGCGATGCGCTGCTCGGGCAGCAGCAGTCCGATGGCCACTGGGTGTTCGAACTCGAGGCCGATTGCACCATCCCGGCCGAATACATCCTGATGATGCATTATCTGGATGAGATCGACCCGGCGCTCGAGCAGCGTCTGGCGCGCTACCTGCGCGAGCAGCAGCAGCGCGAGGGCGGCTGGCCGCTCTACCAGGGTGGGCCGCTCGATCTGTCCTGCACGGTCAAGGCGTACTTCGCGCTGAAACTCGCCGGTGATTCCCCCGAAGCGGCGCACATGCAGCGGGCCCGTGCGGCGATCCTCGCGCGCGGTGGTGCGGCTCGCACCAACGTGTTTACGCGCATCGCCCTGGCGCTGTACGGGGAAGTGCCGTGGCGCGCCGTGCCGTACATCCCGGTGGAAATCATGCTGCTGCCGCGCTGGTTTCCGTTCCACCTAGAGAAGGTGTCGTACTGGTCGCGCACGGTGATGGTGCCGCTGTTCGTGCTGTGCACGCTCAAGCCGCGCGCACGCAACCCGCGCCGCATCGACATCCGCGAGCTGTTCGTGACGCCGCCGGAGCACGAGCGGCACTACTTTCATCTGCCCGGGAAGGGCAGCGCGCTTGCGCGGGTGTTCTTCGTGCTCGATCGGGTGTTTCGGCTGATCGATCCGCTGATCCCCGGGCCGATGCGCCGGCACGCCATCGCGCGCGCCGAGTCCTGGACGCTCGAGCGGCTGAACGGCGAGGACGGTCTCGGGGCCATCTTCCCAGCGATGGTCAATGCCTTGGAGATGATGGTGTTGCTCGGCTATCCGCCGAACGATCCGCGCCGCGTCACGGCCAAGCGTGCGATCGAGAAGCTGCTGATCGAGCAGGGCGAGCGCGCCTACTGCCAGCCGTGCGTCTCACCGGTGTGGGACACCGGGCTCGCTTGCCTCGCGCTGCAGACGGTCGGGGACGAGGAGAGCCTCGCGGCGGCGCGGCGCGGCCTGAACTGGTTGCTGCCTCGCCAGGTGCTCGATGTGCGTGGCGACTGGTGCGCGCGCCGACCCTCGCTCGCCCCGGGCGGCTGGCCGTTCCAATACGGCAACGCCCACTATCCGGACCTCGATGATACGGCGGTCGTCGTCTGGTCGATGCACCAGGCGAACGAGGCGCCGTCCTACGGTCAGAGTATCGAGCGGGCGATCGCCTGGTTGATCGGCATGCAGAGCCGCAATGGCGGTTTCGCGGCATTCGATGCCGACAACACCCACTACAACCTGAACCTCATTCCGTTCGCCGACCATGGTGCACTGCTCGATCCTCCGACCAGTGACGTCACGGCGCGTGTGGTCACGGTGCTCGGCCGCCTGGGCCGGGCCGAACACCGCCCGGCCCTTGCACGTGCGCTGCAGTACCTGCGCGCCGAGCAGGAGCCCGACGGCTCCTGGTTCGGCCGATGGGGAACGAACTACATCTACGGCACCTGGTCGGTCCTGGTGGCGCTCGAGGCGGCGGGCGTCGAGCGTGACGATCCGATGGTGCGGCGGGCGGTCGAGTGGTTCATCGCTCGGCAGAACAGTGACGGTGGTTGGGGCGAGAGCAATGACAGCTACCATCCCTCCGGCCTCGATGAGCCGCCGTTCCCGAGCACCGCGTACCAGAGCGCCTGGGCGGTGTTGGCCTTGATTGCCGCCGGCGAGCGTGACCATCCGGCGGTGCGCCGCGGCGTGCAGTTCCTGCTCGAGCAGCAGGATTCGCGCGGCCTGTGGAGCGACCCGAGCTTCACCGCACCGGGCTTCCCGCGAGTGTTCTACCTGAAATACCACGGCTACACCGCGTTCTTCCCGCTCTGGGCACTGGCCGCCTACCGACAGGGGAGGCCGCGCGCGCCTTGAACCGCGTAGGGATCGTCGCGGCGCTGGCATCCGAGGCACACGCACTTGCCCCGGAGCGCCGTGCACTGGCCGTCGGGGGCATATTCGAACTCGATGACGACGCGCTGCTCACGGTGAGTGGCATGGGGTGGGATGCGGCGCAGGCCGGTGCGCTGCGCCTGGCCGAAGCGGGTGCCACGGCGCTCGCGAGCTTCGGTACCGCCGGCGGACTGGACCCTGCATTGCGTTGCGGCACCGTGCTCGTGCCGAGCGAAGTGGCCGTGGCGGATGAGCCGGCCGTCGCGACCGATCCACGCTGGCGCGAGGCGGTGCGCGCAGCTCTGCCCCGCCGCTGCATCGTCAGCGACGCGCCGCTGCTCACCAGCCGAGTGCCGATCGGGGCGCGCCTCGACAAGGCTCTTGCCTGGCGCGAGAGCGGCTGTGCCGCCGTCGACATGGAGAGCGCGGCCGTCGCCCGCTACGCGGCCGCGGCCGCGGTGCCGTTCATGGTGTTGCGCGTCGTGGTCGATACGGCGGCCGATGAGCTGCCCGCCGCCGTGCTCGCCGCGAGCCGCGGCGGGGAGGTGCAGATCGGTCGGCTCGTGCTCGGGCTGGCGCTCGCTCCCTGGAGCATCGGCGCGGTGCGTGAATTGGCGCGCCGCTTCCGTATCGCCTGCGAAGAACTCTCGCGCATCGCCGCGCCGGATTTGCCGGCCCGGCGCGCGCTGACGGACGGCCGTTGGCGGCAGACGCATTGAAAGCGCTGGTCACGGGTGCGAGCGGTTTTGTGGGCGCGGCGCTCGCGCGCACGCTGCTCTCGGCCGGTTGGCAGGTGCGTGTTCTGACACGCGCGAGCTCAGACCGGCGAAACCTGCGCGCGCTCAACGTAGAGAACACCTTCGGCGACCTGACCGATCCGGCCTCGCTCGAGCGCGCGGTGGCGGACTGCGACGCGGTGTTCCATGCGGCGGCCGATTATCGTCTGTGGGTCCCGGATCCGCACACCATGTACCGCGCCAACGTCGACGGCACTCGCGATCTGATCGCCGCGGCCCACCGTGCCGGCGTCAAGCGCATCGTCTACACCAGCAGCGTGGCCTGCATCGGGCTGCCGGCCGACGGCGGTCCGGGAACCGAGGCGACGCCCGTGGCTCTGGCGCAGATGGTCGGGCATTACAAGCGCTCGAAGTTCCTCGCCGAGCGGGCGGCGCTCGAGGCGGCCGCCGAGGGTGCGCCGGTGGTGATCGTCAACCCGGCGGCCCCCGTTGGACCGCGCGATGTGAAGCCGACGCCCACGGGCCAGATGGTGCTCGACGCGGCCCTCGGCCGCACGCCGGCCTATGTCGATACGGGCTTGAACATCGTGCACGTCGATGACGTCGCCGCCGGCCACGTGCTGGCATTTCACCGCGGACGCATCGGCGAGCGTTACATCCTCGGCGGGGAGAACCTACCCCTGCGCGACATCCTGGTCGAGATCACGCGACAGGCCGGGCGCTCACCGCCGCGGGTGAAGCTGCCCCACGGGGTCGTCCTGCCGATCGCGTATGTCGCCGAAGGGATCGCGCGGCTCACCGGCCGTCCGACGCGCGTGACGGTCGACAGCGTGCGCATGGCGCGCAAGCGCATGTACTTCTCGAGCGACAAGGCGGTGCGCGAGCTCGGCTACGGGTTCAGGCCCGCGGCGCTCGCGTTCGCCGATGCGCTCGAGTGGTTCGGTGCCGAGGGCTACCTCGGCGAGCGGCCGGCTCAGAACGGGTAATTGATGCCGGTGAACACGGCGATGCCCTCGCTGCCGTCACCGACGTCGACGTAGCCGACCACCGACGGCGGGGCGATGCCGCGAAAGCCGATGCCGAACACGTTGTGCAGATGCGTGAACGGTGAGGTGCTGTAGTTGTGGAACACCCGGCCGGTGTCGAAGAATGGCGTCACCTGGATCAGGATGTGCGTCGAGAGCGTGTTCAGCGACAGCACCGTCTGGCGTAGCTCGATGTTCGCGACGAACGAATTGCGATCATAGAAGCGCGCGGTGCCATAACCGCGCAGCGGCTGCGAACCGCCGATGGCGCTGGCATCCCCGCCGAGACTGCTCAGGCCCCAGAACGGCACGTTGTGTGCGGTCGGCTCGTAGCGCAGGTCGAAGTGCGTGGCCACCGTGAGCGTCGGGGTCGCAGACCAGTAAAAGCGCCCGTCGGCGCCCGCCTCGGTGAACAGCGAGTCGTCGATCGAGACGTTGCGGCTCGCCACGCCGCCGTACACCACCACTTCCATGCCGCTGGTGGGGATGACGATGTTGTTGCGCGTGTCGTAGATCAACGAGACGCGGTTCAGCAGCTCGTGGGTGGTGCCGAGCCCGAGCAGGTCGGCGAAGCGTTGCGTGATCGAGGGAATGCCGCGCAGAGTGCCGGCACTCACTTTGACCTTGCGCGCCTCGAAGGTGTAGGCGAGCTGCCATGCGGGGTTGAAGTTGTAGCCGATCTTCGCCCGCACGAACATCTGCTGCTTGGTGTAGTTGGTCTGATTGATGCGCAGCGAGTTGTTGCCGAAGCCGTAGAAGCGCGGCGTGCCGCTGCGGTCGTAGTTCGCCTCGAGTGTCGTCGACCAGCGCGACTGGCGCAGCAGGCCGGTCTGCCAGAGCGCATCGAAGGAGCTCTGTACGCGCTGCTGGATGCTCGCGACGATCGACCACTGGGTGTTGAGCGAGGGGTACTCGAAGATGCGTGCATCGACGCCGAGCCCGAAGTACGGGTTGTGCGTGATGTCCGGGGCGATGATGCGCGTGATCTGGCTCTGCGCATTGGTGTGCAGAATCGTCGGGATCACCCCGACGGTGGTGCCGCTGTTCGGGCCGACCGCGATGTACGGCACCGGCAGTACCGGCCAAGTGGTCGGGTTCAACCAGTCGATGTGCGAGTGCGGGTGCGTCGCAGCGCGCTGCAGGCGGTAGCAGGGCGCGCGTGCCGGCGCCGGTGCCTGTGCGGGCAACGGTGCCAGGCAGCTCGGTGCGCCGGTGCTGCACGGGGCCGTCGCGCCATGCCGGGTGAGACAGGGTGCCGGTGCGTGCGCCTCGGCTGGGGCGCTGGCGCCAAGGGACACGAGCGCCAGCGCGACCGCTGCCAGGAGTGTGTTCGCTGGGCTATGCTTGCTCGCCGTGCCGTCCATTTTTTTCCAAGCCAGTCTGAGTACGTCCCGCGTCGATCGGCCGCGGCGTCAAGCTCACGGTACCCCAGGGAACCACCGCACGCGCCCGCGCTGGCGCGCCGGCGGCGCGACGGTCCTGGGCGATCGATGGAACGGCGGATTATATCGGTGAATCATGAATTGCACTGCACGACGTGGGACGGCGAGGCGCCCGAGGGGAGCGAGGCGTGATTGATCTGTGCGCCGCCGGCGCGCTGCCGCTGGCGATCTGGGGGTATTTGCTGCTCGCGCGCGGGGGCTTCTGGCGGCCGAACACGCTGCCGGCAGCCGCTCCAGGGGTGAGCGCACGGGTGGTGGCCGTGGTGCCGGCACGCAATGAGGCCGAGCACATCGCACGGGCGGTCGGCTCGCTGCTCACCCAGCGCTGGGACGGCCAAGTCCAGGTGATCGTCGTGGATGACGGCAGCACCGATGGCACCGCGGACGTGGCGCGTCGGGCTGCGGTGGCCGCCGGGGCCGGGGAGCGTCTGACCGTGATCGCGGGGGCGGTGCTGCCCCAGGGGTGGACCGGCAAGCTCTGGGCGATGGTGCAGGGCGTTCGGGCCGCCGAGCGGCTCGAGCCGCAGTACCTGCTGTTCACCGACGCGGACATCGAGCATGCCGAGGACTCGGTCAGCGCCCTCGTCACGCAGGCGCAGCGCCAGGACCGCGATCTGGTCTCCGTGATGGTGCGCCTCTCGAGTGCGACCTGGGCGGAGCGCTGCCTGATCCCCGCGTTCGTGTTTTTTTTCTTCAAGCTCTATCCGCCCGCGTGGATCGGCGAGCGGCGCCGGCGTACCGCTGCCGCCGCCGGCGGGTGCATCTTGATCCGCCCCGCGGCCCTGGCGCGCGCCGGTGGGCTGGAGTCGATCCGCGCCGCGATCATCGATGATTGCGCGCTCGCCGGACGCGTCAAGGCGAGCGGCGGGTCGCTGTGGCTCGGACTGTCGGCCACGACTCGCAGTCTGAGAGTCTATGGCAGTTTCGGGGAGATCGGCGCCATGATCTCGCGCACGGCCTTCAATCAGCTGCGCCACTCCTGGTGGCTGCTCGGCGCGGCACTCGCGGGCCTCGCGCTGACCTATGTGACACCGCCGTTGCTGATCGCGAGCGCCGCGCCGCTGTGCATGGCCCTCGGCGCGGCCGCTTGGTTGCTGATGACGCTCGCCTACCTGCCCATGGTGCGCTTCTACGGCCTGCCGAGCGCCTATGCGCTGCTGCTGCCGGTCGTGGCGGTGTTCTACGCCGGTGCGACGTTGCACTCGGCGCTGCGCTACGCCGCCGGCCGGGGTGGGCAGTGGAAGGGGCGTGCGCAGGATGTGCGCGCCAGCGGCGGCTGAGCCACATGTGCCCGCGGGGCGCGACGCGTGCGAGCCTCGATCCGCGGCGGATCGATCTGTGGTGCGCGTTTCTCGCCGACATCGATGCCGAGGGCCGCTGGCGGCAATGCGCCGCGCTGCTCGATGAGGGGGAGCGACGCCGCGCCGGCGCGCTGCGCCGACCGGCCGATCGGCGTCGGCACGTTGCCGCGCGCGCTCTGGTGCGCACGGTGCTCTCTGGCTACCTGCCGCCGGCTCCGCAGGACTGGCGGTTCGTAGCCGATGTGCACGGCCGTCCGCAGCTCTCCCCCGAGCATGGAATGCCCGAGCTGCAATTCAAC
>JBMFWZ010000063.1:0-18480 GCA_049964755.1 Steroidobacteraceae bacterium | reverse complement strand
AGGCCGCCGAGCGCCTCAACGTGGCTCGAGCCCGACTCTTCAAGCTCTTCTCCAGCCGCTCAAAATCAGCTGCCTGATCGCGATGAACGCCACGACTCGCACAGATCGAAGTTCCGGGGATGCTCAGAGTAGCGGGGGCCTCGAGCTCACCGCTCCTGCGGCTTCCTATGCCATCGGATTTTCCGAGCCAGGCGAAAACCCCAGAGCTTCTGGCGGCAGCCACCAGACTCCCCTGCGTTTCGATCGATAGCGAAAGACCAAAACCCAAGATCAAAACTTGAGGCAGAATCCTCCCAGAATCCCCCTATTGATCATCCCAGTCGCCCACCCCAAAAACCGCCCCGCTCAGACTCATACCTGGATTGGAAATTACTCCGATTCCCAATCCTCGATCCGCAAACCCGACACGCGCTGCAATTCCCTCTGGTTGTGCGTGAGGAGGATGAGCTCCCTCGCCATCGCCTGGCCGGCAATGAGCACATCGTACGGGCCGATGGGTGTCCCGGCGCGCGAGAGCTGCGCCCGCAACTCACCGGCCGTCCGGGCATCCTCCTGATCAAACTCGAGCACCGCGAAAGCGAGCGCCTCTACCCGCGCGAGGCTCTCTTTCGAGCGCGCGCTCTTGTACGCCCCGTAACACAGCTCATGCGCCACGATCGAGGAGATCGCGAACTCCTCGGGCCGATGCCGGCGCAGCTTCTGGCGACGCCAGCGACGAACTGTGCTCGATCGGGTGCGCCAGGTCGCGCTGCCGGCGCGCCTGGGCGATATCGCCGGAGAGATCGAGAATCGAGCGGCTCAACTCCCGGTGCTCCCGCTCCAACCGCCCGAGCTCGGCGGCACGCTCGAGCCGGGCCTGCGCCTCCCGGCGCTGCTCCTCGCCGAACCACGGGTCTCGATGCCACGCCGCTCCATCGCGGTGATGGCCGGCCCCTTGTGATGGGTCGGGGCTCGAGCGAGGCCCTGGGCCTCGAGGCTGCGGTGGTCGACGCGGGCACCGAGGCCGTGCTCCTTCAACAGATCGTTTTGCAACTCCGCCCAACGCGCGCGCCAACGGGTCACCTCGGCGGGCCCGCGCTTCAGGTCATCGAGCTCGCGGGTCTTGTCCTTGAACCCCTCGGGCCCCAGCCGCCGGGTCGAGCACAGGATGTGCGCGTGGTGATTGCGCCGATCTCCTCCTCGGCCTGGCTTGTGGAGACACACATCGGCCACGAACCCATGACGGGTGACGAGCTCCCGGGCGAAGCGCACCGCGAGCTCGCGGCGCTGCACTGAGCTGAGTTCGGACGGCAACTGATGACCGAGCGGCATCGGGACTGGTCGGTGCACCCGACGGTGAGCATGAGCGTGCCGCATCCTCTGACACCGGAGGATATCGCCCGCTGTGTCGCCTTCGTCCTGAAGCAGCCGGCGAACGTGCGGATTCCACGCCTGATGGTGCTGCCGAGCGAGCACCAGATCTAGGGCGGACGCGGGCGCCGGGGCGCATGCGCCAGGCACGCGTTCATCGCAGCTCGAGCGGGACGCGCTCGCTGACGCTGCACAGCAACTCATAGGCGATGGTGCCGGCCCAGCCGGCCACCTCCTCGACGGCGAGCTCCGGCGCGCCCCAGAGCAGAGTCGGCGTACCGACGCTGACCCCTTCGATCGCGGTGACGTCCACGGCGATCATGTCCATCGAAACCCGTCCGACGAGCGGCACGCGCTGCCCGGCCACACAGACCGGCGTGCCACTGGGGAGACTCCTCGGCAGTCCGTCGCCGTATCCAGCCGCCACGATGGCGAGGCGTGTGTCGCGCTCGGCGCGCCAGGTGGCACCGTAACCCACCGTCTCACCGCGCGGCACGTGCCGCATCGCAATGACGGACGTCTCGAGCCGCATCACCGGACGCAGACCCAGCTCGGCCGCCGTGCGCTCCGGCAGCGGCGAAGCGCCATAGAGCGCGAGCCCCGGCCGCACCCACTGCCCGCCGACTGCGACGGCACCGAAAATGCCGGCGGAGTTGGCGATACTGTGCTCGCCGGGCACGCCGTGTGTGGCGAGTGCGAAGCGCTCGAGCTGCTCACGGGTCATTTGGCCGTTGGCGACATCCGCGGCCGCGAGGTGCGTCATGAGCCGAATCTCGCACGCCGCAGCCTGCAGCGCGCGCACCTGTTCGTACGCGGCGCGGAAGGCCTCGGGACGGAAGCCGAGGCGGTTCATGCCGGTATCGATCTTGATCCACAGGGCTTCGCGTTGCGGCCCGTCGGCCGCAGCCAGCAGTTGGATCTGGCGCGCATCGTGCACGACGAGTTCGAGCCGGTGATGGCGCGCCTCGCGCAACTGTTCCAAACTGAACACGCCCTCGAGCAGCACGATGGGCGCTTGCATGCCCTGCTCGCGCAGACGCACGCCCTCCTCCAAACGCGCCACGGCGAATGCGTCCGCAGTCTTGAGCGCCAACGCGGTTTGCACTAGGCCGTGACCGTAGGCATTGGCCTTGACCACTGCCATCACACGAGCGCCCGGCGCGCGTGCGCGGATCACCTCGAGGTTGTGACGAAGCGCGCCAGCGTCGATGACGGCGCGGATCAGCCTGCTCACCTGAGCACGCCCTCGGCGTAAGCATCGGGTGCGTAGTTGGCGAAACGGGTGTACTGCCCCTGGAACGTCAACAGGAACGTGCCTATTTCGCCGTTGCGGTGTTTGACGAGCTCGATCTCCGCGATGCCCTTCTTGGTCGTGTTCTTGTCGTAGACTTCTTCGCGGTAGATCAACAAGATCATGTCCGCATCCTGCTCAATCGCGCCGGAGTTGTGACTGACGATGCCGTCAGAGATCCAGCTGGCCGGACCCGGCACCGTCAAATCAAACACATCTTCTTCGCCACCCGGCTCGATCGCAATGACGCGGTCCCAGAACACTTCGGACGCTGCCAGCGTCTTCAGTTCCTCAGAATGGAGCAGCCGCGCATCGTCGCCGAGCACTGTGCGGCTGGGAGCGAAGCGGAAGTGGCTGGCTGCGCCGTAGGACGTACCACGCAACTGCGCCATCTTTCGGTGGCTGATATGTTGGGCACGCATTTCGGCCCGCACGACAGCGTAAGTCTCGATCGGCAGTGTATCAACATTGGTATTGGCGGCAGTTCTTGCCAATCGATCGGCAAGAACTGCCGCCGATCCGGCGCGCGGCCCAAATCCACCCACGAGCGCAAGAAACCGGCGCTGGAAATCCGCTCCGCTCACATCCACCGTGTACACGGGCCTCGTGCCGTCCCGCGCCACGACGGATCGCAGACGAGCCACGATACTGAGCCTCAGCAATAAGGCAGCCACGTCCTGGGCCAGAGCGTGGCTACAGGTTGAAAAATAAACTCGCGGCGCCGTACTACCACCAGGGCGCGGCACCGTGATCGATCCGTCAGTGGCCCACAAGTGCCGTAACAGTACGGCGATCTGATCGTCCGAGAGCGAGAATACCTGTTGCGGCAAGCGCTTCTCGTGAGAACGTTGGCCAAAGATTCCCAGTTCTTTCAACCATTTACCCACGCCAGCAGCGTGCCAACGATTGCCATTGCCGCTGATGAGCAGCTGGTGCCACTGCCCTCGACCCGCATAGCGTTTGACACGCGACCCGAATGCTTCGGCCGCCGTACGCACAGCCAGGCTGTTCTGTTCGGAGGCGGTGGTGTACCGCAGCGGCTGATGCACAAGGTAGCTTCCATCTCCAACCATGTGCCCGAGCAGAACGAGCCAATGGTCCGGCCAGTGCACGGGCTGGTGCGGCTCGGGCACACGCCTGGCCAGGGCCACCCGGTCCCCAGCCTGTATCTCCCGAACCCGCAACCACCCTTCGCCCGTCAAGACGCGGTGATCCGCGGTGGCCCGGATCGAACGACCACTCGCGAGCGCGAGGTTCACCACCGCTCGTCTGCCGACCTTCCACACCTTGTCCGATTTCGCCGCGATAACCCGCTGGCGCTCATCCACCGCCCAGACCTCAGGCTCCGTTCCGACGAGGGTCTCAATCGGCACACGCCGTCCGTCGGTCAGCCACACCGGTGTATCGCCGGTGACGCACTCGCGCAGATCGGACATGACCGGCTTCTTGTTCTCGCGCTGCTCGACCGCGCGATTTAACTGCGAGAGCGCGATCACCGGCACGGCAAGTTCCTTCGCCAGCACTTTCAAGCCACGGGAAATCTCACCGATCTCCGTGGCGCGGTTCTCCTTCGTGCCCGGCACCTGCATCAGCTGCAGGTAGTCGACCAGAATCAGACTCAATCCGTGCTCGCGCTTGATGCGTCGGGCGCGCGCGCGCAGCTCCGTCGGCGTCAGCGCCGGCGTCTCGTCGATGAAGATCTTCGCCTCCGAGAGCTGATTGGTGGCACTGGTGATGCGCACCCAGTCGTCATCGGTGATCTGGCCGCTGCGCAGGTTCGACAGCGGCACCCCGCCGACCGAGGCGAGCATGCGAGTGATGACCTGTTCGGCGGGCATCTCGAGGCTGAAGATCGCCACCGAGGCGCGGGTATTGGGGTGCACGGCGGCGTACTCGGCCATGTTCACCGCGAGGGTGGACTTGCCCATGGCCGGTCGGCCGGCGACGACCACCAGATCGCCGGGGCGCAGCCCGCCGGTCATTTTGTCGAAATCGGTGAAGCCGGTCGGCAGTCCGCGCAGCGAGCCGGGATTGCTGTGCCACTCGTCGATCTGATCGATCACGCGCGGCAGCAGCGTCTTCACCGCGATCGCGCCCTGGCCGCGGGTGCCGGCCTCGGCGATCGCAAAGACGCGCTGCTCGGCCGCATCGACCAGCTCTCGCGCGGTTTCGCCTTTGTGGTTGAAAACCCCTGCGGCGATCTCGGTGCCGGCGCGGATCAACTGACGCAGCAGCGAGCGCTCATGCACGATGTCGGCGTACGCGCGCACGTTGGCCGCGGTCGGCGTGTCGCGCGCCAGCGAGCCCAGATAGGCCAGGCCGCCGGCCGCCTCGAGCTTTCCGACGCGCTCGAGCTGCTCGCTCACGGTCACGACGTCGCACGGCCGGCCGTTGCCGGCCAGCTCGCCGATCGCCGCGAAGATCAGTCGGTGATCCGGACGGTAGAAGTCCCCTTCGCTGACCGCATCGGCAACCTGGTCCCAGGCACTGGACTCGAGCAGCAGGCCGCCGAGCACGGCCTGCTCCGCTTCGATCGAGTGCGGGGGCGTCGGGATGTCGCCGTGCGCTGGGGAGTACGCGGCCACCGTTCGCCCGGTCGCTCTGCGCTTATTCTTCGGCGACGATCGAGACGTTCACCGGCACGTCGATGTCGGCGTGCAGATGCAGGTTGACCGTATGCTCACCGATCATGCGCAGCGGACCGTTCGGCAGGCGCACTTCGCTGCGCTCGACCTTGAAGCCCTGGCGCGTGCACGCCTCGGCGATGTCGGCGGTGCCGATCGAACCGAACAGCTTCCCTTCAGTGCCCGCCTTGGCGCTGATCAGCAGCTTGAAGTCCTTCATCGCCGCGGCCCGCTCTTCAGCCGAGGAGAGCTGCTCGCGCGCGAGCTTCTCCAGTTCGGCGCGACGCGCCTCGAAGCGCGCCACGTTCGCCACGGTGGCGAGCGTCGCCTTGCCCTGGGGCAGCAGGAAGTTGCGCCCGAAGCCCGAACGGACCTTGACGCGATCGCCGATGTTGCCGAGGTTGGCAACCTTCTGCAGAAGAATGACGTCCATGGACTTCGCCTCAGTGCTGGTCGGTGTACGGCAGCAGCGCGAGGTAGCGCGCGCGCTTGATGGCCACGGCCAGCTGTCGCTGGAAGAAGGACTTCGTGCCGGTGATGCGGCTCGGCACGATCTTGCCCGTCTCGGAGATATACCCCTTGAGCGTGGCCAGATCCTTGTAATCGATGTGCGTCACGCCTTCGGCCGTGAAACGGCAAAACTTTCTGCGACGCGAGAAGCGGCCGCCGCCGCCGCCAGTGGGTGCTCTGCTGTTCATGAGTGAATTCCGATGTTCAGTGAGGAGTGCTGAGGGAGATACACGCGCGGCCCTTAGACCGGCTCGTCCGCTTCGATCGCCAACGGGCTCTCGTCGCGGTCATCACGATCGTCACGCTCATCACGCGAGCGATCGCGGCGGCCCTTGCCCTCGCCCTCTTCGTCGGCGCCCTTGGCCATCGGGGAGGCTTCGGTCACGGCGGCGTTCATCGCAACCACCAGGTGACGCAGCACCGCGTCGCTGAAGCGGAACGCGCCGGTGAGCTCCCCGAGGGTCTTCTGGTCGCACTCGATGTTCATCAACACGTAGTGCGCCTTGTGGACCTTGGCGATCGGGAAGGTGAGCTGACGCCGTCCCCAGTCCTCCAGACGGTGCATCTGGCCGCCGCCTGCGCTGATCATTCCCTTATACCGCTCGATCATGGCGGGCACTTGCTCGCTCTGATCGGGGTGAACCAGAATCACAATTTCATAATGCCTCATGTGTCCTCCTTACGGATTAAGAGCCGCCCTTCGTGAGGCTTGCACGGGTGCGGCAAGGAGCTGCAACGCGCCCTTCGGGCGCGGTCCCCGAATCGGGGCCGGGGAGAATACTGGAACGAACGGTCCGCCGCAATGCGGCCGCAGGGCCATGGCGGCGCCCGAGGGGCCTCGCCGGGGGCCCTCGAGCTCCCCCAAGGACACGCCCTGAGCATCCGGAGCGCCGCGCCGTCTCAGCCGCTGCGCTGGCGCACCGCCTCGTAGAGGAGCATCCCTGCGGCCACCGACACGTTCAAGCTTTCGACCGCTCCCAGGCTGGGCAGGCTCACCAGCAGATCGCAGCGCTGGCGGGTCAGCTGGCGCAACCCGCTGCCCTCGGCCCCGAGCACCAGCACCACCCCGCCGGTGAGATCCGTCCGGGCGGCCGGCTGCTCGGCCTCGGCGGCCGCGCCGATGACCCACAGGCCCGCCTCCTTCAGCAGCTCGAGCGTGCGCGCCAGGTTGGTCACGACCGCCACCGGGGTGGTCTCGGCCGCGCCGGCGGCGACCTTTCGCACCACCGGCGTCACCTGCGCAGCCCGATCGCGCGGCACGATGAGTGCGAGCGCTCCACAGGCATCGGCGGTGCGCAGGCAGGCCCCGAGGTTGTGCGGGTCCTGTACCCCATCGAGCGCGAGCAACAGCGGGGCACGCGCCCGCTCGAGGGCCGCGAACAGCTGCGCCTCGCCCCAGGGGGGCAGCGGCTCGATCTGGGCGAGGACCCCCTGGTGGGCGACCTCTCCGAGCCGCGCACGCAGCGCTTCGGCGTCGATGCGCCGTACCGCTCGGCCCGCGGCGCGCGCCAGGGCCTCGATCTGCCGCACGCGCGGATCGTCGCGGTGCGCCGCGAGCTCGATCGAGATGACGCGTTCCGGCTGGCGCTCGAGCAGAGTGCGCACGGCATGCACTCCGTAGACACTCGCGCGCCCCGCGGCGCCTGCGGCGCTCGCCCTGTCAGGGTTCTTCGACAAGTTCCAGGTCCACCAAGCCTTCGATGGGGTTGACGGAGGTCACCAGCACACGCACCTGCGTGCCCGTGGCGAGCCGCCGGCCGGTCCGCCGGCCGCGCCAGCCATGGCCGCTCGCCTCCATCTCGTACGCATCGTCGCGTAGATTGTCGATGTGCAGCAAGCCGTCGACGCCGACATCGAGGATCTGCACGAAGCAGCCGAACTCGACCACCGTGGTAATCAGACCGAGGAACACCTGCCCGATGCGCTCGCGCAGATAAGTGCACTTGAGGAACGTCGAGACGTAACGGTCCGCCTCGTCCGCACGCTTCTCCAGGCGCGAGGTGCTCTCCCCGAGCGCGGCGAGCTCCCCCGGCTCGTAGCGCACCGCCGCCCCGCCGACGGCACCGATCTGCGCCTTCAAGGTGCGATGCACGATGAGATCCGGATAGCGGCGGATCGGGGACGTGAAGTGGGCGTAGTGGGTCAGGGCGAGGCCGAAGTGTCCGATGTTCACCGGCTGATAGAGCGCCTGCGGCATGGCCCGCACGATGAGTGATTCGATGAACGGCCGCTCGGTGCCGTGGCCGAGGCGCCGTGCGATGGCCTGCAGATCACGCGTGACGATCCGCTCCGGCAGGTGCGCCTCGATCTGCAGCGCCGCGAGTGCCGAGACCAGCCGCTCGATCTTCTCCTCGTCCGGTTCCCCGTGGACGCGATACACCGTCGGGGTGTGAGAATTCTCGAGCGCAGTGGCGACCGCGACGTTGGCGAGAATCATGCACTCCTCGACCAGGCGGTGCGCATCGTTGCGCGTGCGCAGCTCGACGGCGCGCACACGCTCGGACGGATCGATCACGAGGTGCGCCTCCGGCGCATCGAAATCGAGCGCGCCGCGGCGGGCGCGCGCCTTGTGCAGGGCGCGGTACACGTCGACCAGCGCCTGCAGTGGCTTGAGCAACGTGCCGAGCGCCGCCTGCGCCGCCGGACGCCCCTCGAACAGCGCCTCGTGCGCCTGCGTGTACGTCAGGCGCGCCGCCGAGCGCATCACGGCCGGATAGAACCGCGCACTCTTCGGCAGCCCGCCGGGGCTCACCTGGATGTCTGCCACGAAGCACAGCCGGTCGACTCCGGGGGCCAGCGAGCACAGGTGGTCCGAGAGCGCCGTGGGCAACATGGGAATGACGCGCGTCGGGAAATAGACCGACGTGCCGCGCTCGAGCGCCTGTGCATCGAGTGCCGTGCCGGGCCGCACGTAATGGCTGACATCGGCGATGGCTACGATCAGCCGGAACCCGTCGGGGCTCGGCTCGGCGTACAACGCATCGTCGAAATCCCGGGCATCCTCGCCGTCGATCGTCACCAGCGGCAGGCCCCGAAGATCCTCGCGCCGCGCCGCCTCGGCTGGATCGACGGTATCCCCCCAGTCGCGCGCCTCGCGCAGCGCCTCGGCGGAGAATTCATTCGGCAGGCCGAAGCGCGCGAGCGCGCTCTCGGTGGCGAGCTCGACCGGGCGGTCCGGATCGAGCACCCGCTCGATGCGCGCATGCGGCGGCTGCCCGCCGGCGCCGCGCCGGGTGATGCGGGCGATCACCCAGTCCCCGTTGCGCGCCCCACCGAGCGCCTCGTGCGCCACGGCGCAGCTCAACTGCAGGCGCCGGTCCGACGCACTCACCCAGGCGTTGCGACCGGAGATCTGCACCGTGCCGAGAAACGCCTGCACGGCGTGTTCGAGCACGTGTTCGACCGTCCCGAGCCAGCGGTCAGACGCATCGCGCGCCAGACGCACGCTCAGGCGATCTCCGTGCATGACGCCGCGCATCTGCTGTGGCGGCAGGAACACACTGTCCTTCAAGCCCTCGACGCGCAGGAAGCCATACCCGGCGCGGTTTGCACTCACCTGGCCCTCGACGAGGTCCCCGGCATGCACACCGGAGCGCGCCTCGGGCTCCCGCGGGGCCTTGCCGGCGGGACGTGCCCCGCCGGCCGACTTCGCGCGCACCGAGCGAGAGCGCTTCTGACTCCCCTCATCCTTATCCTTCGGTTGCGCCCCTGCGGGGCGCCCCTGGCGACCGTACTGCGTGCGGCGCCCTTTTCCAGTCGTTTTCAATTGACAGTTTCCGGTTCGATGCGTAGATTCCGGCGCCTCGCCCTCCCGGCCCGGGTGGCGGAATTGGTAGACGCACTAGTTTCAGGTACTAGCGGGTAACACCGTGGAGGTTCGAGTCCTCTCCCGGGCACCAATAATTCTCTTAATTTCAATAGCTTAAATCCAGTATTTTGAACGACTTCCGAAGCATCCATGGAGGCTTCGGACGATGACTGCGGCCGGATCATTGCTCTTATTCTTCATCGGACCGCCGCCATATCCTAGCAGGGCTTGATCGGGACGGCGCGGGGGAAATTCAAATCGAGACGCGCTCCAGGCGGGACTGCGCCTGCTTCTTCGCTCTCAACGTTGAGGCGCCCGAGGACTTTCTCGCGCAGCGCGATGACTCGCCGCCTCACGGGCGCGAGCGGCTAACCACGGGAACCGATAGCCCTTCCAGTCGCGCTACGGATCAAGGTCGTCATCGCTCCCTTTTCCGCAGCCCTGAGCCTGCTCGCCGCGGCCGAGATTCGCCGCTGAACGTCGTTCCTCACGATCTTTGATGGGCCGGTTTTGCTGTCGCCGAAGACTCCGCCAATCTTCTTCCGCCTTTGCTCGCTTCTGCTCGAGAGTTGGCTCCCCGCTTTCCAACTTTTGCTTCTGCAGCTCGAGGCATTCTTCGCGTCCCGTCCTTCGACCCTCTTCCATTTCATCCGTTCCGGTGAGGTTGCCGATCGCGGCTCCTTGCTCGTCGCGTGAATGCTCGCCTTGAATCTCCCGCGGCCCTGCGGTTTCGACTCACGCTGATTGCTGCAAGCCGAAAACACGCTCCACGGTGCGAACATAGTTATCGGCTTGCTCAACGAGCTTGGTTGCCGCATGTGCGTCGATTTCAGTTGCGGTGTAGTCCGCCATCAAGCGCAGACTCTCAGCTCGACTCAAGGCGCTCGCCAATTCGGCATCAACTTTTCCGGTAAGGACCGCATGTTGCCTGAAAGCCTCGCTGATTCCTCGATGCGTCCGCGGAAGGTCTCCCTCAGGAATACCCGCATTGAGCAGGGCGGCTCGCGAGATGTTAAACATCGCGTAGTACGCGCGGTTTACTGCACTGTCAGGGTCTTCGTTCTCTAGACTCAGTCGCGCGATCTGTATCGCCCGTTCGCTCTTTCGAACGAGAGACGCGGAGAACGAGTGATCCGTCACAGTTGAACACCTTCCCGCGCCACATTTCGCAGAAAGCTGGGACGGGGAAAGCTGTCCGGATCAGCCCAGTCCCTTGATGACACGGGTACCGGCTGAATCATTATTCCGGTATCGACGAAGACATCGTATGCAAGCCCCGTCAGCGTCCACAGGAGCTTCCAGTCATCCGCACCATGTCGAAGAATGACAGCAACATCGGCATCGCTGTCGGGGCGGAAATCGCCTCGCGCTCGCGAGCCGTACAGGAGAACTCGCTCCACGGGCAGATCAGCGGGAATTCGCGCCATGAATTTACGAACGGCGCTCTCGGTATCGGCGTCGGCGATCTTCATATGTAGTCTGCTGCCTGCATATTGCCCCCGCCCTCCCTCGTCCTTCCAGAGGTACGAATACGAGATGACGAGACGGACGTCCGGTTCAGGGAGCCCCGCCATGCCCTCTCGCCACCCTGTCTTCTTTACTTCTCGTCCAAAAGCGCGTCGAGATGACGGTGAGATGGATCCATCTTCGTCTTCTCGATTACCTCAGCGACTTCCAGCCGCAGCTCTTCGACCGTGTATACGCGACGCTCGAGTGCGCGAAGACGCTGCAACTCCTCGAACTCATGAGCTGAGATGAAATAGCCACTGACCCTTCCATAGCTGGTAATCGCGATGGGCTCGCGCTGAGCTTCCTCTTTGTACCGGCCAAATCCCTTTGCAAATTCAGTAGCGGTGACCGCAGTCATATGATCTAGACTAAAATTACTCATGTTACGGAATTTACGCAACTCACTGCATCTCGTCCAGGGATACGGGACATATCAAGTCGTCTGCTGGGTTGCTGGGTAACCTTGAGGATAACCGGTCAGGTCTCACCACCCAAGTATCGGTTTCTATTTGCTTGTTCGCCCAGGTTCGATGCGTCTCCCGTGCGCCAATAATTCTTTTAATTTCAATAGCTTAAATCCCGTATTTTGAACGACTTCCGAAGCATCCGTGGAAGCTTCGGTCGATGACTGCGGACGGATCATTGCTCTACGGATCATTGCTCTTATGTGATCGAGCAATACGTCACTGCACGCGCCGGCCCTCGCGGAGTCACGGCTGCGCGCAGCCAATACGACGCCTGGAGAGCTGAAGACGCAGGCTCATCGACGCCGAACCGGCCGAAGCGTCGGCACTCGAGAATGCGTCCACCCTGGACCCCGGCCGCGGCCACGCCAGCAATCCCCGCCGCATCCGTCCCCTTGCGCACGAACCGTTCCATCTGCTGAATATCGCGGTGACGCTCACGGAGACGTGTAATGACGCCGGTGGGTTAAATCACCGTGCCTCGGCATGAGCCTTCGGAGCCCATCACTCACCGCTCATGTGAAGCCCGGCGGGCGCGCCTGTTCCACGTTCAAAGCGCGCTCGAGCGCGAGCCCTACTCTGCCGAGCGCTCCCTCATCGAACAGCCGCCCCACCAAGGTGACGCTGTGCGGTACGCGTCGCGGCGGATCGAAGTGCGGCAACGGCCGCTTCGGGTCAGGGGCCCAGTCGCTGCGAGCCTGCGTGATTTCAATGAAGCCGGCACGCACCGTCAGGGACGGATAGCCGGTGAAATTGCCGATCGTGAGCATTTCATCACGCAGCGACGGCACGATGAGCAGATCGACCTTCTCGAACAGCGTCTGCATCTGCTGAGCGACCCGTCGTCGGAAACGGTCGGCTTGCACCGCGTCGACCGCCGATAGAAAGCGCGCCTGACGGAATGTGTTCGGCCACGCGTCGGGCGTCTGCATGCGCATCTGGTCCACCCCGCCACTGAGGGTGAGTTCCTCGAACGCCGCAGCGGCTTCGGCGAAGAGGATGGTGTTGAGCGAGTCGTAGGGCCAGTCTGGAAGCGCCACGGCCACCGTCTCGAGGCCCAGGGACTTCAACGTCTGCTGCGCGTGCCGATCCACCTCGGTCGCCTCCTGCTCCCAGCGAGGGAAATACCCCACACGCAATCCCCTGACCGGCGCGCGGGCATCGAAATCGAGCACGCTCGGCACGCTGGACAGATCGCCCGGATCCGGCCCGGAGATGGCCTTGAGCACGAGCAGGGTATCCTCGACGCTGCGTGCGATCGGCCCGAGCTTATCGAGCGACCAGCACAGCGTCATCGCACCGGTCCGCGCCACGCGGCCGAAAGTCGGGCGCAGACCGCACACCCCACACCGGTCGCTCGGATCGACGATGCTACCCTCGGTCTCGCTGCCGATCGCGAAGCCGACCAGACCCGCCGCGCTCGCCGCGGCAGGCCCTGCACTCGAGCCGCCGGAGCCTTCCTGCAGCAGCCATGGGTTCTTCGTTTGCCCGCCGAACCAGACATCATTCAGCGCCAGGGCGCCCATGCTGAGTTTCGCGATCAGGACGGCGCCGGCCGCGCGCAGCCGCTCGACGACGACGGCATCTTTGGCAGGCACTCGATTGCGGAACGGCTCGGCGCCGTACGTGGTGCGGATGCCGGCCGTATCGAGCAGGTCCTTCGCGCCCCACGGGATACCGTGCAGCGGCCCGCGGTAGCGGCCCGCGGCGATGTCCAGATCGGCCGCGCGCGCCTGCTCGAGGGCCAGATCGCGCGTCACCGTGATGACGCATTTCAAACGGGGATCGAACGTACCGATCCGCTGCAGGTACAACTCGGTCAGCCGCTCGGAGGTCAATTGGCGCGACTGAATCCAGCCGGACAGCTGCCACAGCGGCGCAAAGGCGATGTCGGCATCGCGGCTCGGTAGCGCACCCGGATCGCGTCCGCTGCGAACGAACTCGGCTCGGCGCGGCATCGAATCCGTTCCGGGCAGCACCGGATTGCACAGAGAATACGGCGCCACTTCCGGTTCGAGTGCGACGCGGCGCGGACCGGTGCGCCGCTCATAGAGCGGCGCCATGCTGTTGCGCCAGTTGGAGGCCGCTTCGGCGCGCTCGGGCAGTGTCATGCGCACTCGCACCAGCTTTTCAGCCTCGGCGAACGTCGCGGCGCTCACCTGGGGTCCGACGCCCGGCGCCGTGCCGAACGCTGGCGGTGAACCCGGCGGCAGTTGGACCGCGGGAACCTTCTGACCGGTGGCGAGCGCCGGCGCCGCGCCGGCGCTGAGCACGGCGGCGGAGGAGACCAGGAATTCTCGTCGAGACGTCGACATGGTTCACCCCTTTGGATCGTTCATCGCTGTCGCGACGCGCCGGCCCGCTCGCCTCGCATCGTCATTCATTCCGCCCGGTCCACGGAGTGCGCGCCGCGCCCCATGCCCGGACCCTCAGGTATTCGACGTCAGCCACCGGATCAGCTCATTGACGCGCGTGACGCACTCTGCCGTCGCTTCGCTGCGCGCCACGGCGGGCCGCAGCATCTGCGCCGCCCTCAAACCCACTGCCCTCGCCGGCGCGAGGCAGTAATCCGGATCGGGGATCGCGCTCTTCATGCCTGCGCACTGTACGCGCATGTCGAGGCCGCCAGCCAGGCACCTTGGCCGCTCGGCGCGCCCCAGGTGCTCCTTTTTCGAGGAGCATCCCTTTCGCAAATCATTGGCCTACACTTCATCGTCATGCGTCTGCCGCACCGCACTCGAAGCGAATCGCGCACCCCGGCGTCGGGGTGCTCCCCTGGGCCTCACACACTCACCCTCGCGCCAGGGCCGGGCTGAGGGCACACAGACCGCACCGGCCGGATGGTGACTGCGTGACCGACCGACGCTCCCGCGACCTCAACGCCCACCTGGCCCGAACATCGCTGCACCGAGGAGACTGACCGCAGTGAAGCCGCCCCGTCTCGAGATCCTCCGCGCCACCACCTACCGGGCAATGCCCTGGCGCAATGGGAACGGCATGACCCTGGAAATCGCGCGCGACCCGGCCACCGGGGAGTCCTTCAGATGGCGACTGAGTCTCGCCGACATTGCGCAGGACGGACCCTTTTCCGCCTACCCCGGCTACCGCCGCGCGCTGGTCCTGGTCCACGGCGAGGACCTGAGGCTCGCCTTCGGCGAACACGGACAGCGACGGCTGTCGCCGGCCCGGCGCGGCGCGCTGTTCGAGGGGGACTGGAGTACCCAGTGCAGTGTTCCACTCGGACGATGCACGGATCTGAGCCTGATCGTGCGCAAGGGAGCCGCGGGCTCACCGGCATGTATCGTGCGTGCGCCGTCGATCCTCTCACTCGTCTCGACGCGAGAGTTGATGCTGTCTGCACCGCTCTACAGCGCACTGTTCGTGCTGGAGGGAACCGCGGAGGTCGGCGAGGTCGGCGACCCGCGAACCGAGCTCGCCCACCCCCGTGACACTTTGATCATCCGTCCCGGTGCGGACCGAACGCTCCGGCTGAAAAACCGTGGATCCGGGACCGCCAGACTCGCCCTGCTGCGCTGGCGGCCCGGGCACCCCTGAACCAAAGGCGGCCACTTCACTCGATCGCCAGCGGCACCCGGCGGCGCTGAGACTTCTACATCACCGGAGGATCACAGCCCCGCGCTCATTCACGATCATGGTTCGTCACGCACCGACTGAGCGCCACAGGGTGCGCCCACACCCATGCGCACAGGGCGCACATGCTGCGCTCACAGCTCGCACGCCACGGCGGCGATCATCGTGGGGACACGCCGGGATTCGTGTCGCCTGCACCGGCCGTTATTGATGCGCATCCGCCCGGCTCTGCGTAACTCCCTGCTCGCCAACACCGTCACACCGAAGCCGCCCTAGTCGCTTGCCACCCGGCGCTGCTCGCAATCGCGCGAAACGCGCTCGACCGGATAGGTATCCGCGTTTCCGTACTGAATCGCACCGGAACGCAAATTCATCCGCGCGACCACATTGCTCACCCACACCGAAACTTACACATCGCTCCCTCGGAGCTGACGACCGCACCGTCGGTACTGACTCAGCCACATCAAAAAAACTTGGCAGTCACCGACAATGAAGCGAACATCGGCTCGTTGTAGATCATCCACAGGAAATTCGGTGTCGAGGCGGTATCGAGACCCGCCGAATAGAACGGCGAGTGCCGGTTGAACACGTTATCCACGTGCAAGTCGAACTTCAGCGCCTTGAGTGAACCGCTGTCCATATTCCACACATAGCCCGCGTTGAGGTTCGTCGATCCATAGCCGCCCAACTGATAGTTGGTGGTGGCGCCGGATTCGTAATTCACGACGTACTCTGATCCCGTGTAATGCTCGCTCACGCCGGCATGCCACGGGCCGTTCGAATACCTCAGGTCGAGATTTCCGGTGACAACGGGAATATTCGGCCGCCACATGCCATTCGTAAAGGCAGTGCCGTTCACATCCGTGAA
The DNA here is from genome assembly GCA_049964755.1 of Steroidobacteraceae bacterium. GTDB lineage: Bacteria > Pseudomonadota > Gammaproteobacteria > Steroidobacterales > Steroidobacteraceae > 13-2-20CM-66-19. The sequence continues at coordinate 2,465 of JBMFWZ010000063.1, read as the reverse complement.
ATTCTCGGTATACACCGCATGGGTATAGGCCGCATTGCCATCGAGTTCCAAGTGATACGGCAGATGCACCCCCGCCTTGACCGTACCGCCTCTGAACAGCGCCTTACCGGCATTGGTGGTCAGGGTGATTCCGGTGATATCGCTATATGTGGAACTGAAAATATTCGTAAAGTCCCGATTGAAAAACCCGACTTCCCAGTTATAGCGCGAGTTCTCGAACCTGACACCCGCATCGACATTGTTCACCCGCTCCGGTTTAGTGGTCGGGGGCACCGGTTGCGGGCTTGCGCCGATGTTGCCGTAGAGCGCACTGATATTCGGTGGCTTCACGGATTGACCCCAGTTCACATACGCGTTCAATTCGTGCGCGAACGCGTAATTCACACCCAGGGAGTCCTCGATGTATTTATAGGTCTCCGAGACCGTTCCGGAAAAGTCGTAGTAATAGCCCTGATCGTCATTGGCATACATATCCAGCCGCGTCCACTTCACTCCGGGATAGATATGCAGTCGACCGTGGAGCAGGCGGATATTGTCTTGGATGTAGGTCTGCATCCAGGTCTGTCCGTCATGCTCGAACCAAGCCATATTGAACCCCGTCGTACCGATCGGCACCGGGCTCGCTCCATACCACGCCTCCTCCGACAGCATCGGCGCAACGAATCCCGTGGCACCAACCTGCACCGTATTGTCCGGGAACAGCAGCGTCAGGTCGCCCATCGCACCCATCTCGGAATAGTTCTGAATGTAGCGCTGGTACGCCGTACCCGCCGCAGGTGAGCCGAACTGCTGAGTGGCAACGGCGCAATCGTACGTGTTCGGGTAGGCGCTGGATGGAACCGATGAACTCTCGTAAGCATTGAGCGCCGAGCAGCTCTTCAATGTATCGCTGAGATCATATGAATAACCTGCATACGAATTATGGTATTGCGGATCCGACCATGCGGTTCGGTCGTTGTTCGTGCCGACGTAGAACGCCTTGACCTCACCAATCATGTAAGGGTTCAGCAGCGACTTTACCGACAGGTCGAGAAAAGACGACTGGGTTTCCTGGTTGGTATAAGTCACGCTGGTCGGAAACGCATAGTTGTATCCCTGCTGCGTGAGAATCGGCGCCGGGAGGTAATGCGGCGGCTGGCCGTTGGCCGCATTGACGAGTGCGACCAGTTTGACTTCACCTGATGATGTGGGCTGCACGACCGAGAGGTAATAGGAATTCAGATGCGCAACGACGTTGTCATACGGACCATGGACCAACGTGTGCTGGAATTTCGCCAGCACGTTCAACCCGTTGAGCGACTGCATCGCACCGGAATTGACAACGAAAGTCTCCTGCGCCTCCGATCCCTGGCCGGCATAGACGCCGCCGGTCATGCCAAGATCCACGTGAAAATCGTGACTCGGCAGGGCCGGCTGAAAGGAAATCGTACCGCCGAGATCGTCGATGGACGAATTGGACTGGGTGCTCGCACCGCTGTAAACATGAGCGCCGCTGACGTCCATCGGTACCAGCGCCTGCCCGAGCGGCTGATCGCCCTGGCCGAACATGCCGCCGAGGAAGGTATTGAGATCCGGAACACCATCGAAGGTGCTGCCGAGTTCTGAACTCGGGAACCCGTCGAGCGTGTAGGCCGTATCGCTGACGATGAAGCCCGCGACACCGAGCGCGCGGGCGTTGAATCCTGGCACGTCGTTCAGCACCTTGGTCACACTCGATGCCGGGCTCACGTGCTCGAACTTCAGGGGATTCACCGTGGCCACGGCCTTTTCGGCCGAGACAATCACGATTTCCTTCAGCTTCTTTTTGCCCGCCCTGCCCGGCGCGTCGGTGGCAGACGCCCCCGTGATCTGCGGCGATGCTGCGGAATCGCTCGTCATGCCGGACGTTGCAAGGTTCTGTGCCGCGTGAGCCGGCGCGCCCGTCAGCATTACCACGCACGGGACGAACACCGCCATGGGCGCGATGGCGTCCCGCACCACTTTACGGATCTCGATGGACATTGCAGAAACTCCCAATCGGTTCGCAATACGGCCGCGGCCCTGACGAATTCGCCTCGAACGGCTGGCGGCACGACACCGATCGATAGAAATTCGCGGCAGGTGTTATAGCGATTTACTGTAGCGAGCAATAATGACCAGAATGTGACAACAGCTTTGACTTTCGCTTTCGGGTACAACGACCCGCTCTTTCCCTTGGCGTCCTCTGTCATACCGCGAGCCTTCCATCTGAAGGCGAGAAATTAGATCGGCGTGCCCGAGTCTCGATCTCACCGTTTCGTCGTAGTTTCAACAGCTTGACGCATCTGGTTAAACGTTCTTGTGATTGGGAAATCCAGCAGCGTTGATGAGGCGGCAGAACAGTCCGCCCCACACGAGAGAGAAAATCCTCAAGGGTGCATCGCCGCTCGCCGCCAATCGCTCCTGCATCTCCTCACGCCGCTGTATACTTCCTAACTATTCGCTAC
>JBMFWZ010000062.1:0-18502 GCA_049964755.1 Steroidobacteraceae bacterium | reverse complement strand
CGCGCACAATCAGCGCTCGCACGTCACCATCACTGCGCAGCTGAGCGACCACATGTGGATCGAGGAGCTGATCGAGATCGCCGAACAGGAAGCCTCCTGCGAGCTGTACGGCATCCTCAAGCGCCCCGACGAGAAGTACGTGACCGAGCGCGCCTACGACAACCCGAAGTTCGTCGAGGACATGGTGCGCGATGTGGCGACGCGGCTGAACGCCGAGCCGCGCATCGTTGCGTATGTGGTCGAATCGGAAAACTTCGAGTCGATCCACAACCACTCGGCCTATGCGCTGATCGAGCGCGACAAGCGCAAGGACGCCTGAGGGCGGCTCACTCAGTCCGGCGGCGCCGCGAGCGGCAATTCGACCAACGCGCGCATCCCCGGCTCGTTGTCCTCGAGCGCGAACGCGGCACGGTGCAGTCGCGCGATCGCTCCAACCAGCAGCAGCCCGAGCCCACTGCCGGCATCGGCGCGCGGGCCGATGCGCGCGAATGGCTCACCGGCCCGGCGGCGCTGCTCGGCGGGTACCCCCGGTCCATTGTCGCTCACGGCCAGATGCGCCAGCGCCCCGTGGCGCTCGAGCCCGATCTCGATCCGCCCGCCGGCGGGCACGAACTTCAGTGCGTTTTCCACAAGATTGCTGATCAGCTGGGCGAGCAACTGACGGTTGCCCTCGACGAACACCCCCGCATCCGCATGTCCGGTGAGCGCAAGAGCGCGCTCGCGCGCCACCGGCTCGAACAGTTCCACCATTTCCCCTACCAGCGCCGAGAGGTTGACCCGCGACACCGCGGCCAGCGGTGCGCCGGACTCCGCCAGCGCGATCTGCAGCAGCGTCGCGAGCGTGCGCTGCAGCCGATCGACCTCGCGCAGCGCCGACTCCACCGGCTCGCGCAGTTCCGGTTGCAAGTCCACCAGACGCAGCACCGCATCCATCCGTCCGCGCAACCGCTGCAGAGGCGCGCGCAGGTCGTGCGCGACACTGTCGAACGTCGCACGCAGCGTGAGGGACTGCTCCTCGAGCCGATCCAGCACCCGATTGACCGACAGAGCGAGGGCATCGAACTCATCGCGACTGCCGGCGACCGGCAGTCGCCGCGAGCGCTCCCCACTCATGATGCGCACGCAGGTCTCGGTCACCGCCCCGACCCGCCGGCTCAGCCGGAAACTAAAGGCGAACCCCGCGATCGCCGCCACCAGCACCGACAGCCCCATGCCCCAGAGCGTGGCGGTCTTGAACGCCTGAGCGTAGCGCTCGTCCTGGGACATGTCGGTGCCGACGAGCAGCCAGTCGCCGTTGGAGAGCTGGCGTACCGCGGCACGCACCGGGTGCACCGAGCGCTGCCCCGGCTCGATCGACTCGATGCGAAACTCCGGCCAACGCTCGCGCGGCGCGCCATCGAACGGCCAGTTGGTCACGTTGCCCGCGATGCGCTTGAACCGCGGACTGGCGAGCATGTACACCGAGCCGATGCGCCCCCAGCTGTCGATGCGCACGTTGATCTCAGCAGTCACGCCGCGCACCCCGCGCAACACGTACTGATCCTGCAGGCTGTTGAGCTCGGTGGTGATGATCAGGTCGACGTTGTCGCGCAGGATGCGCTGCGTGAGCAGGTACGTGGTACCGAGGGTCACCCCGACTGCCAGCGTGACCAGCAGCGTGTAGCCCATCGACATGCGAAACGCCGTGGTCTGGAACAGACCGCGGGGCCTCGGCCACCTCATGGCTCCTCGCGCAGCACGTAGCCGGCACCGCGCACCGTGTGGATGAGCGGGCGATCCGAGCCACGATCGACGGCCTGGCGCAGGCGACTGATGTGCACATCGACCACGTTGCTCTGGGGATCGAAGTGCAGATCCCACACGCCCTCGAGCAGCATCATGCGGGTGACGACCTGCCCGGTCCGGCGCATCAGAAACTCGAGCAGCTTCTGCTCGCGAGCCGTGAGATCGATCTCGCGCCCGCCGCGCGTCACCTGTCGGGCCAGCAGATCGAACTTCAGATCAGCGACCTCGAGGAGCGTGCTCTCACTGGCGCGGGCCCGGCGGCGCAGCAGCGCCTCGATGCGCGCCAGCAGCTCATCGAACGCAAACGGCTTGGTCAGGTAATCATCACCACCGGCCTTCAGGCCGCGGATCCGATCATCGACACTGCCCAGGGCACTCAGGACGAGCACCGGGGTGGCCAGTCCCGCCAGGCGCAGCTGACGGATGATCTCCAGTCCGTCGATCTTCGGCAGCATCCGATCCGTGATGATCAGGTCGAATCTGCCCGAGAGCGCCCGCTCGAGACCCTCGCGTCCGCCGGCCGCATGATCGATCACATAGCCGCTCTCGCGCAGTCCCTTGACGAGAAACTTCGCGGCCTCGACATCGTCCTCGATGAGCAGGATGTGCACGGGCCGATAGCGTACCGCAGCGCGTGGCGAAGCGCAGCGGTACGCATCACCGCCGCCCCAGCACCGGCGCGCGCGCCCGTCGGTACCGCGGCTTCCCCCTACGGCCCGAGCAGCTCGAGCAGGCGCATGCCGGCCTGCTCCGCGGTCCCCTCATTGCGAATCACGGCATCGACATTGACCGCGGGCAACAGCGCAGTTCGGCTCAGCCGTGACTCGATCACCTCCGGTGACTCCCGAGCGCGCACCAGCAACCGCTGCCGCAGCAGCGTAGGTTCGGCCGTGATCTGCACCACGAATAATCCCGGGTAGCATCGGCGCGCCTCGTAGAGCGCCGCACGCGAACCATTGACGAGCACGCGCTCGCCGCTGTCGAGCGGCAGTAGCGCTTCACGGCGAATGCCGTAGCGCAACCCATTCGCGTCCCAGTGAAGCGCGAATGCCCCGGCGCGCAGCCATCGCGCGAACTGCGCGGGCGTCACGGCCTCATGCCACTCACTCGCATCGTCTGCCGCGCGCGTGATCGTGCGCCGCGCCACGTGCAACCGTGCCGGCCGCGGTTGATGCATCAACAGCCAGCGCAGCAGCGTATCCTTGCCGGCGCCCGAGGGCCCGATCAGATATATGAGCCGTCCCCCGCGTCCCGTCACGCTCGGGTCGCTCCGTCGCCACCGAGCGGCAGGCGGGCCACTCGTCGCAGCAGAGCAGCAGGCTGCGGCTGCACGAAGAGCGACAGCGCATCGACGCGCAGCGGTTGCGGCAATGGATCGAATCTCGCTGCCGCCGCGGCCTGCAGCTCAGCACGCTGGGCCGCAGAGAGCGCCTCCAGCCGCTCCGTCAACGTCATGTGAAACTGAAATTCCTCGAGCACGTACGGATACCCCCAGGCGTGCAAATACTGCTGCTGGCGCACACTCAGTCCACGGGCACCGTAGCGCTCGAGTTCGGCCGGCGTGAGGGGCGCGGCCGTCGGCTTGAGCCGCTTCACGCAAGCGTCCGCCAGGGCCTGCAGCGCTGCACAGGGGTGTACCGGCTGCAGAGCAAGGAAGCCGTTCAGATACCCCAGACGCAGCGGCGGCAAATCGAACGGGGCCGTCTGCGCCGCCAGCGTCCGCAGCACGCCGAGCACATCCCCCGAATCGCACCCTGACGCCAGCCGCCACGGCGCGCGCAGCGTCCCGTGCCAGCCGTATCGATGCGGCGCACCCGTCACCGACGACCAGGTCTGTGCGCTCCAACCGGCAATGCGCGGCGCGGGCTCGCAGGCTCCGTCATCGACATCCCGTCCGAGCCAGCCGGCCCCTGCGCGGGCCCACGGGGACTGCGGTGGCGGTGAGAAATACACCGCCCACCGATACGCGCCTGACGCGACTGCTGCGCTCTCCGTTGCTTCACTCATCGGCCGTCACCCGAAGACCGACACGATCACCGGCAAAATAGGCTCGCGCATATTCGATCGGCCGCCGCTCGAGATCCTCATTCACACTCTCGATCCGCAGCACCGGACGGCACATCGCCTGACGCAGCAGCACCGCGATCTGCTCGACCGGCAGCACTGCACTGACTCGACTGTCGCGCCGAAGGTAATCGGTGACCCCGCACTCGGCAAAAGCCCGCGTGATGGAACCGCAGCGCCTGATCCGTTCATCCAATCCTTCGAATTGTGGCAGCGGAAAGAAACGCTCACCGACGTGCAGCACACGCCGCCGGGCTTCACCGAGGGTCTGCACGCGCAAAACCCGCTGGCGGGGCGCGATCTGCAGCGCCCGCGCCACCTGCGTCGGGGCGCGCATGCGCACCGCACCGAGTACGCGCAGGGTGCCCGACACACCGGCCTGCCGCAGGCTCACCGACTGGCGCGTCCGTCTTCCCAACATCAACTCAAGCGCAAACTCCTGCACGAACGTGCCACTGCCCTGCACGACCCGCACGACGCCTCGGGCCGCCAGCTCCGCGATCGCCCGCCGGACGGTGTGCCGGTTGACGCTGAAGCGGTCCGCCAGCTCGCTTGCCGCCGGCAATCGCCCGCCCGGAGGATAGGCTCCCACGCGAATGTTTCGCGTCACTTCCCCAGCGATGCGCGACCACGCACAACCGCGTCGCCGCACGCTGCGACGTTCAGATCGGGCAGTCGCCGCTGTCATAAAAGGTAAACACGCTGACCCTAATATTTCGGTGTGGATCTGAGGTTGTCTATACCACCATAGATAGCATCGCCATGTTGCAAGACGATGGCATCTCTACATTGCTCACCGCCCCGTCGCGTCCGACTTGGATGCGATTGCTCAGTCGTGCTCCGCTACCGATGCTGGAGGCGCACCTTGCCGATCTCACCGGCGCACAACCCCGTTGGCTGCGCCGTCCGGAGTCTGGACTGGTGATGGTTCAGGGCCGAATCGGCGGCAGCGGCGAGCGCTTTAACCTCGGCGAAGTCACCGTCACTCGCTGCGCCCTGCGAACGGACCCGGAGCGCGTGCGGTGCGAACACGTCGGTGTCGCCTACATTCTCGGGCGCTCGGCCCGTCACGCCGAACTGGCGGCCACCGCCGATGCGTTGCTGCAGGATCCGCTCCACCGAGCGCGGGTGCCTGCGGATCTGCTCACCGGCATCGCGCAGTGGTTGGCTGAACGTCAGACTGCACAGGCAGAGAAGGCACGTGCGACGCAGGTCGAGTTCTTCACCGCCGCACGCGCTAGTGCCGGTGCGCCCCCACAACCGCAGCCCTCATGAGCACAGCGGCCAGCGACTCACCGCTCGATTTGAACGCCGTCGGACCCGGGTTCAGCGACCCGCCGCTCGCCAGTCAGGCGGTATTTCGCGTCGCATTGAACGCGTTCGCCACTCCCGGGCGAATCCAGCGGGTGGCGAGCGACGCGCAACACCCCATCGGTGTCGCCCCATCCGCCGCGGCGTTGCTGCTTGCGCTGCTCGATCCGGATTGCACGCTCTGGCTCGCACCCCGACTGGCTCGCAGCTCAGCGGCCGCCTGGCTGCGCTTTCACACTGGCTGCCGCATCGTAAGTGAGCCGCGCGCGGCCCAATTCCTCTGGAGCGATGCCGACCAGATGCCGCCGCTCGATCAGCTGCCGGCCGGCAGCGAGTTCGAGCCGGAGAGCGCCGCGACCTGCCTCATACAGGTGCATGCACTCGAGGACACCGCAGGCTGGCGGTTGCGCGGGCCTGGAATCGAGCGGACGCAGCCTCTGACGGTGCGCCATCTGGGTGAGGGGTTCGTCACGCAATGGCGCGCGAACCATGCGGCATTTCCGCGCGGCGTCGATCTGCTGCTGTGTGCCGGCGAATGCGTTGCCGGATTGCCGCGCACCACGACCATCGAGGACTGAGCGGATGTACGTTGCCGTCAAGGGCGGAGAAGTTGCGATCCAGAACAGCCACGCGCTGCTCGCCGAGTTGCGCCGCGGTGATCCGGCGCTGCCGGAGCTCTCCGGTGCACAGATTCACTCGCAACTGCGGCTGGCGGTCGACAGAATCATGACCGAGGGCTCGCTGTACGATCCGCAACTCGCCGCATTGGCGCTGAAGCAGGCCGCCGGCGACGTCGTGGAGGCAATATTCTTGTTGCGCGCCTATCGCACGACGCTGCCGCGGTTCGGCTACAGCGTGCCGCTCGAGACGACGCGGATGCGTCTTTGGCGACGCATCTCGGCCACGTTCAAGGACCTGCCGGGTGGACAGATTCTCGGTCCGACCTACGACTACACTCAGCGGCTGCTGGATTTCGCGCTGCTGACTGGAACAGCCGTGCCCAGCGCCCCGCGTACTCCCGCGCCGACGACAGCTGGCAACTGCCCCGGAGTCCTCGAACTGCTCGATTGCGAAGGCCTCATCGAGCCACAGCCGCTCCCTGCTGATGACCCCGAGCCGATCGATCTGACCCGTGAGCCATTGCGTTTTCCGGCCCCGCGAGCCGCTCGCCTGCAAAATCTCGCGCGGGCAGACGAGGGGTTTCTGCTCGCGCTGGCCTACTCCTCGCAACGCGGCTATGCGCACACGCATCCGTTCGCCGGGGAGGTGCGCTTCGGGAGTGTCGAGCTGCATGTGATCCCGGAAGAACTCGGCTTCCCGGTATCCATCGGCGACGTGGCGCTCACCGAGTGTCAGATGATCAACCAGTTCTCTGGCAGCGCACGAGAACCACCGCAATTCACTCGCGGCTACGGTCTCGCCTTCGGACACAGCGAGCGCAAAGCGATGGCGATGAGTCTGGTCGATCGGGCGCTACGCGCGCCGGAACTCGGGGAGGCGATCGAGTCTCCTGTGCAGATGGAGGAGTTCGTGCTCTCGCACAGCGACAACCTGGAGGCCTCCGGTTTCGTTCAGCATCTGAAGCTGCCCCATTACGTCGACTTCCAATCCGAACTCGAACTGGTGCGTCGCCTGCGTGCGGCGGGCACAGAGCCGCAGAGTGGGTCATGAGCGATACGTCCCCGAGCTGCGCGGCGCGCGATCCGCACGTCAACTTTGCGTACCTTGATGAGCGTACCAAGCGCATGATCCGCCGCACCCTGCTCAAGGCGGTGTGTATTCCCGGTCACCAGGTGCCGTTCGGTTCGCGCGAGATGCCGCTGCCGTACGGCTGGGGAACCGGCGGCATCCAGGTCACGGCAGCGATTCTCGGGCCCACCGACACGCTGAAGGTCATCGATCAGGGCTCAGATGACACGGTGAATGCGGTGAACATCCGCCACTTCTTCCAGCGCACCGCCGGTGTGGCGGTCACCACCGATACCCGGGCCGCAGACATCATCCAAACTCGGCACCGAATTCCCGAGACCGCGCTGCGCGAGGGCCAGATCCTGGTGTACCAAGTGCCGGCGCCTGAGCCGTTGCAGCGGCTCGAACCGCGTCGCAGCGAGACCCGCACGCTGCACGGGCTCGCCGAGTACGGCCTGATGCATGTGAAACTCTACGAAGACATCGCCCGCTACGGCCACATCGCCACGACCTACGACTATCCGGTGCTGGTCAACGACCGGTACGTCATGTCGCCCTCGCCGATTCCGAAATTCGACAATCCCAAGATGCACCGGTCCGCGGCTCTGCAGTTGTTCGGCGCCGGTCGCGAGAAACGCATCTATGCCGTCCCACCCTACACCGCGGTCACCAGTCTCGCGTTCGATGACCATCCTTTCTCGATTCAGCGCTGGGCGAGCACCTGCGCGCTGTGCGGCGCGGCGGACAGCTTCCTCGACGAATGGGTCACGGATGATCGCGGCACGCGGATGTTCGTCTGCTCCGACTCGCACTATTGCGCCACGCGGCAAGCCAGCGCGACGGCCCGAGAGCCCTCCGATGGCGCGAAGTGAGCTCACAGCTGCGCTCCTGCAGGTGCGCGCCGTGCGCCGATGCTACGGCGCCCGAGCCGCAGTGGATCAGGTGTCGTTTGACTTGTGGCCTGGAGAGATCCTGGCGATCGTCGGGGAGTCTGGATCGGGCAAGAGCACGCTGTTGCAGGTCCTGGCCGGATTGCACGCACCGGATGACGGTGAAGTGCTCTTCAATCTGCGCGACGGCGCGGTTCGCGACATCTACCGCCTCACCGAGGGGCAGCGCCGCGCGCTCACCCGCACCGATTGGGGCCTGGTGCACCAGAGCGCCGCAGACGGACTGCGCATGAACGTCTCGGCGGGTGCCAACGTCATCGAGCGGCCCATGGCGCTCGGCGAGCGTCACTACGGCCGACTGCGTGGGTTGGCGCTCGAGTGGCTCGAGCGAGTCGAGATCGATCCGGGCCGCATCGACGATACACCGGCGACATTCTCAGGGGGCATGCGTCAGCGGCTGCAGATCGCGCGCAATCTGGTGACGTTGCCCCGGCTCGTCTTCCTCGATGAGCCGACCTCCGGCCTCGATGTCTCGGTGCAGGCGAAGCTGCTCGATCTGCTTCGCCGGCTCACACGCCAGCTCGGGCTCGCCGCCGTGCTGGTCACCCATGACCTGGCGGTGGCGCGACTGCTGGCGGACCGCATGATGGTCATGCAGGGCGGCCGAGTCGTCGAGGCGGGGCTCACCGACCAGCTGCTCGATGATCCGTCCCACCCCTATACCCAGCTGCTCGTGGCCTCGGTGCTGCCGCCATGACCGCCTCGACCGCGCCGCAGCTACCGCTGCTGCATCTGGAGGCTGTCGCCAAGCAGTTCACCCTGCACCATCAGAACTCGCTCGTGCTGCGCGTACTGGAGAACGTCCACCTCAGCATCCACCGGGGCGAGTGTGTGGTCCTCGAGGGGCCCTCGGGGACCGGCAAGAGCACGCTCTTGAAGCTGATCTACGCGAACTATCGCGCCAGCGCCGGGCGTATCCGGCTGTTCCCTGGCACACCGCAGGAGCTGGAGCTCACCGGCGCCACGCCACGCGCCCTCCTCGCCGCCCGACGCGACACGATCGGCTACGTCAGCCAGTTCCTGCGGGTCATTCCGCGAGTCTGCGCGCTCGACATCGTGGCCGAGTCGCTCATCGGCCATGAGGAGCCGGGCGACCGCGCCGCTCGCGGGCGCTTCTTGACTTCGGACACCGATGCGCTGCAGGACGCACGGGCCGAAGCGGCACGGTGGCTGCAGCGTCTGAGCATCGGCCGACCGTTGTGGTCCCTCCCCCCGGCAACGTTCTCCGGCGGTGAGCAGCAGCGCATCAACGTAGCCCGCAACCTGATCAAGCCGCGCCCCCTGTTGCTCCTCGATGAGCCGACCGCGTCGCTCGATGCCGCCAACACCGCGGTGGTGCTGGAGATGATCAACGAAGCTCGGGCGCGCGGCGCAGCAATCCTCGGGGTGTTCCACGATCAGACGATCGCGGAGAAAGTGGCGACGCGACGGTTTCGTATCGAACCATTCGGGCCGGCGGCATGAGCGCGACGTTGGTGACCAACGCCCGGCTGGTATTGGAGGACGAAATCCTGCTCGGCACGCTCGGATTCGACGCAGCGGGCATCACATCGATCGACACCGGTCGCACATCGGTGCCGGGCGCGCTCGACCTCGACGGCGATCTGCTCGCCCCCGGACTGATCGAGCTGCACACCGACAATCTGGAGCGGCACCTGATGCCCCGACCCAAGGTAAGCTGGGCGGAGGTTCCCGCACTGCTGGCGCATGACGCGGAAGTGGCCTGCGCAGGCATTACCACTGTCCTCGATGCGCTCGGTGTCGGGGAGACGGACAGCGACAGCGTGCGCGCCAGCGCCTGGGACACCGTGTTGGGGAGTTTGCAGCACTGCGCCGAGCACGACGCGCTGCGCGCTGAGCATTTCCTGCATGTGCGCTGCGAATTGCCGGCACCCAATACCGTCGAGCTATTCGAACCCTTTCACCGTCATCCGCGCCTGCGCCTCGTCTCACTGATGGATCACACGCCAGGCCAGCGACAATGGGAGAACGCCGAGCACGCACGCATCTACTACACGGGCAAGAAGGGATGGAGCGCCGCGAAATTCGAGGCAAGAGTGGTCGGCGCGATGGAGATGCAGCGGCGCTATGCCGACCCGCACCGTCAGCACTTCGTCGACTACTGTCGCCGCCATCACATCGCTCTGGCGAGTCATGACGACACTACCGCCGAGCACGTGCACGAGGCACACCGCGACGGGGCAGTGATCTGCGAGTTCCCGACGACCCGACGGGCCGCGCAAGCGGCACGGGACCTCGACCTTGCGACGGTCCTCGGGGCCCCGAACGTGGTACGCGGTGGCTCGCATTCCGGGAACGTTGCGGCCGCGGAACTGGCCCGCGACGGACTGCTCGACATCCTGTCGTCCGATTACGTACCGGGCAGTCTGGTCAGCGCCGTCTTCGGCCTGCACCGACAGCTGAACCTCCCCCTAACCCAGTGCTTCGCGATGGTCACTCGCCAACCGGCCGACGCGCTCGGATTGAACGACCGGGGGCGACTCGCCGTCGGGTTGCGCGCCGACCTGGTCCGGATCCGCCCCCTGCACAGGGGCGAGGGGAGCGTACAGCCGCTGGTACGCTCGGTGTGGCGTCAGGGTCGCCAGGTCGCCTGAGTGCGTCGTTCCGTGTCCATCGCAAATCGATGTTCCGCCACCCACACCGCACTCAGCACACATGCAGCGCATTAACTGCGGCACGCCGCCCAATCCCTGGTCGGCGGGTCGACCGATCCGACCCGCCCCCGAGATCGATTCGACTGCCTGGGTGAGCGAGTCTGATTTCGGGCGCTATACCTACCTCGGTCCGCGCTCGAGCGTCGCGCACAGTGAATTCGGTGATTGGAGTTATGCGATGGGGGACAACCAAATCCTCCATGCCCGAATCGGCAAGTTTTGCAACATCGCGACGGGCGTGCGCATCAACCCGAGCAATCACCCTTGGTGGCGTGCGACGCTGCACCACCTGACGTACCGCAGCCGTTCCTATGGCTTCGAGCTCCCCGACGATACGGACTTCTTCGCCTGGCGTGCACGCGACGCGGTCACGATCGGGCCCGATGTGTGGATCGGCCACAACGCGCTCATCATGCCCGGGGTCACCATCGGCGCCGGTGCCGCCGTCGGCAGCGCGGCCGTGGTCACGCACGACGTACCACCGTTTGCCATAGTCGTCGGTGTGCCCGCACGCGTGCTGCGCATGCGGTGTGATGCGCGCACGGCCGAGCGGCTGCTCGAGCTCGCGTGGTGGGATTGGACGGAGTCTCGCCTACGAGCTGCGTTGCCCGATCTGCGCGCTCTGGACATCGAGACTTTCGCGAACAAGTACGCGCGCTGAGTCGGCCGACATACCGCGGGGGGCGCCGAGGTTCGTTGCGCTTCACATATCGGTCACGTTGCGCACCTACCATCGAGCGGGACGTCGGGTGAAGGTCTGATTCAACCGACTCAAGACAACGCAACGCCGGGGCGGCATGTTCTGCGGACCTATCCGCCGGGCGTTGACATTCAACATGTGTGGAACTGTGCCTCTCCTGGGACAGCGCTCCACCGTGGGCCGCAGACGCAGCACTCGCAGTGTTCGCGTGCCTTGCGCCGCGCGGCTCGCTCACCCGCAGCGGCGGCGGCCCGGAGGAGTCGGATCGTGACGCAGATCGAGTCCTATCTAGATGAACTCACTCCGAGGCGGGCACACCTGCGCCTGATCGTCAGTTCGGGTCTGGGCGTGTTCCTCGACGGATACGACTCGGCGATGATGGCCGTGGCCATCGTGTTCATCGCCCCCGCCTGGCATCTGCGGCCCGCGGCGCTCGGCTTGCTGGCCGCCTCCACGTTGCTCGGGGCGATGATCGGAGGGGCCGTCGGCGGACGATGCGCCGATCTGTATGGACGCAAATGGCTCTATCTGATCGACATTGCGACGTTCTTCGTCGCGGCGTTGCTCTCCGCGGTCGCATGGAACTTCGCCTCTCTGTTCATCTTCCGCATGCTGGTCGGTGTCGGTATCGGCATCGACTACCCGCTGAGCGCAACCTTCCTCGCGGAGTTCGCACCGCGCACACGGCGCGGTTCTATGATGACGTGGTCGTTCGGCCTGTTTTTCTACGCCGGCAGCGTCGCGGCGATGCTCATCGGCTTTCTACTCGCGCACTTCTCTGCACACGCATGGCGCGTGCTGTTCGCCTCCGGAGCAGTGCCGGCGCTCGCGCTGCTGATCCTGCGCCGCACGCTGCCGGAGTCACCGCGCTGGCTGCTGCGCAAGCGCGACCCCGAGCAGGCCATGGCCGCCTTGCGCAGATTCCACCCGGACGCCGACCTCGCAGAGCTGCCAATCACCGAGGGCGCGCACGTGGGCCGAGAGAGTGCCCCTCAGGCACGCTGGCGCGAGCTGTTTGCGCGGCCGTACCTGCGGCGGACCGCCCTGATCACCTTGCCGTGGTTCCTGATGGACATGGTGGACTACGGCTTCAGTATCTATATTCCGACGCTCCTGCTCGCGTTCGGCATGCGGTCCTTCGGCGGCAGCATTCTGCTCTCGGCGGCACTGTCGAGCCTCGGCACGCTGGGCTTTGTGTTCGTCGCCGGGTGGATCGAACGCTGTGGCAGGATCCGCGCCCAGAGCATGGGTTTTCTTGCCCTCGCCGCCGGCATGGCCGCCCTGGGACTGATCTCGATGAGCGGCACCCGCGCGATCGTTCCGATCGCAGCGTGCATCCTGTTCGTGAAGCTCGCCAACGCATTCCCGGACATCACCACGTGGGTGCTCCCGGTCGAGCTGTTTCCGACCGACCTGCGCGCCTCAGCGCATGGGCTGGCTACATCATTTTCGCGCATCGGCGCGGCCACGAGCGTCTTTCTGTTCCCGATCCTCCAGCGCTCCTGGGGGATCGGGCCGTTGCTGCTGGTGATCGCGGCGGCTCAGTTGACCGCCTCGCTCCTGACGGTGCTGACCGGTCACGAATCGGCGGGCCGCAGCCTGGAGGAGATCGCGCTCGGACAGTCTCGACCCTCCGTGGTCCCGACGGTGGACGCGCCGCGTGCGTTGCCGGCGCCTCTGGTGTCGGAAAAATAGGTGCCCGCTGGGCAGCTCCGGTACGCGCGCACGCTCCGACCGCAGGTCTCGAGCGCTAGCGCGAGTCGCCCTGCAGGCGACCGATCAGGCTGCGCAGGAAGACCCGATTGAAGCGCAGCTGGCAGGAGACCGATACTTGCTCGAGTTGGGTAGCGCTCACCTTCAGTACGGTGACCGCCGTCACAGCTCGCACCGTGGCCATGCGTTTCGCTCCTGGGACGTAGCTCGCCTCCCCGAAGCAATCGCCGGTCTCCAGCGTGGCGATCTCAGCGCCGCGACGCTGCACGGCGCAGCGGCCGGAGACCAGAATGTAGAAGCGGTCATCGAGTTCGCCCTCGCGCACGATTTCCTCCCCGGCCGCATACTGCTGCCAGGCGCTCGCGTGCAGCACCTCGGTGACCTCGGGGTGCGAGAACTCTTGGAAGAACTTCAGCCGCCGCAGAACGCTGAACTGCTCCTGCAGATCCAGGCGCAGATGGCTCTGGCGCAGCCGATGGTGCGCGCGCGCCAGCTCCGCAGCGAGCTCTAGTCCGGTGCGCTGGCGCTTCTGCGGATCCTTCTGCAGCGCCGTCACGACGATGTTCTCCAGTTCCTCGGACACATCGGCGCGCACTTTGTGGATCGGCGGTGGAGTGGCGTAGACGATCTGGTGCAGGAGCTTCTGCAGGTTACCGGCCCGAAACGGCCGCGTCCCGGTGAGCAACTCGTACATCACCGCGCCGAGGGAGTAGATGTCCGAACTCGCGGTCAAATCCAGGCTCTGCACCTGCTCCGGAGACATGTACGAAGGGCTGCCGGCAATGCCTTCGATGCGCGAGATGTCTGCATCCGAGACCAGAGCGATGCCGAAGTCGATGATGCGCACCTCGCCTTCCTGCGTGAGCAGCAGGTTCGAGGGTTTGATGTCGCGATGGATCACTCCACGCGTGTGCGCGTAGTGCAGTGCTTTGGCGCACTTGAAGATGATCTCGATGACGTCGTTCAGCGGCAGCAGGTTGTCAGGTCGACAATACGTCGTGAGCGTACGCGCATGGTGCACGTATTCACTGACGATGTAGTAGCGTCCATTCTCCTCACCGGCATCGTAGATCGGCAGCACGTACGGGTGCTGCAGCATGCCGACCAGATGCGCCTCGGAGAGGAACATCTTGCGCGCAGCGCGGGCGCGCTGATCGTCCGCGCCGGTGTCGACGTTGTAGACCTTGATGGCCACGTCGCGCCCGTAGTAGGCGTCGTGAGACAGATAGACCACACCTGTGCTGCCGCGCCCGACTTCCTTGATGACTTCGTACTTACCAATCCGCTCCGGAGCGCTGCGCTCACTGGTGCGCGGATGCACGGCGGGTCCTGGTGCGTGGGCGGGCATGGTTCGCAGCGAATGGTGTTGCACACTGCAGCATAGGGCCGCACCGGGACGAGGCGCTGTGATGTGCCCCATGAATTGGTCGACCGGATCGCGGCACGCACTTTACATAATGACGCCCTCACGGGGCCGCGAAGTGATCGTATCCTGGGGCCGCCACGGACTGCACCCCGTTCTCATCCCGGACGCGTGCCCCAGCCTCGAGGCCCACAGTTCCGATGCGCGTGTAACCCCACTGCGCGCTGGGCAAATCGGCCTCCAGCCGCTCCAGCTGCGGCGGGGGGACTGTGAAGCACAGTTCGTAGTCATCGCCGCCGGTGAGCGCGAACGATCGGGCCCGCTCAGGTCCGAGCGCTCGCAGGGGCGCCGACAACGGCAGCCGGAGCGCCTCGAGCTCTACCCCGCAGCCGCTGGCGCGCGCGAGCTTCAGAGCATCGGCCAGCAGTCCGTCCGAAACGTCGATGCACGCGCTCGCATACCCTCGCAATCGCGTTCCGAGCGCGACGCGAGGCTCGGGAAAGAGGAAGCGCTCGCGCAGAGACTCTCCGGCGACCTCGGCGGCGAGGCGACCCTGTTCCAAGGCCAACCCTGCAGCCGCATCGCCCGGCGTTCCGGAGACGAACAGCGCGTCCCCTGGGGCGGCGCCGCTGCGCCGCAGCGCATCGCCCGCGGGCACCCATCCCAGCAACGTCACGGAGATCGCGAGCGGACCCTGGGTGGTGTCGCCGCCGACCAGCGTCACCCCATACCGCAGCGCCAGGGTGTTGAATGCCGCGGCAAATCCCTCGAGCCATTCGGTCTCGACTGCCGGTAGCGTCAGCGTGAGCAGCGCCCAAGCGGGCTGAGCCCCCATGGCGGCCAGATCGCTCAGGTTCACCGCCAGCGCTCGGTGTCCGACCGAGTCCGCTCGGCAGCCGCGCGGGAAATGCACTCCGTCGACGAGTGTGTCGACTGCGGCCACGAGCGTCATCCCCGGAGGACATTTCAGCAGCGCCGCATCGTCACCGACGCCGAGAAGCACATCGGCTCGGGCCGCACCGCTGCGGCGGAAATAGCGGTCGATCAGATCAAATTCAGACAATGCCATGCGCGTATCTGCGCAGGATGAGTGTGCTAACGTTCCGCCGGACGCAGTTCGCGCGCGGCTCTATCGAGCACTGCGTTGACGTACTTGTGCCCGTCGGTCGCCCCAAATCGCTTCGCGAGCGAGACCGCCTCATTGATCGCCACCTTGTAGGGCACGTCCAGTCGGTGCACCAGTTCGTACAGCCCGATGAGCAGCGCCGCATGCTCGACCGGATCGAGTAATGCCGGACTGCGGTCGATGAACGCAGCGAGCTGCTCATCGAGTGCCGTGCGCGCGACACAGATGCCCTCGAGCAGCTCTCGGAAGTACTCTCGGTCGGCGTGCGGCATGTCCTCAGCCACACCGAACTCCTGCACCAGATCCTGCCAGGGGCACTCATTGATTTGCCAGCGGTACAACGCCTGCAGCGCAAGCTTGCGCGCCATTGCGCGCTGCCGGGAAAATGCGTGTGTCGAGGAAGGCACGTCCATCACGATCCGAGCTGAGCGAATACGTCCGCCATTTCCAACGCCGCCTCCATGGCCTCCCCGCCCTTGTCACCCTGGCCGGTCGCAGCCCGTTCGATCGCCTGCTCGACGGTCTCTACGGTGAGCACCCCGAAGCTGACCGGCACCAGCGTCTCGAGTGCCGTACGCTGCAGGCCGCCGGCGCATTCACCGGCGACGTATTCGAAATGCGGCGTGCCGCCGCGGATGACGCAGCCGAGCGCCACCACCGCGTCATACCGGCCGCTCGCGGCCAGCTTGCGCGCGGCCACCGGCAGCTCGAACGCCCCCGGCACGCGCACCACGAGCAAATCCTCGAGCGCTCCGCCGTGGCGCGCCCAGGCGGCCTCGGCACCCTTCAGCAGGCTCGTCACGATGAATTCGTTGAATCGCGCCGCGACCACGGCGACCTTGCGACCGCGGGCACTCGCCTGTCCTTCGATGAGTCGCACGGTGCTCACGCGTCTTCTCCGACATACCCGTCAATTTCCAGCCCGAAGGCCGAGATGCCGTGAATCTGCTTCGGTGCCGACAGCACCCGCATCCGCCGCACGCCGAGGTCCTTCAGAATCTGCGCGCCGATGCCGAAGGTCTTCAGCACCCCCCCTTCTCGGCGCGCGGCACGGGCCGCACCGTCGGTTTCGGGAGGAGATCCGAGTGAGCGGACCGAGTCGAGCAGATCGGTCGGCGCCTCGCGCTCGCGCAGAATCACGATCACGCCGGCGCCGGCGCGCGCGATGCGCTGCATCGCAGCGCGCAGCGTCCAGGCGAGCGGATCGGCGCGGATACCGAGCAGATCGCGCAGTGGATCGGCCAGATGTACGCGCACCAGGGGCGATTCGGGCCCCTCGAGCGTGCCGCGCACCAGCGCCAGATGGACCTCTTCCCCAACGCGGTCCTCGTAGGCGAACAGGCGAAAGTCGCCGAACTCGGTGGCGACGGGCTGCTCGGACAGGCGCACCACGGAGCGTTCATTGCGCAGGCGGTAGCGGATCAGGTCGGCGATGGTGCCGATCTTCAGGCCGTGCGCCGCGGCAAAGGCATGCAGCTGCTCGCGCCGCGCCATCGAGCCGTCCTCGTTCATCAGCTCGGAGATCACCCCGACCGGCTGCAGTCCGGCGAGGCGGCACAGGTCCACGGCCGCCTCGGTGTGACCGGTGCGCACGAGCACCCCGCCACGCCGCGCGCGCAGCGGAAAGATGTGCCCGGGACGGGCAAAATCGGCCGCGCGCGCCTCGGCGCGGGCCAGGGCACGGATCGTGACCGCACGGTCGCTGGAGGACACCCCGGTCGTGGTGCCCTCGACGGCATCCACCGAGACGGTGAACGCGGTGCGATGCGCCTCGCTGTTGTGGATGACCATCTGCGGCAGCTCCAGCCGCTCGAGCCAGGCCTCCTCCATGGGCACGCAGAGAATCCCGCTGGTGTGGCGGATCATGAACGCCACCGTCTCGGGCGTGGCGCACTCGGCGGCCATGATCAGGTCGCCCTCGTTCTCACGGTCCTCGTCGTCCATGATGATGACCATGCGCCCGGCCCGCAGGTCGGCGAGGATTTCCTCGACGCTGTTCAGTTTGACGCCGGACGGCGGGGCCTTGCCGGAGAGGGGGAGGACTTTGGGCATCGCGCGGAGCCTGGTGCGTTGGGCCCGCTAGTATACCGTGCGGGCCACCTTCCCCGGGCACGCGACGCTAGCGCCGACGCCGGTGCTGCGCCTCGAGCAAGGGCCGCACGACGGCCTGCAGTTGGCCGGCGGTGATCCCCGTCCGCCCGCCGAGCAGCCGCGCCCGGATGATCCCGTGCGTATCGATGACATAGGTCATCGGCACCGCCAGCGGCTCGCCGAATCCGTCCACCCGGGCCGTGCGGGCGAGGGCCGCCGGATAGGTGAATCCGCGCAGTGCCCGCTCGACGCTCGCGCGGCTGGCCGCCCGATCGATGCTCAGGGCGATCAGCGCCACGCCGCGCCGGTGGAAGCGCCCGTAGAACGACTGCAGCACGGGCATCTCCGCGTGGCACGGCGAGCACCATGTCGCCCAGAAACTCACCAACACCACCCGGCCGCGCTCCCGGGCGAGATCGAACGTCCGGCCGCTGAACTCGCGCACGATCAGCGCCGGAGCGCGCTGTCCGATGCGCGGGACGGCCGCGCTGGCCGCAGCCACCGATAGCGCGAGCGTGACAGCAAAGAGGCGCCGCCGGCACCGCGGGCGACGCATCAGGCCCCGTCCCGGCCCGTGGCGAGCAGTCGCGCCACGTAGCGCGCGAGTACGTTGAACTGTGAAGTACGCTGATGATTCATAAGGAAACTGCTAGCGGTCTTTTGCATGGATCCCGTCATGGATACCGACAGCAAGGTGCCGCTACCCCCGAGCAGCCGGCATCAGGGTAGCAAGGATTCCCGGCGCGCACCGTAGGCGCCGCCCGCCGTGGCGCGATCCACGACGAGCGGCTTGGCACAACAGCCTACGTTGGAGGCAACCATGCCCACGGCAAGCATACCCGCGCCCGATCAGGCTCAATCGATTCCGTCGAGCCTTGATGTCCCGGCGGTGATCGCTGAATCGGTCAATCTCCCGGCGTTCGCCGAGACGCTCGCTCGAGCAAGCCTCGTCGACCGCTACGCTGCCAGCACAGGGCTGCTGGTGATCGAGCCAGCGCCGGCAACGCCACCGGCGCTCCGCCCGCGTGTCGCGAC
>JBMFWZ010000061.1:0-18671 GCA_049964755.1 Steroidobacteraceae bacterium | reverse complement strand
CCCTACACAACGTCATCACTGACGTTATGAATGGACGCTACGCAAATGGCTTGAACCGACGGGGTCGCGAGCGTCCAAGCTCGCTTCGTGGCCGCTGAGGTCACGGCACGGCTGCAGCCGCCACGGTCCGGCCCAAAGGTCCCGAAGAATTCCGCCGCGGATCGCCTGCTCATCGGTCGCTCCAGTCCGTCAGAGCGCCGGTGACGATTGTGCTTCGGGCCCCCGCCCCCAGTTCCCTCCCGGTGGCGCGGAGGGTCCCTCGGGGGATCGCGCCACCGGGAGGGGCCGCTTTTGCGACCGATCCGTTCCCGCAGCGCAGCTGCTAGACTGGGGCGGGTCGCGCACAGAGGACCTCACATGGATTGGAGCGGCGCAGAAAGTCCGTCGGACGAGACATCGCCGGAACGGCTGAGTCTCGATGAGCTCCGGCAGGTGCAGCTCGAGCGACTGCGCCAATCCATTCGGCATGCCTGCGAGAATGTGCTGCACTACCAGCGGCGCTTCGCCGAGCACGGCGTGAGCCCGCAGGACCTGCACACTCTGGAGGATCTGGCGCGCTTCCCGTTCCTGACCAAACAGGACTTCCGCGCCAACTACCCATTCGGCCTGTTCGCCGTGCCGCGCGACAAGATCGTGCGCATCCATACCTCGAGCGGCACGAGCGGCAAACCCACGGTGGTCGGTTACTCGGCCGAGGACCTGAAGATCTGGGCGAGACTGGTGGGTCGGTGCATCCGCGCCGCCGGGGCGCGCACCGGGGATATCGTGCACATCGCCTACGACTATGGGTTGTTTACCGGCGGGCTCGGCGCACACGCCGGAGCGGAACATCTCGGCTGCACCGTGATCCCGGTCTCCAGCGGGCGCAGCGCCTGGCAGATCGAGCTGATGGAGGACTTCCGGCCCGACATCCTCATGGCCACGCCCTCCTACGCATTGAATCTTGCCGATGCCTTCGAGGCGCGCGGCCTCGATCCGCACGAGAGCTCATTGCGCATCGGCATTTTCGGGGCGGAGCCCTGGAGTGAGGCGACGCGCGCGGCGCTGCAGCTGCGACTCGGGCTCGAGGCCTTCGACCTGTATGGGCTGGCCGAAGTGATGGGGCCGGGCGTGGCGTGCGAGAGCGCCGGCGGAGCGCCCGGCCTGACGCTGTGGGAAGATCACGTGTACCCCGAAGTGATCGATCCGAGCACCGGCCGGGTGCTGCCCGACGGGGAGGAAGGCGAGCTCGTGCTCACCTCGCTCACCAAAGAGGCGCTGCCGGTGATCCGCTACCGGACGCACGATCTGACCCGGCTGCTGCCCCCGCAGCACGGCCCAATGCGGCGCATCGCCCGGGTCAACGGCCGCACCGATGACATGCTGGTGATTCACGGGGTCAACGTGTTCCCCTCGCAGATCGATGCGCTGCTCGCGCGCACCGGGGAGTTCTCGCCGCACTACAAGCTCGAGATTTCCCGCAGCGGACCGCTCGATGACCTCACGGTGCACGCCGAGACACTCTCACGCCAGTTCCAGAGCGACGCGCAGCTGCGCGCCGTCGCTGAGGATCTGATGCACGAGATCAAGACGTTCATCGGCGTGAGCGTCACCGTGGTGGTGCACCGCGCGGGCACCATTGAGCGGGCCCCGGGCAAGGCGACGCGGCTGCTCGAGCCGCGAGCCGCGACGCGCTGAGCGCGAGCGGCTCGCCCCAGAGGCGTTCAGCCCTTCTTCGGCAGGTACAGGTCGGTCAGCGTGCCTTCAAAGGCTTCGGCCGCCGCACCCACCGTCTCCGAGAGCGTCGGGTGCGGATGGATGGTGAGCCCGATGTCGGCCGCATCGCAGCCCATCTCGATCGCGAGCGCCACCTCGCTGATCAGCTCCCCAGCGTGGGTGCCGACGATGCCGCCGCCGAGCACCCGGTGGGTCTGCGGGTCGAACAGCAGTTTGGTGAACCCCTCATCGCGTCCGATCGAGAGCGAGCGGCCGCTCGCGGCCCACGGGAAGACGGCCTTCTCGACCTTCACGCCGCTCGCCTTGGCATCGAGTTCGCTCAGTCCCACCCAGGCAATTTCCGGATCGGTGTAGGCCACCGAGGGGATGACGCGCGCATCGAACGAGCTCTTGTGGCCGGCGGCGACTTCGGCCGCGACCTTCGCCTCGTGCGTCGCCTTGTGGGCGAGCATGGGCTGACCGACGATATCCCCGATGGCGAAGATGTGCCGCACGTTGGTGCGCATCTGCTTGTCGACCGCAATGAACCCGCGATCCGAGACGCTGACACCGGCGGCCTCGGCCCCGATGCGCTTGCCGTTCGGAGCACGTCCGACCGCCACGAGGACCCGATCGTAGAGCGACGGCTCGGGAGCCTTCTCGCCCTCGAATGACACGCGCAGCCCCTCTTTGAGCGCCTCGACGCGCGTCACCTTGGTGCCGAGCAGGACCTGCTCGTAGCGGCTGCGGATGCGTTTCTCGAGCGGCCGCACCAGATCCGCATCGCAGCCCGGAATCAACTGCGAGGTCAGTTCGACGACGCTCACGCGAGTACCGAGCGCCTGATAGACGCAGGACATCTCCAACCCGATGATGCCTCCGCCGATCACCAGCATCGGCCCGGCGAACGGCTCGATCTCGAGCGCACCGGTGGAGTCGATCAGGCGCGGATCGTCGGGCAGACCCGGCAGCCGGACGGATTCGGAGCCGGCCGCGATGATGCATTGCTCGAAGCGGATCCGCTCGGTGCCGCGCTCGCCGCGCACCTCGATGACGTTCGGCCCGAGGAATGTGCCGATGCCCTGCACCACCTCGACCTTGCGTTGCTTCGCCAGCGTCGCCAGTCCGCCGGTGAGCTTCTTCACGACGGAGCTCTTCCACTCGCGCAGCTTCGTGCGGTCGATCTTCGGCGCACCGAATGAGATGCCGTGCGCGGCCATCTCGGCGCTCTCCTCGATCACCTTGGCCGCGTGCAGCAACGCCTTGGACGGAATGCATCCAACATTCAGGCAGACCCCGCCGAGCGTATTGCCGCGCTCGACCAGCACCACCTTCAAACCGAGGTCGGCCGCGCGGAATGCGGCGGTGTAACCGCCGGGGCCGGAACCGAGCACGAGCAGCGGGATCGAGCGGTCAAAACCGCTCTCGGCCCCACTCGCCGTCACCCCCGAACTCACCGGGGCCGGCGCGGCAGGTGCAGCAGCGGGCGCAGGTGCCGGTGCAGGCGCCGGTGCGCTGGCGGCCGCGTCATCGGCTCTCAGGCGCAGAATCGGCGTGCCCTTGGCGACCTTGTCGCCCGCCTTGACGCACACTTCGCCCACCACGCCCGCCGCCGTGGACGGCACGTCCATCGACGCCTTGTCGGTCTCGAGCGTCAACAGCGGCGTGTCGACTTCGATGCGCTCGCCGACCTTGACCAGCACCTCGACGACCGCCACCTCGGTGAAATTGCCGAGATCCGGAACCGTCAGTTCCACGGGGCTCAAGGCACGGCCTCGATCAGCGCGTGCGGGTGGGCCAGAGTCTCGGCCAGGAAGCTCGTGAAGCGCGCCGCAGCCGCC
Organism: Steroidobacteraceae bacterium; assembly: GCA_049964755.1. Classification (GTDB taxonomy): domain Bacteria; phylum Pseudomonadota; class Gammaproteobacteria; order Steroidobacterales; family Steroidobacteraceae; genus 13-2-20CM-66-19. The sequence goes on along the minus strand of JBMFWZ010000061.1, from coordinate 15,135 downwards.
CCATCGATGACCCGGTGATCGTAGGACAGCGACAGCGGCAACATCAGCCGCGGCACGAACTGACCGTCGCGATAGACCGGTTTGTGGGCCGAGCGCGACACGCCGAGAATGGCAACCTCGGGGGCGTTGATGATCGGGGTGAAGGCGGTGCCACCGATGCCGCCGAGACTGGAGATGGTGAAGCACCCACCCTGCATCTGCTGCGCCGAGAGCTTACCGGCGCGCGCCGCCGCGGAGAGCTCCCCGAGCTGACGGGCCACCTCGTAGATATCCTTTCGGCCTGCCTCATGCAGCACCGGGACCATCAGTCCGTTCGGCGTATCGGCCGCGAAACCGATGTTCACGTACTTCTTCAGCACCAGGTTCGCACCCGAGGCATCCAACGAGGCGTTGAAGGTCGGGAACGCCTGCAGTGCCTTGACGCAGGCGCGCACGATGAATGCGAGGGGCGTGAGCTTGATGCCTCGCTCGGCCGCGGCGTCCTTGAGCGTCGTGCGCAGCGCCTCGAGGTCGGTGATGTCCGCCTCGTCGAATTGCGTCACGTGCGGCACGTTGACCCAGCTGGCGTGCAGACGTGGCCCGGAAATGCGCTGAATGCGCGAGAGCGGCTGGGTCTCGACCGGACCGAAGGCCGCGAAATCCACCGCCGGCACGGCCGGCAGCGCGCCACCGCCTGCACCGGAGCCCGTCAATGCACCCTTGACGAACGCCTTGACGTCTTCGTGGGTGATGCGTCCCTTGGTGCCGCTGCCCTTGACGCGTATCAGATCGACGCCGAGCTCGCGAGCGAACTTGCGCACGCTCGGTCCGGCGTACGCGCGCGAGAACCCCGGCTCATTGATGGGCGGCAGGTCTGCCCGGTCGGGCGGCGCAGCAGCGGGTGGCGCTGCTGGTGCCGGCGCCGGAGCGGGCGGCGCAGCGGCAGCTGGTGCCGCGGCGGGTGCGGGCGCCGCGGCAGGTGAAGCCGTCCCCCCGTTGGTGCGCACCGTCGCCAGCACATCACCGGCCGAGACGGTCCCGCCCTTGGCGACGTGCAGCTTCTCAATCACGCCGCCGACAATCGAGGGCACGTCCATCGTGGCCTTCTCGGTTTCGAGCGTGACCAGTGGCGTCTCCGCCTCGATGCGCTCGCCGGGCTTGACCAGGACGTCGATGACGGCGACGTCTTTGAAATTGCCCATGTCGGGCACACGCACTTCTACGAGGCTGTCTGCCGCGCTCATCGCGATGTTGCCTTCAATTTTCAGACTTTCCAGGGAACCGGCTTCTCGCCGCTCACGCCAAGCTTGTCCATCGCACCGCGCACCACCGACGGCTCGATCTTGCCGTCGTCGGCAAGCGCCTTGAGCGTCGCGATGACGACGTACTTGCTGTCGACCTCGAAGTGCTCGCGCAACGCCTCACGCGAGTCCGAGCGGCCGTAGCCGTCGGTCCCGAGACTGACGTAGCGGCCGGGGATCCACTCGCGGATCTGATCGGACACGGCGCGTACGTAGTCGGTGGCCGCCACGAACGGGCCCTTGGCCTCGGCGAAACACTCCCTGACGTACGACGTACGGGCGGCCTCGCCCGGGTGCAGCATGTTCCAACGCTCGCACTCGAGGGCCTCGCGCCGCAGCTCGCTGAAACTGGTCACCGAGTACACATCGCTGCGCACTCCGTAATCGGCCTCGAGTTGAGCGGCGGCCGCCAACACCTCGCGCAGGATGGTGCCTGAGCCGAGCAGCGTGGCACGCAGCTTACCGCCCTTGCCGGCGGCCTGCAGACGGTAGGCGCCCTTGAGAATGCCCGCCTCAGCGCCTTTCGGCAGCGCCGGCTGCGGGTAGTTCTCGTTCATCGTCGTGATGTAGTAGAAGACGCTTTCCTGCTCGGTGTACATCCGGCGCATGCCGTCCTGAATGATCACGGCGAGCTCATAGCCGTAAGCCGGATCGTACGCGATGCAGTTCGGCACGGTGGTCGCCACCAGCTGGCTGTGCCCGTCCTGGTGCTGCAGGCCCTCGCCGGCGAGCGTGGTGCGCCCGGCGGTCGCGCCGATCAGGAAGCCGCGCACCTGCTGATCGCCGGCCGCCCAGATGAAATCCCCGACGCGCTGGAAGCCGAACATCGAGTAGAAGATGTAGAACGGCACCATGTTGATGCCGTGGTTGCTGTAGGCGGTGCCGGCGGCGATCCACGAGCACAGCGCACCGGCCTCGTTGATGCCCTCCTCGATGATCTGCCCCTTCTTGTCCTCGCGATAGGACATGAGGGTGTCGGCGTCCTGCGGTGTGTAGAGCTGACCGACCGAGGAGTAGATGCCGATCTGGCGGAACAGGCCCTCCATGCCGAAGGTGCGCGCCTCATCCGGCACGATCGGCACGATGTTCTTGCCGATCTCCTTGTCCTTCAGCAGCGCGGTGAGAATGCGCACGAACGCCATCGTGGTCGAGATCTCCCGCTCGCCGGTGCCCTCGAGCACCTGCGCGAACGCCTCGAGCGGCGGCACGGCGAGCGGCGGGGCCTCGCGCCGGCGCGAGGGCAGCGAGCCGCCGCGTTGCGCGCGCTGTGCACGCAGGTAGCGGGCTTCCTCGGAGTCCTCCGGCGGCTTGCGAAACGGCAGCCGCGCGATCTCCTCATCGGAGATCGGAATGTGGAAGCGGTCGCGAAAGGCGCGCAGATCCTCCTCGGAGAGCTTCTTTTGCTGGTGCGCGACCATCTGGCCCTCCCCGCCCTTGCCGAGGCCGAAGCCCTTGACGGTCTTGGCGAGGATCACCGTCGGCTGACCCTTGTGGGCCATCGCCGCCGAGTACGCCGCGAACACCTTGCGCGCATCGTGGCCGCCTCGATTGAGGCGCCAGATCTCCTCATCGGACATGTTGGCGACCATGGCGCGCAGCTCCGGGTACTTACCGAAGAAGTGCTCGCGCGTGTAGGCGCCACCCTTGGCCTTGAAGTTCTGGTACTCGCCGTCGACGCACTCCTCCATCAGGCGGCGCAGTAGGCCCTGCGTGTCGCGCGCGAACAGTGGATCCCAGCGCGAACCCCACAACACCTTGATGACGTTCCAGCCGGCCCCGAGGAAGGCCGCTTCGAGTTCCTGGATGATCTTGCCGTTGCCGCGCACCGGGCCGTCGAGGCGCTGCAGGTTGCAGTTGATGACGAACACCAGGTTGTCGAGGCCCTCGCGCACCGGCATGGTGAGCGCACCCATCGACTCCGGCTCGTCCATCTCGCCATCGCCGAGGAACGCCCAGACCTTGCGGTCGGACGGCGCGAGCAGCCCGCGGTGTTCGAGGTAGCGGATGAAGCGGGCCTGGAAGATCGCCTGCATCGGCCCGAGGCCCATCGAGACGGTCGGAAACTGCCAGAACTGCGGCATCAGCCAGGGATGCGGGTAGGAGGAAAGACCCACTCCGGGGCCACCGGCCTCCTGACGGAAATGATGCAGCTGACTCTCGCTGAGGCGCCCCTCGAGGTAGGCGCGCGCGTAGATACCCGGCGAGGAGTGACCCTGGAAGAACACGAGGTCCCCCGGATGCTCCGCGCTGGCGGCGCGCCAGAAATGGTTGAAGCCCACCTCGTAGAGCGTCGCCGAGGAGGCGTAGCTCGCCAGATGTCCGCCGTACTCGGAGGACTTGCGGTTCGCCGCCACGACCATCGCGAGGGCGTTCCAGCGGATGTACGCCTCGATCCGCTTCTCCAGCTCGCGGTTGCCCGGATAGGCCGGCTCGCGCCCCGGAGGGATGCTGTTGACGTAGGCGGTATTGGCCTTGAACGGCAGATACGCGCCGCTTCTGCGCGAGTAGTCGATCAGCCGCTCGAGCAGGAAATGCGCCCGCAGGGGCCCGTGGGTCTTCAGCACCGAGTCGATCGACTCGAGCCATTCCTGGGTCTCAACCGGATCGATGTCTGTGAGTTTTGGCGGTTCGGTCATGCGGTCTCACACTCGGCCGCGCAACGCCGGGCGCGCGCGACCCAAGGGGTCGAATTCCTGGACATCCGCCGCTTGGTCCGGTGGCGCGCCCTCGGACCTACGACGCATACACCCGATGCGAAACGCCTCGGCCGAATGGGGTAGGATGCGCCGCCAGCATTCCGTGCGAGCGAAAGTCGCCTGTCAATGAGCCGCGCAATAATCCGGGTTTCATCCGCGATGGTCAAGCAAGGCGGCCATCGGCGCGGCGCGGCGCGCGGCCCTGTTGCGCTGCTGCCGGCGGCAATCGGCCCGAAAATCGTGCGCTCGCGCACACTCGGGGAACTCGACACCCTACTTGTGGTGATGCCCGCGTCTGCCGGAAGAGAGAGTCTCGCCGCACTGCCCGAGGCCGAGCGCTGGCGAGGACTGCTCGATCGCGAAGCCCCCCAGGCCGGCAGCGTGCGCACCACGGCGCTCGCGAACCGACGCCAGACGCAGGCGGTGCTCGGCTTTCTCCCCGACGGGGCGAGCCCGTTCGAGCAGCTGCAGCTCGCCGGCCGCATGCTCAAGAGCACCGCGACGCGCGCACCGCGCACGGTGGGCCTCGTGGCGCTCGGTGCGAACCCGCCGCGCGCCGCACGGCTCGAGGCACTGCTCGCCGCGACCCTCGCTGAACACTTCGCGCTACCGAACTTCAAAAATGACACTCGCAGCGCACCGGTTCTCGAGCGCATCGTGTTGCCCGCCGAGCCGCCGCTCGATACGCGCTATGCGAGGATTTGCGCCGAGGGGACCAACCTCGCGCGCTGGCTGACCGCGTTGCCGCCCAACATGCTCGATGCGCGCGGCTACCGCCGCGTGCTCGAGGAGCTCGCCGGCCGGCACGGTCTTGGCCTACGCTGGCTCGGGCCGAGCGAGCTGCGCCGCCGGGGTGCGAACGCATTCCTTGCCGTGGCTCGGGGCAACGGCCACCGCGACGCCGGCATCGCTCAGCTGACCTATCGCCCGGCGCGCCGACGCACCTCGGCACCAGACGTGGCGCTGATCGGCAAGGGCATTCTGTTCGACACCGGCGGGGTGAACCTCAAATCCCACCGCAGCATGCTCGAGATGCACACCGACATGAGCGGCAGCGCCGTGGCGCTCGCCACGCTCATCGCACTGGCCGAGCTGCGCGCACCGCTCGCCGCCGATGCGTGGCTCGCGATCAGCGAGAACCTCATCGGACCGGACGCCTACCGCCCGCAGGAAGTGGTGCGCGCAGCCAATGGGACGAGCATCCAGGTCATACATACCGACGCCGAGGGGCGCATGGCGCTCGCCGACACCCTGGCGCTCGCGGCACACACTCGCCCGCGCCTGATGCTCGACTACGGCACACTGACCGGGGCATGCGTGCACGCGCTCACCGAGCGCTTCAGCGGCGTATTCACCAACCGCGAGACACTCCTCGAGCGGCTCCTCGCCGCCGGCCGCGCCAGCGGCGAGCGGGTCTGGCCCTTCCCCTTCGACGCGGACTTCGACACCGACCTGGAAAGCAAGGTCGCCGACGTCCTGCAGTGTGCCATCGAGGGCAAGGGCGATCACATTCTCGCGGCGCGTTTCCTCAACCGCTTCGTGCCACCTGAGATACCCTGGGTGCACCTGGACCTCTCGGCTGCGACCCGCGCCGGCGGTCTCGGCCACATCAATACCGACATCACCGGTTTCGGGGTGCGGTTCACGCTGGAGTTGCTGGTGCGAGAGAACCTGCTGCAGGCCCTGCGAGCGCAGCCATGAGCGCGAGCGAGGTGCTCACGCTGCGCCGTCCGGATGATTTTCACCTGCACCTGCGCGATGGGCAGGCGCTGGCGGCGGTGGTCCCGTTCACCGCGGCGCGCTTCGCGCGCGCGCTCATCATGCCGAACCTGCGCCCGCCGGTCCGTACCGTAGTCGAGGCGAGCGCCTACCGCGAGCGCATCCTCGCCGCACGGCCCGCGGGCAGCCGCTTCGAGCCGCTGATGAGCCTGTACCTGACGAACCACACGGCGCCCGAGGAGATCGAGCGCGCCGCCCGGCACGGTGGCATTCTCGGCTGCAAACTGTATCCGGCCGGTGCCACCACCCATTCGGACGCCGGCGTGACCGACATCCGCGCACTGGATGCGGTGCTCGAGAAAATGCAGGAGACGGGCCTGACGCTGCAGGTGCACGGTGAGGTGACCGATCCTGAGGTCGACGTTTTCGATCGCGAAGCCCGTTTCATCGACCAGGTACTCGCGCCGCTCGCCGAGCGCTTTGCGCATCTGCGCATCGTGTTCGAACACATCACCACGCGCGCAGCCGTGCAATTCGTGCTCGGGGCACGCGCCGGCGTTGCCGCCACGGTTACGCCTCAGCACTTGCTCATGAACCGCAACGCGCTGTTCACGGGCGGCATCCGACCGCATCACTACTGTCTGCCGGTGCTGAAGTCCGAGGTCGACCGCGAGGCACTGTGCGCGGCGGTGGCGAGCGGCACCCCCAGGCTGTTCCTCGGCACCGACAGCGCCCCGCACGCCCGCACCGCCAAGGAGAGTGCCTGCGGCTGCGCCGGAATCTTCTCCGCGCACGCGGCGCTCGAGCTGTACGCCGAGGCGTTCGAGGCGCTCGGTGCGCTCGCGCACCTCGAGGCGTTCGCGGCGCATCACGGTGCGGACTTCTACGGACTGCCGCGCAACGAGGGCCACATCCGCCTGGTGAAGTCGCACTGGACGGTGCCCGAGTGCTATCCGTTCGGGACCGAGGAACTGGTTCCGCTGCGCGCCGGGGAGCGCATCGGCTGGCGTCTCGAGACGGTGCAGCCCGCATGAGCGAGCCGAATCCCCCCCTCGTACGCGGCCCAATGGCCCATCGCTTCCGCGGCTTCCTACCCGTTGTGGTGGACGTTGAAACCGGTGGCTTCAACGCGACCACCGATGCGCTGCTCGAGATCGCGGCGGTGATGATCGACATGGATGCCGCGGGCGTGCTGCGCCGCGGCGCCACGCATTGCTACCACGTCAAGCCGTTCGAAGGCGCCCGCCTCGAGCCGGCGGCGCTTCAGGTGACGGGCATCGACCCGTTTCATCCGCTGCGCCCGGCGCTGCCCGAACATGATGCGCTGCAGAGAATCTTCCGCGAGATCCGCCACGCGATCCGCGACTACGGGTGTCGGCGGGCGATCCTGGTCGGTCACAATGCGGCGTTCGACCTGGGGTTCCTCAACGCCACGGTCAAACGCGCCGACCTGAAGCGCAATCCCTTCCACCCGTTTTCATGCTTCGACACCGCGACACTGGCGGGCGCAGCGCTCGGCCAGACGGTGCTCGCCAAGGCGGCGATGGTGGCCGGATTGGAGTGGGACCCGGCGAGCGCTCACTCGGCCAGCTACGACGCCGAGCGCACCGCGGATCTGTTCTGCTTGGTGTGCAACCGGCTGCGCGAGAGCTTCAGCCAGGCGCAGGAGCGCACCCTCGCCCTCGGCTGGCAGAGCCAGCCGGGGGAGAGCGAGGAGTCCTGAGGGATCTCTAGGCCTGCATGCCGAGTGCACCGGCGCCGGAGAGCACTTTCTCGAGCTCCCCGCTCTGGTACATCTCGAGCGCGATGTCGCAGCCGCCGAGCAGCTCGCCGTTGACGTACAGCTGCGGATAGGTCGGCCAGTTCGAGTAGCGCTTGAGCCCCTCGCGCAGCTCCGGATCCTCGAAAATATTGACCGCCTTGAACTGCGCGCCGAGCGCGCGCAGCGCCGCAACCGTCTGCGCCGAGAAACCGCACTGCGGGAAATCCGGCGTGCCCTTCATGAACAGCACCACCGGTGCGGCGCCAAGCTCGGCCTTGATCTTCTCCACCACGTCCATCACTTCACCTCATTCAGGGACATTTTGCGCCGCTCAATCGCGGCGATCACTTGCCATTGCTCCGCGGCGCTGAGTGCGCTCCAGCGGGCGATCTCCGCCACGGTCCGCAGGCAGCCGACACAATATCCCCGCTCATCCAGCGAACAGATCTTGACGCAGGGAGACGGGGGAGGACTGGACGTCAGCGCGGGAACCTCAGCCATGTGCTGGCCATTATGAGGCCGCCCCGCACAGGTTCAATCCCCGTGGCGCATGGTAGCCTCGGCGCATGAGCGAACCGATCCGTGCGCCTGGCGCCCCAATTCCCCCGGCCGACCTCGACGCCCAGGTCCGCGCTGCACTGCACGAGGACGTCGGCCGCGGCGACGTCACCGCCGCACTGGTCCCCTCCGAGCAGCAGGTGCGCGGCCGGATCGTGAGCCGCGAGGCGGCGATCCTCTGCGGGCGGCCGTGGGTCGAGGCCTGCTTCGGCCAGCTCGATCCGCAGATCCGGCTCACCTGGCACGTAGCCGAAGGCGCGCCGCTCGCGCCCGGTGCGCTGGTGTGCACCGTGCAAGGCGCGGCGCGCGCCGTGCTCACCGGGGAGCGCACGGCGCTGAACTTCCTGCAGCTGCTCTCCGGGACTGCGACCGCCGCGCACCGCTTCGCCGAGGCGATCGCGGGCACGGGCTGCACCGTGCTCGATACTCGCAAGACTCTGCCGGGGCTGCGCACCGCGCAGAAATACGCGGTGCGCTGCGGCGGTGGCGCCAATCACCGCATGGGGCTCTACGACATGGTGCTCATCAAGGAGAACCACATTCTCGCAGCCGGCTCGATCGGCGCGGCGGTGCAGGCGGCGCGCCGTCTGGCCGCCAGCGTGCGCATCGAGGTCGAAGTCGAGTCCCTGGAGGAGCTCGAACAGGCCTTCGCGGCCGGCCCGGACATCGTCATGCTCGATGAGTTCTCGCTCGAGGACATGCGTGAGGCGGTCGGCCGCAATCGCGCTCGCGGCCGCCCCGTGCAGCTGGAGGCCTCCGGCAGCGTCAGCCTAGAGAACATCCGCCAGATCGCCGCCACCGGAGTCGACTTCATCTCCGTCGGTGCGCTCACCAAGCACGTGCGCGCGGTCGATCTGTCCATGCGCCTGGAATTCCAGGGGCCCTGAACGGACGCTCAACCGGCGAGCTTGCCCTCCAGATGAACGGCGAGCTCACCGATGGTCGGGAAGTCGAACAGCTCGGTCAGGTCGATCTTGCCCGGATACTCGCGGTCGATGTGCTCGTGGATCTCAATCAGCTTCAGCGAGCTCGCCCCCAGCTCGAACAGGTTGTCGGTCACATCGACGCGCCGCCCGCCGAGCGCCGCCTCGCAGATGCCCTTGAGTCTCTCCTCGAGGGCACTGCGCGCCACGGCGCCGCCACCGCTGCGCGCCGCGCGCAGCGCGGCGAGCGCCTGCAAGTCCGCATCGAACTCCCCGTTGGCGTACGCCTCCTCGAGCAGGTGACGCTGGATCTTGCCGCTGGTGGTTTTCGGGATGCGTTTGACCGGCACGACATCGGCCACTTCGAGGCCGGTCTGCTCGTTCAGCCGACGCGCCGCCGCGCTGGCGAGCGCCACGAAGTCCTCGAGAGCGCCGCGGTGCAGCACGAACAACGCCAGCTGCTCGCTCTGATCGTCCGCGGCGCGCACGCCGGCGGCCACGACTTTGCCGAGCTCGAGCCCCTCGATCGGCTGCAGGATCGCCTCCAGGTCGTGCGGGTAGTAGTTCTGACCATTGACGAAGATGATCTCCTTCGCCCGCCCGGTGACGTAGAGGTCACCCTCGTACACGACGGCGAGATCCCCGGTGCGCAGCCAACCATCGGCCGTGAATGCCGCGGCGTTGGATTCGGGGTCCTCGAAATAGCCGTGCGTAACGTTGTCCCCGCGCATGTGCAGGTGGCCGACCCGCCCTTCGGGCAAGGGCCGGTCCTCATCATCGGCGATGCGCACCGCGCAGTACGGAATGGCCTTGCCCTCTGAGACCAGCTCGATGCCATCGCGCTCGCCCGTGGGCAGCGGCTGCACCTCGTGCCCGACGGTGAGTCCGTGGCGATTGACCACCAGGGTGCGCAGCGGCGCCCCCGGGGGCGGGAAGCTCACCGCGAGGGAGGCCTCCGCGAGCCCGTACACCGGGTACATCGCGTGGGCGTCGAGCCGCGCCGGCGCCATGCGCGCCAGGAACTGCCGGCACAGCGCCACCGAGATGGGCTCCGCGCCGTTGAAGATGAGCCGCACGTGCTCAAGGTTGAGATCCTCGACCGGACGCTCGCCGAGCACCTTCAGATAGTGTTTGTAGCCGAAATTCGGCGAACACAGGATGGTGGCGCGGATGCGGCTCGCCAGCTGCAGCCACAGCAGCGGCCGGCGCACGAACAGCTCCGTGGGCATCAGGTGCGTGTGCACCCGATTGAAGAACATGATCAGGTGAAAGCCGATCAGCCCCATGTCGTGGGTGAGCGGCATCCACGAGAGACTGACGTCCTCGGCATTGAATCCGGTCACCTCGGTCGCGCCGCGCGCATTGGCGAGGATATTGGCGTGCGTCAGCACGACACCCTTCGGCTCGCTGGTCGAGCCGGAGGAGAACTGAATGAAGGCGATGTCCTCGGGGCGGGCGGGGTGCACCTTACCGGCGCGCGAGATGTCATCGAGATCATCGACCAGGAACGCCCGACGGCGCAGCGCCTCGAACGTCTCGGCGTGACCTGCGGCGGCGGCGAACGCGCCGATGCGCTCGAGCGAGCGCCGCTCGGTGTAGATCAGCGGCTCACCGAGCCGCCGCGCGATGCGCAGCAGCTTGTGGCGGTGCTCATCGCTGATGCCGAGCGCGACCGGCACCGGCACGATTCCGCCGAGCACCGCCGCCCAGAATGCGTCGATGAACTGCTCGTTGTTGCCGAGGAACAGAATGAGCTTATCGCCCGGGCGTGCCCCGAGCTTCTGCAGGTGATGAAGGATACCGAGGGCGCGCTCGTGCAGCTCGGCGAAGCCGACCGTGCGGGTTTCCTTATCGCCCTCGAGATAGGTGATCGCTCGCGGGAACTGGCCGTTCGCCTCGAGCAGTTCGGTCAGAGTCGTGACATTTAGCATCAGCGACGTTCCAATTTCATGTAAACGGGGTGACGGGTGCGCAGGTTGATCTGCGCCTCGAGCGCGAACGGCTCGCGCGGCACGTGGATGAGGCGGAACTCGCGCGCCACGCGCTGCACGTGCATCAGCATCTCGTAGAGCGCGAACGTCTCCCCGATGCAATGGCGCGGCCCGGCGGCGAACGGCATGTACGCGAACCGCGGCCGCTCAGCCTCGTGTTCGCGGTCGAATCGCTCGGGCATGAAGACATCCGGATCACGCCAGTAGCGCGGGTGCCGGTGCAGCAGATACAGCGGCAGCAGCACGTTGCTGCCGGCGGGAATCTCGTAACCGCAGAGCACATCCGGCTCGATCGTGCGCCGCGAGAGCAGCCAGCCCGGCGGATACAGCCGCAGCGCCTCGTCGATGACCTGACGGGTGTAGGTGAGTTGCTCGACCTCGGCGAGACTCGCGGCGCGCACCGCAGCCACCGGTGAGGCATCGAGCTCCGCATGCAGTCGGGCCTGCGCCTCGGGGTGCTGCGCGAGCAGGTACCAAGTCCAGTTCAGGCCGCTCGCGGTGGTCTCGTGCCCGGCAACCACCAGCGTCATGATCTCATCGATCAGCTCCCGGTCGCTCATCGGCGCACCGGTGTCCTTGTCGCGGGCATTCATGAGCATCGCGATATAGTCGAAATGCTCCTCCGCTCGCTCGCGCCGGCGCGTGAGCAGGCCGGCCACCAAGCGCGTCAGGGAGCGGAACTTGTAGGCGAACTGCAGATTGCGCGCCTGCTCCTTGGTGACCACCTCGAACGGGTTGCCGCCGAGCTCGGCGCTCATGCGCGCAAGATCGCGCCCGAAAATCGCCTTCAGCACGATGCTCAAGGTGAGCTCGCTCATCTCATCGGTGAGATTGATCGGCTCGCCGGCGCGCGCCGCGTCCGCCCAGCGCGTGAGCAGCTCATCGTTGGTCGCGGCGATGACCTCAGCGAATTCGGTGATGACCCGGCGGTGGAACAGCGGCTGCAACATCATGCGCTGACGGCGCCAGAACTCGCCCTCGCTGGTCATGATGCCGTTGCCGAGCAGGATCTTCACTCGGTCAAGACCGATGCCCTTGGTGTAGTTGCGGTGGTTCGAGACCAGGATGCGCTTGACGTCTTCCGGGTGGTGCACCACGTAGGTGTAGCTCTTGCGCGCCGGAACGTACACCCGATAGAGGTCTCCGTGCGTGGCGAACAGCTTGATCATGTGCTCCAGGGAGTCATCCGTGGAGCCGATGTCGAAGGTCGCGTCCGCCACTGGCGGACCCTGCTGGGTTGTCTCGGTCGTGCTCATGTAAGCTCTCAATTATACGCATCGGCGCCCCTGCCGATCCCATCGGAGTCTGCCCCGCATGACCGAGCCCGGCCTGCGCAATTCGCTCTACCGCACGGTCACCCGTTCGGACCGCCGCATGACGCCGCTGCGCCGCGCCCTGTACCGACTCGCCATCCCAATAGGCCTCGCGGTGATCCGCACCTGGTGGGGCATGTGCCGCGTGGTTCGCATCGAGGGCGAGGAGCACCTGCTCTCGGCACTCGCCGAGGCGCCCTCGGTGCTGCCGTGCTACTGGCACCAGCATCAGCTGTTCTGCGGCAAGTACCTGCTCGAGCAGCGCGCCCGCGGCTTGAAGGCCGGCTGGCTGATCAGTCCATCGGTCGACGGGGAATTGGGCGCGATGCTGGTGCAGCGCCTCGGAGCGTACGCGATCCGAGGCTCCTCGACCCATACCGGGGCGCGGGCCCTGCGTGATTATTATCAGGCGCTGGTCAAAGAGAATATCTCCCCGGCGATCACCCCGGACGGTCCGCGCGGGCCACGCTACCAGTTCAAGCCCGGCGCGATCCTGCTCGCGCAGATGTCCGGCCGACCGATCGTACCGATGGCCTACGCCGCCTCGCGCGCCTGGCGCATCAAGTGGGACCGGTTCGTGATCCCCAAGCCCTTTGCGCGCATCGCCATTGCCATTGGCGCGCCGCGGCACGTGCCGCGCACGCTCGATGCGGCCGGACTCGCCGCCCTGCAGGCGGAAATGGCGGCGGACCTGCAGCGCACGTTCGAGGCGGCACGCCGGGCACTCGCATGAACGAGACGTGCAAAAAACGTGCGCCGGTTCTCACCCCCGAGCGGCCCTAACCGGATTTTGTCAAGTTCCCAACCCTTGACCGAACAATACGTTAGCTTGTGTTCTTGAACAGGTGTGCGAAAATCCGCTGCCACGCGTTAGAAAACCAAAGGTCCGAGCGCCCCGCGAGACCAGACGGCAGTTCACACGTCCCGGGACACCCCGGGTGTAGGCTGCAGGTTCGGGTTTAGAGGTTACCGGTTCATGTCGAGTCACCCGTCGGACAGGCCAGCGGATTTCACTTCCACGGACATCCTGGCGTCCGACGCGTGGAAGGACCGATCGTCGAAACTCGGCATCGACGTCACGTGCACCCAAATCGCGGTCGAATTGCAGAACATGCGCAAGGGCACGCTCAATGCCAGCCTGCAGCGCAATCTCGGGCTCCTGCGCGAGGTGACCGGCGTGGACTGTGCGTTCGTGGCGCTGCTGCGTCCCGAGCACGCGGTGATCCAGGAGGTACAGTTTGAGCGCACGGCCCTGACCCAGTGCCGTCCGGAGGGCCTGGAGGAAACCCCGCTCGACACTCTGCCTTGGCTGAACGCACGCCTGGAGCACTTGCGGCTCTCCCAGCTGCCCGACACCACCAAGCCGTCACGCGAACAGACGGCGGAGGCTCAGCGCTTCGCGAGCCTGTACATCGGCTCGGTGCTGCTCGTGGCCCTGCGGGTCCAGGGCAAACCGGCCGGGTTCCTCGGGCTCGCCAATACCCTGCCGCGCAGCTGGGACGTCAGCCAGCAGCTGCTGATGAAACTCATCGGCACCAGCCTTGCCACTGGGCTCGAGCGGGTCCGCATGGAGGCACGCCTTAGCAAGCTCGAGGAGCGCAACGCCCTCGCCCAGGCGGCCGCCAACGATGGGCTGTGGGACTTCGACGTCGAGAACAACGAGGTGTACTTCTCGCCGCGCTGGAAAGCCATGCTCGGCTACCGCGATGAGGATCTGCGCGGCTCGCCGGATTGGAGCAATCTGGTCCACCCGGATGACCTGCCGCGGGTGCAGGCGGCAATCCGCGAGCACATCGACGGCAAGACTCCAATTTTCGAGAGCACCCATCGCATGCGCCATCGCAACGGCGAGTGGCGCTGGGTGATGAGCCGGGCCACCGCGCGGGTCGATGAGCATGGCCGACTGCTGCGCTTGGTGGGCGTGGAGCTCGACATCACCGAGCGCAAACTCTACGAAGAGGCGCTGTTTCGCGAGAAGGAAAGCGCGCAGATCACCCTGCAGTCGATCGGTGATGGGGTCATCACCACCGATGCCGAATCGGTCATCGACTACATCAATCCCATCGCCGAGGCGCTGACCGGCTGGCGGCTCGAGAACGCGATGGGACGGCCGGTGGAGGAGATCTTCCGCGCCTTCCACGAGGAGACCTGCGAGCCGCTGGAGAACCCGCTCACCATGGCGGTGCGGCGCGTGCGACCGATCAAATCGGTCCGGCCCATGCTGCTGATCCGCCGCGACGGCAACGAACTGTACGTCGAGAGCACCGCCGCGCCGATCCGCGACGGGGCGGGCAAGGTCACCGGCGGGGTGCTGGTGTTCCACGACGTGAGTGAGGCGCGCGAGTTGAACCGGCGGCTGTCCTATCACGCCAGCCACGATCTGCTCACGGGCCTGGTGAATCGGCGCGAGTTCGAGAGCCGACTCGAGCGGGCGTTGAAGAGTGCCAAGGCGCACGAGTCCTCCTACGCGCTGTGCTACCTCGACATTGACCAGTTCAAGATCGTCAACGACACCTGCGGGCACAGCGCCGGTGACACTCTGCTCGGGCAGGTCGGGGCGCTGCTGAAATCGAAGATCCGCTGGCGCGACACGCTCTCGCGTCTCGGCGGGGATGAGTTCGGCATCCTGCTCGAGAGCTGCTCGATCGACGAGGCGATGCGCACCGCCGAGGTGCTGCGCGAGAGTGTGCGCAATTTCCGCTTCACGTGGGAGGATCGGGTGTTTCGCCTCGGCGCGAGCGTCGGGGTGGTGCCGATCACGGCCGAAAATGAGGACGTCGCCTCCATCCTCTCGGCCGCCGACAGCGCCTGCGCGGCCGCCAAGGAGGCCGGGCGTAATCGTGTGCACAGCTTCGCCGAGAACGACATGGAGCTGATGCGCCGCCGGCGCGAG
>JBMFWZ010000060.1:0-18859 GCA_049964755.1 Steroidobacteraceae bacterium | reverse complement strand
GGAAGAGCAAGCCCCGCGATGAGTTCATCGGCTGGAGCCGCGCTCAGCGAGAGCGCAATCTGCACCTCATCGTCAACAACGCCCGCTTCCTCATCCTGCCCTGGATCCGACGGCACAATCTCGCCTCGCGCGTCCTCGCCCTCGTGCGCCGCCGTCTGCCCGATGACTGGCAGCGTCACTACGGCTACCGTCCGGTCCTGATCGAGACCTTCGTCGAGAAGCCGCGCTTCACCGGCGCCTGCTACAAGGCCGCCAACTGGAGGTATCTCGGCGACACGCAAGGTCGTGGCAAGCTCGACCGGTTCCACCTCCACGCCGAACCGGTCAAAGCCATCTGGGTTCATCCGCTGCAACACGACTTTCGAACATACCTCTGCAACGGGTAGATATGACGCCTGTCTCGTCAGGCGGTACTCCACCGTCGACCGTTGGAAAAGATCTGTGTAACAGACAGCTCAGGTCACCGATAACGATCGGGTCGTAAAGGCTCGACATGCGGGGAATTCCTTAGAATTGGCGATCACCGTGTTGCTCACCATTCCACACGGAAGGTCGATTTACGCCTCCGCTTGGAATGCGGAGTCGATCGTGACCGGTGAGAGGTGGTGGGTGTAATTGCTCAGGGTCTTCAGGGCAATTCCGATGAGCACCTCGCCGATCTGCTCGTTGCGATACCCGGCGCTGAGGAAAGTCTGGATCGTCGCCGGGGCCACGTGACCGCGGCCCTGGACGAGTTCGCGGGTGAGATGGACCAAGGCGTTGAGCTTCGCATCGGCAACTGGCTCTCCAGCGCGCACCGCGGCGACGACGGTGGTCGGAACCTTGAGCATGCCCTTCAACACAGTGCTATGGGCGGCCACGCAGTAGGCGCATCCGTTGACGACGCTGGCGGCCAGGAGGACGAGCTGACGTTCTGCGGCACTCAATGTTCCTCTGCTATAGACCGCATCGAGCCCCCAATAGCCCTCCAGCAGGATCGGGGAATTCGAGAAGGCCGCGAACAGGTTGGGGATGAAGCCGAAGGCTTTCTTGACCTTCTCGAGAATCGGACGAGACCCCGCAGGAACTTGGTCGCCTTGAAGACTCGGGAAAACTGAGGTGGCCGAACGATTCATCACATTGCTCCTGAAGACAAGGATCCGCGTTAACTGGACTATAGGGTCCACAGTGCCACGCGTAGATTGGACTTGCAAGTCCAATCGTGCTACAACACTGCTCGTGACGAAACCGCTCGCCCACGCGCAAAAAGTGCACACGCCCCGGGGGACCTCGACCCGGCAGCGAATCGTGGAGGCGACGGCACGCCTGATCTATGCGAAGGGCGTGGAAGGTACGACGCTCGACGATGTCCGCGCTGCGGCTGACGTGAGCAAATCCCAGCTGTACCATTATTTTGAAGATAAGGATGCACTGGTTCGCGAGGTCATCTCGACGCAGGCGGTGCACGTCCTCGCAGCGCAGGGAACCGCGCTGAGGCAGCTCGATTCCCTCGCGGCGTTGCGTCGCTGGTGCGATTGCATCTTGGTGTTGAACCGCGGGCAGGCCAATCGCGGCTGCCCGATCGGATCTCTCGCGAGCGAACTGGCCCATAAATCCGAGCAGGCTCGTGCGTTGCTCGTCGCTGGGTTCAATTCATGGGAAGACCTCCTGGCCGAAGGCTTGGCGAGAATGCAAAAGAACGGCGAACTGGAGGGCTCTGCCGTTCCGAGGGATCTCGCGATCGGCGTATTGTGCGCCCTTCAGGGCGGTCTGCTGCTCGCCAAGACCTCGCGCAGCGAGGGACCGCTGAAGGTCGCCCTCGATATGGCGCTCGATCATGTGGCCCGCCACAAGGCCACGAGGCGACGCCGCGAGCGGATTTTGCCGACAGCGGCGACGTGAGTCGCCGTACTCCCATCACAGCCACCGTTTCCCCGTGGACAGGTGGGATGCGGTCCTGCGTCGACCCAGGGTCGGGTGCCGACATGTATGCCCCCCCTCACCACGGAGTGCAGTGCCAACCTGTAGGACCGATGTCATGGGTGTGGCGTGCGGATCGGATCGATGCACGCCCCCCCTCTGCACCTCACGGGCAGTCCGTTTGTCTGCGGCTTGACGGAGTGTATCGCGGTGGCCACCGAGAAGCGCACCGCGCTGCGCGCAGGTATCCTCAGTCTCAAAGCCCGGCTGCGAGCGGTCTCGCGTATCGAGGGCGAGGGCGAGGGCGAGGGCGAGAAGATCCTCGAGCATGATCACGGGCGGCGCTATCTGAAGGGCACCCGTACGGTGAGCGCCGAGCAGTCCTACAAGCAGACGCGCTGCGGGCGACTTTCAGATAGCGCCACACCGTCATGCGCGACGCGCTCGTGGTTCAAACGCTTGAGACCGACCTCACGCCACGACAGGAGAATGTCCTTGGATGGTTGGGGGTTCCGCGGCGCACTTTCCGCAGCTGATGGAGGCCGGTAAATTCGCCGAAGTCACGCGGGAGATGTGCGGAACGTCAGTTCACCAAGGTAAAGTTTTGAAACACGACCCTGCCCCGCTCGAATCAATGGCTTGCGTGGTTCATAAGTCGGTTTCATAATCGCGCCCGGTTTTGACTCCGATCGACGGTCCCCTCATGAGCAACTTGACCCGCCTGCCCCCTTGCGGGAAGAAGGTCCAAGTCGAGGCCGACATCCCGGCGAGCCAGCTCGGCGAATTCGACCGCGCGATCACGGCGATCGCCGCCGGGGAGCGGCCGCGGATGGACACTCTGGCCCGGGATGAGGGGGAGATCGTCAGCCGCGCTATGGTCGCCCTGGAGAGGATCGAGGCGCATCCCGGTACCGGACAGGCGAGTCGGCTGGTGAAGTTCCTCGCCGGGGTCTACAACGGCGAGGACTTTCCGTTCGACCTCGGGGAGCTGCGGGCGCTCGACACCGAGTTCGCCACTGCGTGTCTCGATTACCTGAATTACGACCGGCTGGGCAAGCGCGAGGTCCACAAGCACTTGAAGAACGGCGATCGCGATCTGCATGGCTGGCTCGAGCGTTATGATCTGCTGCCGCACGAGTCATGAGCGGCGCCGTGTCTCCATCGTTCTCCGAGGTCGAGATCGAGCGGCTGACCACGCTGCTCGCCGCGAACCGCAATCCCGGCGCACTCTCCCTCGAGGGGGTTGACGGCCTCTTCTGCGCGCTCATCGCGAGCCCCACCCTGGTGATGCCCCACGAGTACCTGCCGGTGATCCTGGGAGGAACCTTGGAAGGCGGCGGGCTGCTCGAGGATCTCGCGGCGGTACAGGAGATGATGGGGCTCCTGATGCGCTACTGGAATGCCATCGCACAGGACTTTGAGCACGAGGGCGCGCACCGGGCCTACATCGAGGAGCCCGGGATCGACGGCATCACGGGACGCGCTTGGGCGCGTGGCTATATGCGGGGTACGCGCCTCGCTCCCGTGGGGTGGAGCCGCATTTTTCACGATGACCATGAGACCTTGGTCCTCACCATTCCGATCGCGGCGGGCGAGATCGATCCGGATTGGCCGAAGGAGGCGCTGACCGCGGAGAAGTCCGACGAGTTGCTGCGGAACATGCTCGCCGGCGCGGTGCGCGCGTACCGGTACTTCAAGGAGGACCGGCTGGCGTCTGCGCAGGTGGCCGCGCAGCGCGCGCCGCCCGAGCCGTACGAGCGCGCCGGGCCGAAGGTCGGGCGCAATGACCCGTGTCCCTGCGGCAGCGGCAAGAAGTACAAGCGCTGCTGCGGGAGCTCGGACGCCCGTGGCAAGACCGTTCATTGAGCCGCATCCCGACGCCGCGTGCTCATCGCAGAACGACCATTACGCTCGATGCTTCAACGATTACTGATCAGAGGATCGTCCGCATGAAGTCCCGTTACTCCGTTCTCGCTTCGGTCGCCCTTTCAGTGACGCTGCTGCCGGCGCTCGCCCAAGCCGCCCCGCCCTCGACCCCGCTGCAGCCGGGACTGTGGATGTTTCATTACACGTCCACGGTAGAGATGTTCGCCGGTGCGGTCCGGACGATCCACCAGAGTGCTCGGGAGTGCATCAAGAGCACCAATCCGGCGAAGGTGCCATTGATGGCGAAGCTGCCGCCCAATATCCACTGCACGGCGCCGACGCTGCGGGTCCTCGCCAAGGGCTACCACGTGACCATGGCCTGCACGGCGAGCGAGCCCGATGGCATGGTGACGCACCTGGATGAGGATTTCAGGATCACCCCCGGCAACGACGGCAGCCAGATCCGCTTCGCCGGTGTCGTGCATCAGCGCATCACGGGCGCACCGGTGGCCATTCCGGCCGCGACGGTGCGTATCTCGGCGCAGGGTCACCGTATTGGACTGTGCCTGGGGTCCAAGGACTGAGGGCCGATGATCAAGTCCTGGGTCGTCAATCTGCAACACTTCCTGCTGCCGGACGGCAAGGTGGCACCCTTGCCGCCGCGAGCGCAGCGGCTCTTCGCCTACTGGACGGAGATCGTCTCCCAGGCGACGCAGTACGACGATCCGACGACGCTGCTCTGCCGGCGCCGGCCGGGCCGGAAGCCCTGCGGTACCCTGCTCACGATCTTCTTCGACATCGACAACAACGATGTGCTCTGGTTCTGTCCCCGCTGCCATGACGAGGGACGCATCGCCGGGTGGGAAGGCACGTTCTGGGACAACGGGGACATTGCCGAGCATCCCTCGTGAGGTCGCCATCATGGAACTCGACACCGACAAGATCGATCAGGCCGTCCTGGCGCTGCTCTCCCTCGGCCGGCACGATGGATACCGGGTCTGGAAGGGTTTCGATTGGGCGGTCATGAACCGGCTGCACGAGAAGGGCTACATCACCGATCCGGTCAGCAAGGCGCACTCGGTGCTGCTCACCGAGGAGGGCGCACGGGAATCCGAGCGGCTGCTGCGCGAGCTGTTCGGGCGGTCCCAGGGCCGGAAGTAACCCCTCCTCCGCATCGTACCCGCATGAAATACGGCTACGCGCGCGTCTCGAGGGAAGATCAGATTCCGGCTCTGCAGCTCGCCGCGTTGAAGAAGGCGGGGTGCAAGACGGTGTTCAAGGACGAGGGGATCTCCGGAGCGACCGCACAGCGCCCTGCTCGACTGAAGTGTCTGAAGACGCTCGAGGCGGGCGATACGCTCGTCGTCTGGAAGCTCGACCGGCTCGAGCGCAGTCGCAGAGATCTCATCCACCTTCTCGATGAGCTCAAGCACCGAGGGGTGAAGTTCCGCTCGCTCACCGAGGCGATCGACACGGATACCGCCACGGGGCGCGCCATGTGGCCGATGATCGGGGTGCTCGCCGAACTCGAGCGCTCGCTCATCGTCGAGCGCACGCGCGCTGGCGTGAAGGCAGCGCAGCGCCGCGGGTTGAAGTTCGGGCGAAAGCCGAAGCTTTCCGCACCCCAGATCGCGCATGCGAGGCAGCTCATCGAGGGCGGACAGCGGGTGCAGGATGTGGCGGCGCTGCTCAGCGTGGGACGCGTGACGCTCTATCGAGCGCTGCAGCGGGTCCGGATGTGCTGCGTCGGACGCGCTGCCTCGAGCGCGATCTGCGATTCGACACACTCCGTGAAACTGAGCGCCCTGACAGGCAGCAGCCGCACATCCCGATCGATTTGGGCGTTGATCCGTGCAGATCGAAGTCCGCCAGGCTCTCTGGCGGGCGCTGAACGCTATACCGCGCGCTGGCGGAAAACGATTAGGCCGCCGCGGAACGTAACACGGAGTCGATGCGGATTTCCTTGAACGGCACCCCTACCTTACCGTCCGCAGTTTTCTCGATCAATCCCATCTGAAGCAGCGCAGTCACATCGTCGTGGACCCGCCGAAATTGACGATCTAGCTCGCGCGCAAGAGCGCGGATCGTCAGTGGTCCCGTACGTTGCAAGCACTCCAACATTGCCCATCTCTTCGGGGTAATCCTGCGGAACAGCACTGCCGCTGATTCAAACCCGAAATGCTCGCCCTGGTACCGGCCAGTCGTCCAGGCGTTGATGGCTTCTTTCCTGGTAGTTGCCATCGCTTCCTTGAACGGGCGGACGTGAATGGTTGCCGTTCGAGTGCTCGTCATCGCATAGTCCTCCACGCGTCAATATCCTGATAAAAAGTCGTCCATCAGCTGCTCGATGCTCCTGAACACGTAACGCTCCTCCAGCTGTCCAATGTGACGGTGATCGCCCTTGCCACGCTCGTTGTCGTAGCCGATGTCTCGCCGCCCTCCCCGTCCATAGTAAAACCGATATTTATAGGGATGCGCGCACCCATGTACGGGGGTGGGCACTCGAACGTGATCACTGACGTCCGGTAGAGGTGCCGGGCGAATAAGCCTCACCGATGGAGTCGCAGCCGTCCCACCTCGCGTCACCGCGCATGCACGGTCTCTCGCATTCGCAAGGTTGATGGAGGGCAAGCAATGCCAGACGCGAACGGAGTGTGCGCCCCCCGGGGCTGCAACTCCCCCGCGGCCCTCAGCGCCGATAACCGTTGGTGATCGGGTAGCGCCAGTCGCGCCCGAACGCCCGGCGACTGACACGCACACCCGGGGGTGCCTGGCGGCGCTTGTACTCGTTGCGCTTGACCATGTCGAGCACCCGCCCGACGGTGGCACGGTCGAACCCGCGTGCCTCGATCTCATCGACCGAGAGATCTTCCTCGATGAATGCGGCGAGGATGGGATCGAGCACATCGTACGGGGGCAGACTGTCGGAGTCCTTCTGCTCGGGACGCAGCTCCGCGGACGGGGGGCGATCGATCACCCGCCGCGGGATCACCGCGCGCACGCTGTTGCGGTACGCCGCCAGCCGGTACACGAGCTGCTTGCTGCAGTCCTTGATGGGCGCGAACCCGCCGGCCATGTCCCCGTAGAGCGTCGCGTAGCCGACGGCCATCTCACTCTTGTTGCCCGTAGTGAGCAGCATCCGCCCAGTCTTGTTCGACAGCCCCATCAGCAGCAGCATGCGGCAGCGCGACTGGATGTTCTCCTCGGCGGTGTCCGGCGGCAGCCCCTTGAACTCCTCGGCGAGCGTGGCGAGCGTGGCATCGAACATGCCCTCGATCGACAGCACGCTGTACTTCACCCCGAGCAGTCGTGCCTCCTCGGAAGCATCCTCCAGGCTCATCGACGCGGTGTAGCGCGAGGGCATCATCACGGCGTGCACCCGATCCGGCCCCAACGCATCCACCGCAATGGCCAGTGTCAGCGCCGAGTCGATCCCACCGGAGAGCCCCATGACCACGCCGGGGAACCCGTGTTTGTTGACGTAATCGCGTACCCCGAGCACCAGAGCGTCGTAGACGCTCGCCTCCTCGCTTTGTTCCGGCGCGATCACCCCCGGCCGCGGCACGACCGCGCCCGACTCACGCACGAATTCGGTGCAGAACACGCCGGTTTCGAACGGCGGTGCGCGCATGACCACGGTGCCATTGGCATCCATCACGAACGAGTTGCCGTCGAAGACCAGCTCGTCCTGTCCCCCGACGGTATTGACGTACGCCATCGGCAGCCCGACGTCGCGCACGCGGGCGCGGGCCACCCTTTCGCGCTCATTCTGTTTGCCGCGCTCGTAGGGCGAGGCATTGATGACCACGAGCAGCTCCGCGTGCGCCAGGCGCGCGCGCCGCGCAGGTTCTGCCACCCAGATGTCCTCGCAGATCAGCACCGCGACCCGGAACCCCTTGATGGTGAGCACCGCCGGCTCACCGCCGGAGTGGAAATAGCGCTTCTCGTCGAAGACCTTGTAGTTCGGCAGCTCGAACTTGCGGTAGACCGAGGCGATCTGCCCGTCGCTGATCACCGCTGCGGCATTGGCAATGCGCGCATCGGCGTACTCGGGGAAGCCCACCACGAGGTGCCCCTGCGGGACCTCCTGGCACAGCTGCTGAAGCGCCCGGTCGGTCTGGACGCGAAAGCCGCGATGAAACAGCAGATCCTCCGGTGGATAGCCGCAGAGCGCGAGTTCCGGGAACAGGGTGAGGTCCGCCCGGTGCTCACTCTGAGCGGACCGGGCGGCGCGCACGATGCCTGTCAGGTTGCCCTGGACGTCGCCGACCAGAAGGTCGAGCTGCGCCAGGGCAACGCGCAGAGACTCACTCATGAGCCTCCCTTCGGTGAGCCGATTAGCGCTGCCGTGACTTGCCGCGGACCGCCGCGACGCGCCTCTTCGACGCACCTTTGCGGACCGCACGCGACGCGGGCTTGGAGAGCGTCTTGGCGACCTTCTTCAGCGCCTTTTTGACCGCTTTCTTAGCAGCCTGCTTCACGGCAGCCTTCACGGCCTTCTTGGCCGGCTTGCGCGGCGCCGCTTTGACGGGCTGCTTGGCGGCGGGCCGCGCGGCGCTCTTCACCGCCGGGTGGGCGGCAGACTTCTGCACCGGCCGCGCTGCAGATTGACCCGCCCGGGCCGCAGCCCGCGCACGGCGGCGGCGCAGCAGGTCGTTCATCGCAGAGCCGAGCTCGGCAGGGGATTTCACGGTCCGCACGCCCGCGGCCTCAAACGCTGCGTACTTGTCGGCCGCCGTGCCCTTGCCGCCGGCGACGATGGCCCCGGCATGGCCCATGCGCTTGCCCGCAGGGGCCGTGACGCCCGCGATGTAGGCGACCACCGGCTTGGTGACGAAGCGGCGGATGTAGTGCGCCGCGGCCTCCTCGTCGCTGCCGCCGATCTCACCGACCAGGATGATGCCCTCGGTGCCCGGGTCGCGCTCGAACAGCTCGAGCACGTCGACGAAATTCAGGCCGCGCACCGGATCCCCACCGATGCCGACGCAGGTGCTCTGGCCGAGACCGATGCGCGTCGTCTGATAGACCGCCTCGTACGTCAGGGTCCCGGACCGAGACACGATGCCGACCGCGCCCTTCTTGTGAATGAAACCCGGCATGATGCCGATCTTGCACTCATCGGGCGTGATCACCCCCGGGCAGTTCGGACCGACCAAGCGCGTCGCGGAGCCGGCGAGAGCGGCCTTGACCCGCACCATGTCGTTGACCGGTACGCCCTCGGTGATGCACACCGCCAGCTCGATGCCCGCATCGGCGGCTTCCAGGATCGCATCGGCCGCGCCGGCGGCCGGCACGTAGATCATGCTGGCGGTCGCGCCAGTCGCCTCGACCGCCTCCTTGACCGTGTTGAACACGGGCTGACCGAGATGCTGCTCACCGCCGCGGCCCGGCGTCACGCCGCCGACCAGCCGCGTGCCGTAGGCGAGAGCCTGTTCGGAGTGAAACGTGCCCTGCTTGCCCGTGAAGCCCTGGCAGATCACTTTGGTTTGCTTGTTGACCAGAATGCTCATACGTCGAAACCTTTAGTCTTGTGCTTGCGCGCGGTATCAGACCGCGCGGCCGGCCGCGAGCGCCACCACTTTGCGCGCCGCGTCAGTCAGATCGGTGGCCGGCGTGATCTTCAGACCGCTGCCGGTGAGCACCTCGCGCGCCTTCTCCGCGTTGGTGCCCTCAAGTCGAACGACTACGGGAACATTAACCCCGACGCTCTTCACCGCGTTGACGATACCGTCAGCGATGATGTCGCAACGAACGATGCCGCCGAAGATGTTGACCAGGACGGCCTGCACCTTCGGGTTCGACAGGATGAGCTTGAACGCATGCGTCACGCGCTCACTGGTCGCGCCGCCGCCGACGTCGAGGAAGTTGGCCGGCTCACCGCCGTGCAGCTTGATCAGGTCCATCGTCGCCATGGCGAGACCCGCACCGTTGACCATGCAGGCGATGTCGCCATCGAGAGAGACATAATTGAGCTCGTGCTCGCTCGCCCGCAGCTCCATGGGATCTTCCTGACTCGTATCGCGCAACTGAGCAAGATCCGGGTGACGGAACACCGCGTTGGGGTCGACGTTGAACTTCGCATCGAGCGCCATCAGCTGTCCGCTCTTGGTCACGATCAGCGGGTTGATCTCGAGCAGGCTCGTATCCTGCTCGAGGTAGAGCTGGTACAGCGCGAGCGCGATCTGCTGGAACTGCTTGATCTGCTCACCGGTGAGGCCGAGGCCGAAGGCGAGCTGGCGCGTCTGGAAGGGCTGCAATCCCGCCGCCGGGTGCACGGTGACCGAGAGGATCTGCTCAGGCGTTTTCGCGGCGACCTCCTCGATGTCCATGCCGCCGGCCGAGGAGGCGATGAGCGCGATGCGCCCCTTCTCACGGTTCAGCGTCAGCGACAGGTAGATCTCGCGGGCGATGTCCGAACCGCTCTCCACGTAGACCTTCTCGACCGGCAGCCCTTCGGGACCGGTCTGCTGGGTCGCAAGACGCGTCCCGAGCATCGCTTTGGCCGCGCTGCGGACCGCATCGAGGTCGCGCGCGAGCTTCACACCGCCCGCCTTGCCGCGCCCGCCCGCATGCACCTGTGCCTTGACGACCCAGATCGCCCCGCCGAGCGCCTTGGCGGCCGCAACGGCCTCCTCGGGGGTGTCGGCCGGTCGGCCTGTGGGCACGGGAATGCCGTATTTGCGGAAGATCTCTTTGGCTTGATACTCGTGCAGATTCATGGTTCGCTCGTGCAGTCCTGACCGAAGGCGTTAAGCGCTCGATTGTCGCCAAAATTGACCCGCGCCGCCAATAAATCCACCTAATGGGGCACCGTGGTGCGACGCCTATCGCGGTGCGCCGGCGACGCAGATGCTACAGTCCGCGCCGGCTCCTGATCCCACTTCCCCGCACCGCCATGCCGGCCAGCGTCGCCCCCCGCCCCGCCATCCCCGCCGATCTCGGCCGACGCGTCGCCGGCTGGCTCAACGTCTACCGGCTGCTGGTGCCGACGGTGTTGCTCGGGGTCCTGTCGTTCGCCCAGACGCCGTACCTTCCCGTGGCCCATCCGGGCCTGTTCGTTTCGACCTGCGTCGCGTATTTCGTCGCCGGCTTGACGCTGATCCTCCGCCAGCGTCTGGGCGGTCCGGAAGCCCTCCTCCCACCGCTCCTGAACTCGCTCCTCGATTCCGTGGCGATCGCCCTGATTCTCGCCGCCGGCGGGGGTGTCTCGAGCGGCTTTGGCATCCTGCTCGCCTTGCCGGTGCTGGCGCTGACGCTGCTCGCCGAGCGCCGCGAGGCGCTCCTCATTGCCGCCGGCGCCACCCTGGCGGTGCTCATCCCGCAGTTCTTCATCGGCCTGCGCACGGCGCGCCCCGTGGGCTTCGCCACCGCCGGGGTGCTCGGGGTGGTGCTGTTCGCCATCGCGCTGTCGGCCTGGCCGCTCGCCGAGCGCCTGCGCGCGAGCGAAGCGACCGTGCGACGCCAGGAGATCGATCTGGCGAACCTCGCCCAGCTCTCGCAGTACATCGTTCGCCATCTGCGCGAGAGCATCCTGGTCGTCGATCCCGAGGCGCGCATCCGGCTGCTGAATGATTCGGCGGCGCGCCTGCTCGGCACCGAGAGGGCGCAGGCGGATGCGCCCCTGCAGAGCGTCTCGCCCGAACTGCTGAAGCTCCTGGGGCGCTGGCGGGAGAGCACCGATCGCACCGGGCAGTTCCCGAGCGAGGATCCGACCTTCACCAGTCCCGACGGCTCGCGCGAGATCCGGGCGCATTTTGCCTCCCTTGGCGAGGGGAACCCGGCTCCGGTGCTGGTGTTCCTGGAGGACACGAGCTTGCTCGCCGAGAGGGTGCAGCAGTCGAAGCTCGCAGGCCTCGGCCGGCTCTCCGCCAGCATCGCGCACGAGATCCGCAACCCCGTCGGGGCCATGAGCCATGCCGGGCAGCTGCTCGCAGAATCCCCGCACTTGACCCCCGAAGAGCAGCGCCTGACCGAGATCATCCAACGGCACGCCGAGCGGGTGAGCCACATCATCGAGAGCGTGCTGCGCTTATCGCGCCGCGACGCGGCCCGCGCCGAACGGCTGGCGCTCAAGGACTGGTGCACGAGCTTCGTGGCGGAGTTCTGCGAGACCATGCAGTGGCCGAGCGAGCGGATGCGCCTGAGCGCCGAGGGGCAAGGGCTCGAGGTCCGCTTCGACCCCGCGCAGCTGCGTCAGATCGTCTGGAACCTCTGCGAGAATGCCCTGCGCTACAGTGTCAGCGATGCCGCCGAGCCCATCGAGCTGATCTGTGGCCGGCGCAGCCCGAACGCCCGCCCCTACCTGGAAGTCGCGGATCGGGGCCCCGGGGTGGCGCCTGAGCACGTTGAGCGTATCTTCGAGCCGTTCTTCAGCGGTGGCCGGGGCACTGGGCTCGGTCTGTTCCTCGCCCGGGAGCTCGCCCAGGCCAATGGCGCAACGCTGCTCTATGAGCCACGTCACGGCGGCGGTAGCATTTTTAGGCTGGTATTCGCAGACCCACAGCGATGGACAGGGGAGAGTGACGCTTGAGCGCAAGCCAGACCGCCGCGCGCACCGAGGCCTCCCGGCCGACGGTGCTGATCGTCGATGATGAGCCGGACCTGCTGGAATTGCTCAATCTGACGCTGCGTCGCATGAATCTGCGGACCCGCACCGCACCCGACGTGCTCACCGCCCAGCGGCTGCTGAGGGGCGAGCCGTTCGACCTGTGCCTCACGGACATGCGCCTGCCCGACGGCGATGGCCTCGACCTGGTCGCCTGGATCCAGCAGAACCGCGCCCAACTGCCCGTGGCGGTCATCACGGCTCACGGCAACGTGGAGTCGGCCGTGCGGGCGCTGAAGCTCGGCGCGTTCGACTTCGTCTCCAAGCCGCTCGACCTCGGCGTCCTGCGCAAACTCATCGACAACGCCATCCGCTTGAGTGCGAGCGCCGCGGCGGCCGAATCGCCCGTCGATCCCGGCCGGACCCGGCTCATCGGCCACTCGGTTCCGATGGAGCAACTGCGCGAGCTGATCGGGCGAGTCGCGCGCAGCGAGGCCCCCGTACACATCTCGGGCGAGTCGGGCACCGGCAAGGAACTGGTGGCTCGCCTGATCCATGAATCCGGTGCCCGCGCCGAGCGCCCGTTCATTGCCGTGAACTGCGGTGCGATCCCGACTGAGCTGATGGAGAGCGAGTTCTTCGGCCACAAGCGCGGCAGTTTCACCGGCGCGGTCGCCGACAAGTGCGGCCTGGTACAGGCCGCCGAGGGCGGCACGCTCTTCCTCGACGAGGTCGCCGATCTGCCGCTGCACATGCAGGTGAAGCTGCTGCGGGTCGTTCAGGAGAAGACCATCCGTCCGGTCGGCGAGTCGCAGGAAGAAAAGGTCGATGTGCGCATCCTCTCCGCGACGCACAAGAGCCTCGCCGAGCTCGTCGCGCAGGGCCAGTTCCGCGAGGATCTGTTCTATCGCATCAACGTCATCGAGCTGCACGTGCCCTCACTGCGTGAGCGCCCCGAGGACATTGCGGATATTGCCCGCACGGTGCTCGCGCGCCTGGGCAAGCGCATCAGCGGTCCTGCCCCGCGCATCTCCGATGACGCGCTGGCGCAACTTGCGGCCTACCCGTTCCCGGGCAATGTCCGCGAACTGGAAAACGTCCTGGAACGGGCCCTGACGCTGTGCCTCGGCGGCATGATTACCGCTGAGCACATCAAGCTGCGTTCACCGGCCCGGGCGCCCGCCCCGACGCTCACACCGGTGGAGCACTCATCCGCTGCCGGCGCACTGGGCGATCATCTGGAAGACATCGAGCGCAACGCCATCCTGCAGGCGCTGGAGAAGACCCGCTACAACAAGACCGCCGCCGCGAAGCTGCTCGGCATGAGTTTCCGGGCGCTGCGCTACCGGGTGAAGAAGCTCGGGATCGAGTGAATCGAGGCCGGACGGCCTCGCGATACCGGGGATCGAATGGCATTCGTGAAGAAGAGCGCATGAATGCCGTCCGGCCGCTTGGCAGCCCATGGGTCAAACCTCTGACGGCCCCCCGCTCGCCGGCCGTCACCGTCGTTCACCTCTTGCTGGAGGAGGTCAGGCTGCGCGGCACGCTCGTCATTCGCAGAACACTGCCTGCAACGTGGCCAGAATCGCGGTGATGGTTTTTGCCGACACCGTCCCTAACCGCTTGACTAGGCGAACCTTGTCCACGGTCCGGATCTGATCCAGCAGGATTAAGCCTTTTGTGCCTGCGTGCGTTACAGGCACGCGAAACGGAGCTGCGAAGCTCTTGGACGTCATCGGCGCCACGATCACCGTCCGCAGGCGCTCGAACTCTGGTGGCGATATGAGCACACAGGGACGGGTCTTCTGGATCTCGGTGCCGACCGTGGGGTCTAGGTTCACCAGCCAGATCTCGCCGCGCTTCACCAGCTGAGTCCCGCGTCGTCCTCGTTTCCGAACTCGCCCATGACGAGGGCATCGTCGCCATGACCGGCAATGCGCTCGGCGGCCTCTGCCCAACCCACACGGGCCGGCGTGGCGGGCCGACGCAGGATTATCGCGCCGTTCTCGACGGTCATTTCGACACTAGCGGCATCCGCTAGACCGGCCTGCGCGAGTACGGGCTTCGGCAGAACAACGCCCTTGCTGTTGCCGACGGCTCGAATGGTGATATGGATGGCGTGTTCCAAAGTAATAACAATATTATTACTCTCGACTTCGGCCGTCAAGCCTCGCTGCTCCCGTTCATTTCGCCCCCGCAAAATGCAGTTCCCAGGGCTTCGCGGACACGTGATTACTTCCGTTTAACGACCACCTCGTACTTGTCTGGGCTCACGCCATTAGGGTAGCTCTGGCGCCGCTCTCAATTACAAAAGCATTTAATGCGCGGATCAGGCGAAGCAGGCAGGCATTCTCGAGGGCACGGTCGGATACTCGTTTGTGCAGCTACTCATATTACCCACTCGGGACTACGCCCAAGATTCGGCGCATCGTCTGGATCGGGTATTCTCGGGCATGCGTTTTGATGAACTCGGAGGCACGCCGAACGCGTAGATTTCGTGATGGTTTGGCCACTTCGACCGTTCCGGCTAGCACCCCTCGCAGCGGCCGCACCGTGGACGCTGAACAGATTGACCGCGGATGGCCCCCACGACACGTCTCCCGTGTCTTGCGGTAGGGCCGCCTGCCGCACTGGCAGTGGAGCCATGGGCAATCATTGCGGCATCGATCTGCGGCATGACCTGCTGCCGGACCGCAGGCCGGCGGCCCTGCGCGACACTGCTCACGATCTCCTCCGACATCGATCCGATCGATGTTCTGTGGTTTGGCCCACGCTGCGAGGATCACGGGCTCATCAGCGGCTGGGAGGGCACGTTTTGGGACAACGGCACCCCGGAGACCGACCCGCTGTCCTGAGCCGCGCCGTTCAGCGGCGGCGACCGCCTCGGGAGCGGGCGCGCGGCGCTTCGCGTCGAGCCTCCTCGAGCACCTCGCGCAGAATATCGATGTCCGCAAAGCGTTGCAGATCCTGCTCGACGCGCCGCTGCGTGAGCTCAAGCTCCGCAAGCGCACGGTCGAATTCCCGCTGCACGGTCTGAGGGCTCAGGGCGCGCGCGGAGCGCCCCGGCAGAATGCTCAAAAATGGCTCCATCAGCTCATCAACCTGCGCGCGCAAACGCTTGACCTGGCGCTGCAGGGCGCTGAGATAGGGCTTCAGTTCGGAATCATTCAGCGCAGCCAGTGCATCGGCGGCGCGCGCATCGACGCGCTGCTGCAGTTCGAGCACACGCAGCAGATCGCCCGCGGCGTAGGCGGCATTGAGCTCCTGCATGAGCTCGGTCTTGCGCTGATGCTCCCCGGCGTCGGACTCCCGATCCGGATGCAGCTTGCTCGCCAAGCGCCGAAAAACGGTCCGCAGCGCGTGCGAATCGAGTTCATCGGCGCGCGCCTCGGGGACTGCAGGAGGCGACTGGGCCCGTCGTCGCTGCCGTCGCGGTGGCTCCTCCAGTGATTCCTGGAGCCAGGCGGTGAAGGCTTCCGGGCTTTCCTCGCCCTCGTACGCGTCGAGATCGACGGGCAAATCCTCCGCGAGCGCACGCAGCAGCTCGAAGCCGAATCGTTGCTCCTCGGCCCGAGCCTTCGAAGCGTGCCGATCGTAGAGTGCGACGAGTTCCTCGCTCTCCTCCTCCTCGAGCATCTCCTCGAGCAATCCCAGCAGCAGCTCCCGCAGCGTCGCGCGGTTGCGCTTGCCGAGCCGCGCTTCGGCGTACTGCCGATCGAGCAGCTGCGCCAGTGCAGTCTGCTGCTCGCGCAGCTTCGCGGCACGGGGCAGCATCTCGCTCGCCACCCGCCGAACGTGCACGTCCGTGAAGCTCTGCCAGCGCTCACGATCCGCGCGCAGCGCATCGACCTGCTTCAGCAGCGTATTGAAGCGGCGCTGAGCGGCGCTGAGCGGCCGGGCACGGCCCGAGATCGCCGGCACAACGGTTGCGAGTTCCGCGGCAACGGAGCCCTGATCGGAAAACAGGGAGGCTTGCTTCACTGGGGGGGGCGCTACCTTAAGGTGGGGGCGGAGGCCCAATGGTACGAAGGGATCAGGCGAGAAGGCAATCGTGCAGCACGGAAGCGTGGCCAGCACGCGAGCGTGCGGATGGCCCCCGCAGCTGCCAGCGCTGCGCCTAGACGCCCTGGGTGGCGCTTCCCGTACGGCTCACGAGCCGATTCGATTCTCGCTCCGACCCCGAGCGCACCGTGACCTTCGCTTTGATTGAGCGCGCGATAAGCAGTGCTCATGGGCGAGCTCGTGCACACGCGCCACGACCTCGGCACTGATTTCGAAGTGCGGATCGAACGCGATCCGCAGATGCAGAATCACTTCGCTCACCCAGAGCTCGTCCGGGCGGTTGATCTCGCGGAGAACGCCATGGGCCTGATCGAGGTCGCTCACCCCCTCGATCCCCATTCCGAAAGCGACGTTCAGCCACGAGAGCATATGCGCGCTCGAGGCCGCCGCCACGAGCATGCTCTCCGGATGGATGGCGGCCCGGTCGGTGAACCCCCTCGGCAGCAAGACCGGGGAGTCCGATGCCTTCAGCTTCGCACCGCCGGCCAGATGCCACAAATGCTCGCGCGAGGACTTGCCCTTCGCACCCGCCCATTTGCCCCGCTGCTAGTCGATCGTCGCAAGATGCACCGCCTCGGTGCGTCGTCGTCATCATTCTGCAGACTCATCCGCCCGCCACCGAGGTCTTCGTCCAGAGACGGAATCAGCCCGAAACCAGGCCCTGCCGTGCATCAGGAGTCGGCGTGACGCTCAGCGGGCGGACGATTGCCGCGGGTGCTCGCACCGAATAGGCGGGAAATGGCACCGGCACCACCGGGATCAAGCTCGGCAGTCTCGACGTCAATCGGCGCGAACCGGTCGGTTCCTGCGCGAGTAGAACTCCGATGCGAAACCCCTGCCTCAGGACGAGAGGTTGCGCAGCTTCAGCAGCGGCTCGATGAACTTCTGGTAATGCTTCCAGCGTCCGACCGAACTCGAGTACATCTTCTGGCGCACCTGCCAATGGCTTGCGGTCAGGACGGCGCGCTCGGTCTTGTGGAATTCGAGCACCTTTGGATCCCATTCCAGATCAAGAAACTCGAGAACCCGGCGACTTGAGGCCTCCGGGTCCGTCACCAGCCCCTCATAAGGCACCTCGAGAAACACCTCTCGGGGCAGCACTGAGCGCCAGTGCGTCACCAACCGATGATGCTCCCGGTAGTAGTGGGCGAGATCCTGCAAATCCATTGCGAAGGACGCGGCGTTGATGAAGTTCTGAAAATAGCAGGACAGACAGGTGTCCACCGGATCGCGCTGCATGTAGATGAAGCGGGCATGGGGTAGCGCGCGGTGGATGATCCCCAGATAGTCGACGTTGGCCGGTGTTTTGTCGATCACCCTTGCCGCGTCGGAGGAATGGCGAGCCAACTCCTCCAGGTAGGATTGAGCCAGCTTCGCGCCCAATCCGGGATCCGGCGCCCGCCCGCGCACCCATTCTTGATGCTTGTATTCGAGGATTCCCCAAAACTGCAACTCACCGGCGCCCTTGACCCGCGGATGCGAAGCGATGATTTGCTCCATCAAAGTCGTGCCGGAGCGCATCATGCCCACCACAAACACCGGCCGTCGCGAATCACTGGCCCCCTCCACAGGTGTGGCGATCCGCTCGGCGGTGTAGTGTCGAACCATGTCATCCACCCAGGCCGTGCGAGCTGCACGGTCGTAGCGCATGGATATTTTTTTTCGCTGCTCGTTCGCTCTGCGGAACGCTTCGAACGCCGATGCATAGTTCCCAATGTCGTCGAAATACTTACCCATGGCGAACCGTAGCCCCGATTCCGCCATGGGCCCCACTGGCCGCTCCAGCAGGCATTGCGCACGCTCGAGCCAGTCCTGGTCGGCAGAGGTCATGCGCCGCTGCTCGACCAGCCAGGTGTGAGTTTCGATGCACTCCGGGTCGAACTCGAGCGCTCGGCGCAGTAACGCCTCCGCGTCACCAAACCGCCCCTCCATGGTCGCGAGCCGCGCCAAGCCGCACAGTGCCTGGGTCGAGCGCGGCTTCAGTCGCAATGCCTTCTCGAAACAAATTCTCGCATCGTCCGTCCGATGCAGCGCGGTCAGGGTGTGGCCCAAGACACACAAGGGATTGGGATTGCGTGACTCCAGTTTCACAGCCCGACGCAGCGTGGTCTCAGCGCCCGCGAAGTCGCCTCGCGAGTGCAATATGGAGCCGAGCTTCAGGTGCACGTCGGCGCGCTTCGGAGCAACCTGCACCGCGCGCCGATAGGCACTCTCGGCGTCTGGGTAGCGCCCCAGAAAGCACAAGGCGTCTCCCAGGTTGCGAAGCGCGGTCACATGATCGGGCCTGGCGGACAGGACTTCCTGCAGTCGGACCACTGCTTCGCCGTAATCCCCCTGAGCTGCCGCTGCGTCAGCAGAGCCGAGAACGGTATCGATATTCCTCGGGGAAGGACGTGCCGACGAACCTGCGGCAGGGGTCAATGTTTCATTCGAGGCGCGCAGGCCGCCAAGTTGCAGCAACAGCCGGTGCGTCAGCTCGCCGGCGCC
>JBMFWZ010000059.1:0-18983 GCA_049964755.1 Steroidobacteraceae bacterium | reverse complement strand
TGCCTTGATACCAGTTTGCGCCCATCTGCTGCTGGGCGGGCACGACCTCGATGAATTCACCGAATTCACCGCGCAGATAGCTCCAGCCGTGCTGCACGTGCGCGATCAGCGACTGCGCCTTGTACTGCGTCAGGATCGCAATCTGGCGGATGCCCGAATTGACGCAGTTCGACAGCACGAAATCCATGATGCGGAACTTGCCGCCGAAGGGCGTCGCGGGCTTGCAGCGGTTGGCGGTGAGGTCCTTCAGCCGCTCCCCGCGTCCGCCGGCCATGATGATCGCGAGCGTGCTGCCGGTCAGCCGGCTGACGTAGCGTCCGGAGGCGCGCGCTGGTTGCTGCATCATGGGCCCGGGGCTCACTGGTGAGTCTGACTGAGGCTATCCTAGCAGTCTCGCGCGCCGCTCAAAGCCATTTCATCAGGCCCATGCCGAGGGGGTGGGCGAGCAGTTCGTGCCAGGGATAAATCCGCACCTCGGTCGCGAACTGGCCGCAGCCCGGCGGCTCCGCTTCGAGAGCGAAGACGGCCGCGCCATCCGTCCACTCTCCGGTATGCCGCAGCGGCGCGCGCCATACGCCCGGGCGTGGCTGTGTGCTGAAGGCGCACAGCGGTGGCGGCTCGGTGCTCGAATGCGGCAGCAGCCGTCGGGCGTGGAACTCGATGCGCACGTCCTCCGGCTGCAGGCCGCGCAGATGTGCCGCGACGCGCAGCCGCACGCGTTGCTCGCGGGTGATCTCGGCCGAGGCGTCCTCGATCAGCCGCAAATCGATGCGGCTCCAGGCGTCGCGAATGCGCTGCTGCCATTCGGCCAGCCGGCGGGCGCCCGCATAGTCTTGCATGGCGAGGCGACGATGCTGCGCGGCGGCCGGATGGTAGAGGTTCTCGGTGTAATCGCGCAGCATGCGATCCATGTTGAACCGCGGAATGACGCTCATCATGGCTTGCTTGGCGCGCCGGATCCACTCGCTGGAATGTCCGCGGACGTCACGCTGGTAGTAGAGCGGGATCACCTCCTCCTTCAGCGTATGCAGGATCAGTTCCGACTCGATCGCATCGCGCCGGTCCCAATCCTGCACGTCGGAGGGCGGGATGCCCCAGCCGTTGTCCGTCATGCACCCCTCGGCCCACCAGCCGTCGAGCACGCTCAGGTTCAACCGTCCGTTGATGGCCGCCTTGATGCCCGACGTGCCGCTCGCCTCGAGCGGTGCGATCGGCGTGTTGAGCCAGACGTCGACGCCCGAGACCAGTGAGCGAGCGAGCTGCAGGTCGTAATCCTCGAGGAAGATGATCCGGCCGATGAACTCCGGGGAGGTCATCAGCTGGCGGATCTCGCGCAGCACTTGCTTGCCCGGTTCGTCGGCCGGGTGCGCCTTGCCGGCGAACAGCAGGACCACCGGGCGGTCCGGGTCATTGAGCAGGCGGGCGAGTCGCGCCCGATCGCGCAGCAGCAGCGTGGCGCGCTTGTAGGTCGCGAAGCGACGCGCGAAGCCGATGGTCAGCACGTCGGGGCGGGTCGGATCGAGGAGCCGCGTGATGCGTGCCAGTTGCGCCAGGCTCATGCCCTTGCGCCGATACTCGCGCTCGAGCCGCTGGCGTACCGCATCGAGCATCTTGGCCTTGACTGCCTGCGAGGTCTCCCAGAACCGCTCATCGGGCACCGCCTCGAGGCGGCCCCAGAACGCCACGTCGTTCAGCCGCTCGCCCCAATCGGGGCTGAGTTCGGCCTCGAAGAACCCGCCCCAGAGCTTGTGCAGGAAGGTCGGTACGTGCACGCCGTTGGTGACGAACCCGACCGGATTGTCCTCAGGCCGGATCTCCGGCCAGTGATCGGCGCACAGCTGCGCCGAGACGGTTCCGTGGATGCGGCTCACCCCATTGATGTGGCGCGCGCCATTCAACGCCAGGCGGGTCATATTGAACATACCCGGCACCGACGGGGCACTGCCGAGATCGAGGAAGCGCTCGACGGGCAAGCCCAGGTCGTTGATGAAATCCTGGAAGTGCTCGAGGATCAGGCCGTGCCCGAATGCATCGTGTCCGGCCGCCACCGGCGTGTGGGTGGTGAATACGCAGGCGGCCGCCGTCGCCTCGAGCGCCGCCTCGAAGGGCAGCTCGCGGCTCATGTGCTCGCGCATCAGTTCCAGGATCAGAAACGCCGCGTGCCCCTCATTGAGGTGCCAGGCCGCCGGTGCGAGTCCGAGCGCACGCAGCGCACGCACCCCGCCGATGCCGAGGATCATCTCCTGGCGCACCCGGGTCGACTCGTCCCCGCCGTATAGCCGACGGGTGATGTCCCGGTCCGAGGGCGCGTTCTCCGGCGTATTGGTGTCGAGCAGATACACCGGAACTCGGCCGGCCTGCGCCCGCCAGATTCGTGCGGTGACGTCTCGGCCGCCGATGCGCACGGCGATCGCGATCCACTGTCCGGCGGCGTCGCGCACCGGCTCGACCGGCAGGTCCCGTGGGTCGTGCGCCTGGTACTCGGCGTGCTGCACGCCGTCGTCATCGACCGTCTGGGTGAAGTAGCCTTGTTCGTAGAGCAAACCGATCGCCACGAAATGCGCGCCCGCATCGCTTGCGGCCTTGCAGTAATCGCCGGCCAGCACTCCGAGGCCCCCCGAGTAGATCGGAAAGCTCTCGTGAAAGCCGTATTCAGCGCAGAAGTACGCCACCAGCGGCTCGTCTGCCGGAGGCTTGGCGGTGAGGTAGGTATCCAGCAACTGCAGCGCCGCGTGGTAGCGCCCCAGGTACTGCGGGTCGCCCGCCGCCGCGTCGAGTGCGGATTGGCGCACGCAGCGCAGCATCAGCCGCGGGTTGCCCCCGCACTGATTCCACAACTCAGGCTCCAGGTCCTCGAACAGGGCCCGGATGGGACGGTGCCAGCTGAAAAAGAGGTTGCTGGCGAGTTCCGGCAGGCGCGCGAGCGCCTCGGGAATGACGGGAGTGATTTCAAGGAGCGTATTGCGCATGGCACCGGGATTGGAAATGAGGAGAGCGTGGAAAGTCTAGCCGCTTCGAGCCGCTCGTGCGCGCATCGGGTCACGCACTTGGGTGACGCATCCCACCTCTGCGTCGCATGTGCGAGAATGCGGGGCCGTCGCGCAAGCTGGAGCGTGTCATGGGAAGCGGTCTGAGCACTCGGGCGGGAATTTCGGTCACGCTCACGGCGGGGCTGCTGATGGGGCTCGCGCCGGCGCCGGTGCGAGCGCAGTCGATGGCGCTTGAAAATCTCGATCACTTCCCGCGTGCCACGCTCGTGATCGAGGCCGACGGGCACGTGCACCGCTTCCGGGCCTGGATCGCGGATACTCCGGCCCGCCAGGCCCAGGGGCTGATGTTTGTGCGCGATCTGCCCGCCGATGAGGGCATGGTGTTCCCGATGCACCCGGCGCAAGTGGCCCAGTTCTGGATGGCCAACACGTATATTCCGCTCGACATGCTGTTCGTGGCGCCCGACGGGCGCATCGAGAAGATCACGGCCAACGCCAAGCCGTTCTCCCTGCAGACGATCAGCTCCGGGGCGCCCGTGGAAGCGGTGATCGAGATCAGGGGCGGTCAGGCGAGCGCCCTCGGCATCACCGTCGGCTCACAGGTCCGCTGGACGCCTGTCGCGGTGAAATAGCCGCCTTTCCCATCCATCCTTGCGCACCCCGGCACCGGACCCTCTTGCGGCCCGGATCTCGGGATTCGGGTCGCCGCTGGGCGGGTCACAGACCCCAACCTGTGTCGTGCGCGCGCTCAATAGGGCATTTCCGCCACATCATGATTCATGAGTGTTGCGTTGAAACCACGAATCATCGTGTATCAAGCGCGCAATAAAAACATTTAAAATCAATACGTTAAATGCCGCTGACGAGATATTCCGCAACGCATTTCACATTCTTACTTTACTTGGACAAGGACGTCGTTTAGTGTCCGCCACAAGCCTTCTGAGGCACAGAGATCTGTGCCCTCGGGAGCGGTTTTTTTTTAAAGGAATCGCTCAAAGGCCTCGGGCCAACATCTCAATGCGAAGGCGAACCCTCGGGTCGCCGCGGAGAACATTCATCGTGGAAAACTACACTGTCAGACATGCCGTCAGACGCGCGCTCGCCATTGGCGCGATCGTCGCGGTGGGCGCAGGTGCGATGCTCGCGAACGCGAATCCCGCGCCGACGCCGAAGCCGCAGTCGGATTCCCAGTCAGTGCCTGCACCGGCGAGCAAGGCGAAGAAGAATGCTTCGCCATCGGTTCTGCAAACCATCGTGGTCACCGGCACCATGATCCCGCGAACCTCGGCCGAAACCGCTCAGGCCATCACGATCATCAAGTCCTCCACTCTGAGGAACCTGGGCGTTGTGAATGTCGAGCAGGCGCTCGGTACGGTGACCTCGAACACACCGGCTCTGAACATCGCTCAATCCGTCGGCACGTTCTCCGGCGGTGGCACCTACGCGGACCTGCGTGGCCTGGGTACGGGCCGCACGTTGGTGCTGTTGGACGGTCACCGTCTGGCCAATAATGCGTTCACGGGCAATGCGGTCGACCTGAGCGGTATCCCCTTCTCGGCGATCTCGAGCATCCAGGTGCTGCGCGAAGGCGCCTCGGCCCTGTACGGCTCGGATGCCATCGCCGGCGTCGTCAACTTCATCACCAAGCGCAATTACCAGGGCGCTGACGTCCAGGCGCAGCTCGATCACCCGCAGGGTGCGGGCGGCGGCTCGGGCAATGTGAGCTTCACGTTCGGCCATGGCGACCTGGTGCGCGACGGCTACAACTTCATGATTACGGGCACCTACAGCCGCCAGCAGGAGCTGCGCGCGACGCAGCGCTCATTCACCGCCGAAGGCTTCTACCCGGCGCTCGGCGACTCGGCCACGAATAATCCGGGTACGTGGCCGGCGACCATCATCGATGGCAACGGCAACTACTGGCAGCCCGACTATCCGGCCTGCACCGGAAATCCGTATCTGACCACGTATTTCGGCAACTGCGCCTACCGGTATTCGGCCGCGACCGATCTGCTGCCGAAGTCCTACGAGGCGTCCGCGCTGGCCTCCTTCACCAAGGAGCTGCCGGACAACAATACGTTGAAGATCCAGTACTTCTACAGCCGCTCCAAGGTCACTGCCTGGTCCGGCCCGATGTTCTACTTCTTCCAGATGACGCCGCAGGCCGACCCGACCTATTATCCGACTGGCGCGGGGCTCACCTGTGAGACCCAGTACCAGGGCGGCCCCTGCACCGCTCCGCCTGCTCTCAGCCAGGGCATCGATGCGGTCTGGACCGATCCCAACAACAACCGATACGGCGACAATATCAACACCGAGCAGCGGGCGTTGGTGACCTTCGCGGGCGACAATGCGGGCTGGAATTACCACTTCAATTTGAATTTCAGTCAGAACCTGAACACCGACGGTAACGTTGGTGGGTATCCGAATGAGGCGATCCTCGCCCCGAACGGTGTGCTCAGCAACCTGATCAACCCCTTCGGCCCGCAGAGCCAGGCCGGGCAGGCATTGATCAACAGCAGTTACATCAACGGCGTTTACCAGAACGGCAAGATGCAGCGCTGGAGCGTCAGCGGTCACGCCAGTCATCGGCTGGGAGATGCGTTCCACGCCGGACATGATGCGATTCTGGCGCTCGGCTTTAGCGTCCGGGGCAACAAGTTCCAAACCGCCACGACCCCGTACAACAATCTCGTTCAGGCCGCGACGGGACTGACGGACTTTGCGGTCCAGGGTAGCCGTACGGCGCAGGCCGTGTTCGCCGAGTTGAACGTGCCGATGTCGAAGAGCCTCGATGTCGATATTTCCGATCGCGAGGACCGCTACAGCGACTTCGGTCGCACTAATAATGGCAAGGTCACGGTGCGCTACCAGCCGTCCCGTTACGTGACGTTCCGTGGGGCTGCGTCGACTGGTTTCCGCGCGCCGACGCTGTACGATCTGTACGATCCGAACACCATGTCGGCCTCGACTAGCGGGTCCATGGGCAGCGGCAATCCCTTCTGCGCTCCCGGCAATTACAATGCGGAATGGACCCCGAGCGTCTGCAACACGCAGGGTCTTGGACTCTTCGGCGGCAACAGGAAGCTGACGCCGGAGACTTCCGAGAACTTTGATCTGGGCGTCATCGTGGCGCCGGTGCGTAACCTGGGGATTACCCTTGATTACTACCGGATCCTCCTGAAGAACACCATTGGATCGGTTCCGGCTTCGGCCATTTATGGCAATCCGACCCAGTTCTCCAGCTATATCGTGCCGAACGATCAGGGGACGCTCACGCCGTCGATCGAGGAGTCGACGTACTGCAATCCGTACTCCGCGCCGACCTGCGGTTACGTCGTCGTGAACCTGCAGAACACCGGACAGATTACGACGGATGGGTTCGACCTCAGTGTCCAGTACTCGCAGCAGACCCGGTGGGGTGTGTTCCACGAGGATCTGGAAGGCACGGCAGTGACGCAGTTCCGTCTGCAGCAGTACAACGGTGGCCCGGTGCTGAACCTGGTCGGCTGGTACAACGGCGGCAATGAGCCGGCGATGCGCTGGCAGCACCTGCTGCGGGTCGATTGGACGAGCCCGCAGGGCCTGTGGGGCGCCGGCATCAGTAACCGGTTCTACTCGTCTTACATCGACGAGTTTGGGGTTGGGCCGACCAACAGTGGTCCGCAGCGCACGGTGGGCAGTCAGTCGACTTGGGACGCCTATGCGTCCTACAAGCCGGTTCGCGGCCTGAAGGTGCTGTTCGGCATTCGTAATCTGCTCAACACGAATCCGCCGTTCACGAACTCTGCACAGGGTAACTTTGCGGCGGGCTACAACTCGCTGTATTCGAACCCGATCGGGCGGGACTTCTATCTGAACGTAGACTACAAGTTCCTCTGATCCTTCGGCCCTCTCGTGCCATCGTCGGACACCCGCCGCTGCGGCGGGTGTCCGCGAGCGGCGAGCCGGGTGGAGCGTTTCGGCGCTGCACCACTTGTCGCGGTCACGCTGACGGTTGATTCAAAGCCCCGCCTCGTGCGGGGCTTTTTTATTCGGTAGGCACCACCGGTGTCGGGGTGCGGGCGTATAGTGTTCGAAGGCGCTCGTGACTTCGCAGCATCCTCATGCAGGCCCTTGGCCGTATCCTGTGCTTGGTGGCATTGCTGCCTGGGGCGGCGATCGCGGCCGTTGCTCATGAGCTCGCGCCGCAGCATCGGCCGAGCCTGCTCTCCTCTGCGCCGACCCGACTCAATCTTCTGGGTCAGATCGTCGTTCCGGTCATGATCGATGGCCGCGGACCTTTTCCGTTTCTGCTCGACACCGGTGCGAATGGCTCGGTCATCGCGCCGCGATTGGTCAAGGCGCTGGGGTTGATTGCGCGGGAGGGACGGGTGGAGCGCGTCGAAGGAGTGACCGGGACGCAGCCACTGCCCTGGGTGAGCGTTCGCACGCTTCAGGTCGGTCGAATCGTGAAGCACGAGGTACGCATGCCGATCTGCTCGACGCCGATCATGAAGGAAGTCGATGGCATTCTCGGGATGGCGGGGTTTGGTCCGGTGCGGATCGCGGTGGATTTTCGTCACCACCGCGT
The DNA here is from genome assembly GCA_049964755.1 of Steroidobacteraceae bacterium. Taxonomy (GTDB): domain Bacteria; phylum Pseudomonadota; class Gammaproteobacteria; order Steroidobacterales; family Steroidobacteraceae; genus 13-2-20CM-66-19. The sequence continues at coordinate 11,420 of JBMFWZ010000059.1, read as the reverse complement.
GGCGATCGACCGCTCGAGCCGTGGCCCGATGTGGGGCTTCCTCGACATCCGCGCGGTACGCACCCGGGGCGGACTGCTCATGATTCCTGCTCGGGTCGGCGGCCTCGCGGTCGAGGCAGTGATCGACACCGGGTCGCCCGTGACCTTGGGCAACCCCGCTCTGCGTAAAGCATTGCTGTCGCACAGCCGCACAGGCGTCGCCACGCCGATCTACGGGGTGACGGCGCAGGTGTCCACAGGTTCGAGGGCGGTGGCTCCGACACTGATTCTCGGGCCTGTGGCGATTCAGCACTTGCTCATCGTCTATTCGGACGTCCCCATCTTTCGGGAATGGCACTTGCAAGACAAACCTGCGGTAATCATCGGTACGGACGTGCTGCGCGTCGCAGACTCACTGGTGCTGGATTACCCCCGCGCCAGGGTCTACATCCTGCCCGCGCCACCGCCGATCTCCATGCTTGCGGCGGACGGCTTTCAGCCGGGCGGGTGAGCCGCTCGCGGCGTGCCCGTACGGGAACCTGCCGCCACCCGGGTCTCGCCCGGACTGCCGGCACAGCTATACTGCCCAGCGATCCTCTCCTGACGGGCGGACGTGCGATGTTTTTGCAAATCGAAGAGTTCCTCACCACCGCCGAGGTCGACTCGGTGCGCGAGCTGGCGCGCCAGATTCGCTTCATCGACGGGCGCAGCTCCAATCCGCACAACCCCACCAAGCGCAGTCTGATTCCCGACCCGACCGATGTGCACGCGCAGCGCGCCGGCCAGCTCGCCCTCGGGGCCTTCCAGCGCAGTGAGATGGCACGCAACTTCGTGCTGCCGCGGCGTATCGCCATGCCGCAGGTCGTGCGCTACGGCGAGGGCATGGGCTACGGAGCGCACGTCGATGTGCCGTTCATGGCGGTGAGTCAGCAGCCGTTACGTTCAGACGTATCGTGTACGGTTTTTCTCAGCGAGCCGGACAGCTACGGCGGCGGTGAGCTCGTGATCTATCTCGGTTCGCAGGAGGTGCGCATCAAGGGGCGGCCCGGCGAAGTGGTGTTTTACCCGTCCACCACTCTGCACGAAGTGGCGCCGGTGACGTCCGGGGAGCGGTTGGTGATGATCACATTCATCGAGAGTCAGATTGCGGACGCGGCGCGGCGCGAGCTGCTGTTCCGGCTGAACGAGGTGCGCGCACTGGAGGCGCAGAGCATGGAGCCGGAAAACCGTCTGCGCCTTCAATTCGCAGCCGAAAATCTGCTGCGCATGTGGGCGCCGCCGTGAGCTGCGAGTGAGAAGCGGACCACGAGCGGTTGCGCACCATTCAGCGCAGTGCGCAGAACGGCGGCGTGGCGCGGGCGGTTTCGCTCGGCTAAGCGTCGCTCCTCGAGGGCGATCTGCAGGTCGTCAGCGTCGAGGCGAGCGAATCGTGGATCGATTCGGTGCAGCAGTTCATGCGTGGGTCGCAGGAATTTGAGCACTTGGTGCGCGCGCCGTCGGCGGTACTGGGAACGCTGCGCGGTGTGCGCCGCGTCGCGCAGACTTGCGCGCAGGTCGCCGGCAAGGTCTTCGTCGACAGAAATCCGTTGGATACCCTGATGCTCCCGGTCATCGCGCGGCTGCTGTTGCAGCAGTTCTGTCTGGTCCAGCACGAAACCGTCGTGAGCAACTCTGCGCAAGATGCGTCCGGCGCGCGAATTTACGGTCCCCCATGAGGGGTGACGTGGAGGGATTTTGCGGCGCGACCATGGGTTCGCGCCGTGCTTACTCCGAGCGCTCCGCAGCTCGTCCAGGGTCTCAACGCCCACGGCCTCGGTCGTTGGCGGCGTCACCGTGAGGAGCTTGCGCCGATCCTGCTGATCGTGACTCCGTGGGTCAGCCGGTTCTATGACGAGAACCGAGGTCGTGCGGCGAGGGGCGGCGCGCGAGGCCGCAATCCATCGAGCGTCGCGACCTGGAGGTCGCAAGAGCTGAAACGCCTCCGAAGCCGTGCTTCGGCTGGCGCGCGTCGTTCAACAACTCTGTCCGTTGGTCCCGCACCCCGGCGCGGGGGTTGCCCCCGACAGGGCCTGCCGCTGCCGCGCGCGCATCTGCAGGATCATGCGTACTTCGTGCGGTGTGAAGCAGCGGATGTGAGGGATGCGCGAGCCGAGGCTGGGGCATGCTCGCAGTACAATATCTTGCCGTTGCGCGATTGTGGTGAGAAGCCAGCCTGTTCCGCCTGTAATGCAAGGTTGGCCTGGGTGATGACATGCTGGGGCGAACCCGGCGTTTCGCTCACTGGTGCGGCCGCAGCGGCCGCCGCAAGGGTTTGCTGCTGGGGCTGACCGGCGCACGCGGCGAGCGCGGCGGTGATCGCGAGGACCAGAAGGAACATCACCCTGCTCATGGAGGATCTCTCTTAAGCCCTAGGGTTTACTCTAGCGCGGTTTATACTGGCGTGCATGTCAAACCCGAATTTCCAACCGCATGGACCGTGATCCTGTGGCTGATCAGGCGCGGCTCAGCGCCATTCTGGCCGAGGCCCGGGCCACTCATCACGAGGAGGCGATCGCGCAGGCGCGCGCCGCGCTGGCCGAGGGTCTTGAGCACCCGCTGCTGCTGAATCTCGCCGCGCTCGGTCTGGAGCGCGAAGGGCGCAGCGCCGAGGCAGAACCTCTGCTGCGCCGCGCCGTGCAGATTGCTCCAGGGGACCTTGGCTGCCGCAATGCCCTCGGACTGTGTCTGCTCGCCCTCGAGCGCGCGCCTGAGGCCCTCCAGCAGTTCGACGCGGCGATCGCCCTCGACCCGACGCTCGCTCACCTTCATGCCAACCGCGCCAACGCGCTCCGCGCCTTCGGTGCGATTGCCGCAGCCCAGGTGAGCTATGAGCGGGCGGTCGGGCTCGATGCCGCGCAGGCGCCGGCGCTCGCCGGGCTCTCGAGCATTGCTTGCCAGCGCGGGGCCTACGACGAAGCCCGCACGTGGGCGCAGAAGGCGCTGGCCGTGGCGCCTGGGCTGCGTGAGGCGATCATGAGCCTGGCCGCCGCGGAGTTCGGCGAGCGCCAGCTCGGAAGGGCCGAGTCCCGGCTGCAGGAGTTGCTGCTCGAGCGGACGCGTCTGTCGGGCGTCGAGCGCGCTTATGTCGAGGGACTGCTTGGCGATGTGCTCGATGCCGAGGGTCGTTACGAGGAGGCTTTCGCAGCGTACAGGAGTTGCAACGAGGCGCTGCGGTGCTCCTACGCCGGCCGATTCGCCAATGCGTGCGATTATGCTGAGGCGCTAGGGGGCTGGCTTGATCGGACCGCATCGGGCACGCCCGTCACGCCCAGCCCGCAGTCCGCCCGCAGTGCGTTGCCGAGGGATCACGTCTTCATCATTGGCTTTCCGCGTTCGGGCACCAGTCTCCTCGGCGTAATTCTCGAGGGTCACCCGCAGGTTGCGACGCTCGTGGAGCGGGAGTGTCTAGTCGAGGCGGTACTCGAGTTCATGCGCCGGCCCGAGGACCTCGATCGGCTCTGGGGAGCTACCCCGCAGGTACTGGAGCACTTTCGCGCTGCGTACTGGCGGCGCGTGTTCGACGCGGGGGTCGATCCGAGTGGCAAAGTGTTCGTGGATTGCTGCTCGTTGAACACACTGAAGCTACCGCTCATCGCTCGGCTGTTCCCAACTGCGAGGATTCTCTTCGCCTGCCGCGATCCGCGCGATGTTGTGCTGAGTTGCTTCCGCAACCGACTGGCGATGAGTGCCCCGACCTATGAGCTGCTGACCGTCGAGGGCACCGCGCGCTATTACGCTGCGGTGATGCGGCTTTTGATCGGCTTCACTTCGTTGCTCTCGCTCGAGGCCTGTCTGGTGCGCCACGAGGATGTGGTGAAGGGGTTCGCGCGCGAGATGAGGCGCGTCTGTGAATTCCTTCGGCTCGAGTGGCATCCTGCGATGCGCGACTTCGCTTTGCGGGCCCGTGAGCGCGATGAGCCCGCGCCGAGTCTCGCGCAGTGGATTCACAGCCTCGGCACGGAAGGCCTCGGGCTCTGGCGCCACTACCGCGGCGCCCTCGAGCCGGTGCGCGCCGTGCTTGAGCCGTGGGTGCAGCGCTTCTACTACGATCCGGACTAACGGCCGCACTCAGCCTGAGGGCGTATCCGGGAGCGTGAACCAGCAATTGAAGGCGATGGTGATGCGCTCGCCCTCGCCCTCGAACGGCTTTACGTCGTGCAGTACCCAGGACGGGAAGAGCACCAGCTGGCCGGGTTCCAGGGTGAGGTTTGCGACGTGGTGACCGTACGGGAGCGGCATCCGCGCGATCCCCGCATCCATGTGCATTGCGTGCATGATCGTCGGGTTAATGAAGGAGAGCACGCCGCTCATGTTCTTCTGCGGATCAGGTCGTCCCGGGTCGACGCAATACACTCCGCTCCAGGAGGCGTTTGGGTGATTGTGTAGGCCGAAGTAGCCACCGCGCCGCGTGATGTGGAACCAGCAATCATTGTAGATCTGCAGCCGCGAGAGTGTCGGCCGGTCGTAGTTATTCAGCCTGCCGATCACGGCGAGCAACTGGTCCCAGCAGAAGCGCTTCAGCTCCTGCACCGCCGGATCGGGATTGCGGAACAGATCGAATGGGCTCTCGAACAGCGCCTCGTTGCGGTAGGTGAGCGGGCGCGGATTGATCTCACCGCCGCGCTCGGCCGCGAGCACGAAGGCGCGCAGCGCCGGGTTCAGCCGGATGGCATCCGGATGGCGGCCGATCGCGAACGGCACGGCGAACATATTGAACAGCTCAGGAGCCATAGGCCGATTTACGGGAGCCCGCTGCATTGCGCCTGCGGATTGTAGCTGCGCAAGCGGTCCCGGGCGCGCCTGCCGCTATAATAGGACGATGAAGCGCAGTTCGGTCTCTTTGGCTCCGCGCGGCCGGTCGTCGGCGGCGCGCGGGATGGCCGTCGTGCCGTGGTTTCTCGTCGGACTTGCCTGCGTAGGCTCATCCGCCGCCTGGGCCTCGACGCGTCCGCCGCCGCGATGGGCAGCAGCCCTTCTCGCGTGCCGGCGCGTCTCGCACGACGCCGCAAGGCTCGCATGCTTCGACCGCCAGTCTGCGGCGCTTGCCGGGATGCTCGCCAAGGGGGCGGCTCTGCGCCCCGCAGATCATCCCGCCGCGCCCGTGGCTTCGGCGGCCGGCGCCCCTCCCGATCTGAGTCCCAGCCGGACTTTCGGTCTGGCGCCCGCGCAGATCGCTGCGCGCGAGGCGGCGGTCGCGAAGCTGCCGCGACAACTCAAGCACATCGTCTCGCGTATTGTCGTTTTACAGAGGACGGCGGATGATCGGGACATCTTCACCCTCGCCAACCATCAGGTGTGGGCGCAGCTGAATGCCGGTGGCGGATTGTTTGCCCGGGTGGGCGATGTCGTGACAATCTCGCGGGGCTGGCTCGGATCGTATCTGCTGAGCCTGCCGTCTCGCCGCTCCTGCAAGGTGACGCGGATCCGCTGAGCGGCGGTCTGGTCAGTCGAGAGCAATGCCAGCGGCTTCGAGCCGTGTCCGCGCCGGGGTCAGCTCCTCGCCATAGTGCTTCCACAGATCGAGCGAGGAGTCGTACAGCGGCTGGCGCACCTGAACGGAGCTTGCGGTAATGACGGGCGCTGGATTGCGGTGGAATTCGAGGCAGGCGCCATTAAAGGGCAGGCCGACAGAGTCAAGCAGCCGCCGCACCGCGGGCTCGAAACCGGTCACCAGCGCCTCGTACGGCAGATCGAGGATTCGCCCAGGCATCAGGTGGTGCCAGTGCGCCATGAGGCGCCGGTATCCGATGTAGAACTCGGCGATTTCCGTCAGATCGTAGGCGAACGGATAGCCACCGGCGGTGAAGCGAGTGCGGTAGATCGCGTGGCACGCCGCCAGCGGGTGGCGCGTCACATGCACGATCCGCGCCCGTGGAAAGGCTCGCAACAGCAGCGGGCAATACAGGAAATTGATCAGCTGCTTGTCCGTCCACCGCGTCTGCGCGTCAGGCAACTGGGGTAGCCGGGCTAAATACTCTTGCGCCAGCGCTGCGCTGTCGAGCTTCGCGAGGCGCTGCGCGTGGCCGCGGGCGTCGATCGGCTGCGGGTCCCCGAGGCGATCACTGACTGTGAGGATCGCATCGGTCATGGCGGTCAGTTCGCCGCAGGCCTGAACTTCAGGGTGGTTGGAGAGGATCTGCTCGACTAGGGTCGATCCGCAACGCGGCAGGCCAATGATGAAGATCGGCGACTCGCCGCGCGCCTCGAGAGGATCGGACTGCGCCGTCGCGAAGATCTCCTCCATTGCGTGCATGAGCGCCCGATCGGGATCGGGGCTGTATTGGATGAGCGCACGCTCTATGCGGTTCGCCGAGCTCAAGTGCCGCCAACTCGCCGCATGATCGCCGAGGTCCTGGTAGGACTTGGCGAGGCCGAAGTGCACGATGGCCGCATGCTCGGACTGCGGCGGCAGGCGCGCGAGCGCCCACTGCATCTGCGCGATCCAGTTGCGCTCGCCAGTCTGGCGGCGCAGCTCGCTCAAGGCCTTGAGCACCTTCGGTGCAACCGGATCGATGGCCAGGACTGCTTCGTAGTCGCGTTCGGCCATTTCGAATTGCCCGAGGATCCGGTGCGCTGCGGCCCTCCGAGCGAGGAGCGTGGCACGCCGGACCCGATCCTGTTGCTCGCTCTCGAGTGCGCAATCGTAAATCGCCACCGCGCGCGCATGTTCTCCGGCCTGGATGAAAAATTCCCCGACGGCTTCCAGGGTGGCCGGTACCTCCCGGGCATGGGCCGCCGCGCTCTCGGCCGCTTCCAGGGCGGCCGCGCGGGCATTGCGCGCCAGAAGGCACTCGGCTCGCTGCAGCAGGCACTGCGCGTCATCGGGCCGGATACGCAAATATTCATCAATGAGCGCGAGCGCTTCATCGCGGTCCCCGCCCAGCAGAGCGACGATGCTGCCGAGCAGCCATCCCCCGGCGGAGGTCGGCCAAGCCTGGCGGCACTGGGCGGCCGCTGAAGCGGCGGCACCCAAGTCCCCCCGGGCCAGATGCTCGCTGACCTGCTTCTCAAGCGTGCTCTGAGTCGGTGCCATCACGGGCCGCATCATAGCCGAGGCCGCCTCGGGGCGCCCGGAGACGTCGTTGCGAGACTGCAACGTGCGCGCGGCCTTTATTGTTGCAGTGGGGCATCAGATGCATCGCGGCAGCCCTCTGAGATCCGTTGCCTGCGTGTCCCAGCGCGACGGCGTGTCTGCGCCGAGAGCCTCATTCTGCATGAGATCGCGCTTCGCCGCGGCGCCTCTCGATGCGACAAAGCGAGTCACTGGCACGAGCAGATGCGTATTCGCGATGTTGCGCCATTGAGACACTGTGCTATATTCAGACCACTGGTGCAAAGGCCACAGGAGCGATAGACATCCGGTCGGCACCGCGCAAAGGGAGGCTGGCGCATCCGTCGATGGCGACGGAGGAACGCCCGACCGTCGACGACTTGGCTCCTGCCCATTCTTTAGGCACCAGGCGCATCACAATTAAATCGCCAATGGGAGAGCGACCTCATGGTCAACAGAAATTTTGGCAAGCCCCTAGTCCGCGCCGCAGTCCGCACCGTCCTCGCGGGCGGAGCGCTGGTTGCCGCCTTCGGAGTCGCTAACGCGGCCAACGCGCACAAGGCGACACAAACCGGTCCGGCGGACCCGACGGCGGCGCCCGCCAACGCTCAGGCGGCGATGCAGCTGCAAGAGGTGGTGGTGACGGGCTCGCGTATCGCGCTCTCACCGAACCAGACTTCCATCAGCCCGGTCACCTTCGTTTCCTCGAAGGAGTTCTCGCAGATGGGCGCGGTGAACGTCGACGACGTACTGAACCGTCTGCCGCAGGTCTTTGCCGACCAAAACTCAACCAGCATCAACGGCGGCACCGGCACCGAGACGGTGAATCTGCGCGGTCTCGGCGCGAACCGCACGCTGGTGCTGATCGACGGACTGCGCATGCCGTATGGTGATCCGCGCGGCGGCGGTTCAGACGTGAAAATGATCCCCACCGCGCTGATCGAGAACGTGCAGATTCTCACCGGCGGCGCCTCTTCGCTGTACGGCGCAGATGCCGTTGCGGGTGTGGTCAACTTCAAGCTGATGCAGCATTTCCAGGGCGTGAAGGTCATCGCCAATGGCGGCGGGTTCTTCCACAGCAACGGGAATGACCAGAATGTCATCACGGATCTAGAGAATTTCAACACTCGAACCGGCAATCATTTCGCCGAGGCTCCGAGCAGCGTGGCGACAGGTGCGCAGAAAGAGCTGACTATCATCGCCGGCATGAATACGCCCGACAACAAGGGCAATTTCACTTTCTACGCCAGCTACCGCAACATCGCAGCGGCCTTGCAGAGCCGCTACTCCTACAGTGCCTGCTCGCTGGCCTCCGGTTATTTGCCGCCCAAGGGCACCGGGAACTTCAACTGCTCCGGGTCACTCACTTCCTACCCCGGCACCTTCCTGAAGTACGCCAGTGGCACGACGGCAGATGCGAACACCGTTGGCCCGGGCGGGGCGCTGCTGCCGCTGTCGGATGAGTCGCGTTTCAATTACGGTCCGCTCAACTACATGCAAGCGCCGGATGAAACGTGGAACGCCGGGGCATTCATGCACTACACGATCAACCCGCATGCGATCGTGTTCGGCAGCACTATGTTCATGGACGATAAGACTGTCCTGCAGATCGCCCCCTCGGGCGACTTCGCTAACGCCTCCAACGTCGATTGCGCCAACCCCTTCCTGTCGAGTTCAGAGCTACAGACGTGGTGCGGTGGTTTGACGACGGGCTTCGTCAATTCGGGGGGGCCAGGCAACGGGCTGTACATCCTGCGCCGCAACATTGAGGGCGGTAACCGGCAGGACAGCCTAGAGCACATTGATTGGCGCGAAGTGATCGGCGTCAAAGGCGCGATCGACGACAACTGGTCGTACAACGCCAGCTATCAGTACAACATGGTCAACTTGCTGGATACGTACTACAACGACATTTCCGTAACTAAGTTGAACGACGCACTCAACGTCGTCAGTGTCCTCAATGGCAGCGTCGTTGCGCCAAACACACCGGGCAGTACTCCGGAGTGCGCGGTCACTGCGGCGGGCAACGCCGAAGGCTTGGCGGCCGGTTGCGTGCCGTGGAACATCTTCGCGCCAGGACAGGTCACGCCGGCGGCGGTCCAGTACCTGCAGACTCCGGGTCTGCAGCGTGGCGCGGTCGTTCAGCAGATCGTCGACTCCAATTTCAATGGAGATCTCAGCCAGTACGTGCAGCTGCCGACGGCCCACTCTGGTCTTCAGGTTGCACTCGGCACCGAGTATCGCGACGTCAACTCCTACACGCAGCCGGATACAGAGTTCTCAACGGGAGATCTCGCCGGGCAGGGCGGCGCGACACTCCCCGTCAGCGGTGCCATTGAGTCGTGGGACGAGTACTTCGAAGGGCGTCTGCCCTTGATTCAGGATAAACCCTGGGCGAAGTCGCTGGTTACCGACGATTCGTACCGTCATTCCTCGTACGCCCTGGGGTTCCAGACCAATACGTTCTCACTCGGTCTGGCTTGGGCGCCGAACCGGCAGGTGCGTCTGCGCGGCACCTTCACCCGCGCTGTTCGTGCGCCGAACGTCGTGGAGCTCTATGCGCCGCAGAGCGTCGGCCTCGACGGATCAGTGGATCCGTGCGCGGGTCCGACGCCTCAATACACGCCTGCGCAATGCGCCCGGACCGGCGTGCCGCTCAGCGCGTATGGCAAGGTGGCGGCGAACCCGGCTGCCCAGTACAACGGTCTGACTGGCGGTAATCCAAACCTGAAACCGGAGACGGCGCTGACGAGTTCGTTCGGCATCGGCTTCACGCCCAGCTGGCTGCCCAATTTTTCAGCCAACATTGATTATTACGACATCAAGATCGAGCACATCATCCGTTCCATTGGCGAGAATACGATCGTGGCGGACTGCGCGAGCGCTGATCTGTTCTGCAGCCTCATCCACCGCGATGCAGCCAATACGCTGTGGCTCACACCGAACGGTTACGCGATTGATACGCTGGCGAACGTCGGCAACCTGCAGGAAAAGGGCGTTGACGTCAATTTGACGTATTCGCGTGAACTCGGCCGCTGGGGCGCGATCACCACGAACTTCATCGGCACGTATCTCGACTCCTACACGGTGACGCCGATCGCGGCTCTGGGTCAGGCCACCGCGTACAATTGTGCCGGCTACTACGGTCCGACGTGCAGTGGCCTCAGTAACGGCGCGGGTGGGCCGTTGTTCAAGTGGCGACACGATTGGACCGCGACCTGGATCACGCCGTATCGCCCTCTGTCGGTCACGCTGGGCTGGCGGTACATGAGCAGTGTGACTCTCGAGGCGCTCAGCCCGAACCCGAACTTGGGTAACCCGGGACAGACGGTGGCAAATGGCGGAATCTCCAGCACGGATGCTAAGATTCCGGCGTACAACTACCTGGACCTGTCAGCCGCCTATCGTCCGACCGACAGCATCATGATTCGGATGGGTGTCAACAATCTGCTCGACAACAGTCCGCCGGTCATCGGTAGCGCCGACCTGCCGTCGCCGCCGATCGGCAACGGCAACACGATGCCCGGTACTTACGACTGGGGTGGCCGCTACGTGTTCGGTGAGGTCAGCGTCCAGTTCTGAGGCACGACTCCAGTTCAGGAGTACACCAGCGGCGGGCTTCGGCCCGCCGCTTCTTTTATGGCCGACCGGAACTGCTGCCGTCTGGTCAAAGGATTCGAAACCGGCCGCTGCAACGTACTCGGGGGCACTCTTTGTGAGCGCTTCAGTGTGCGAGGGCTGAGTCGATGAGCCGATGGCGCCCCGCTGCGAGCGCAAGCCACTCCATTCCCCGCCGGATCTCGCGCCTGTGTTCGCGTTGCGCAACCTCGAGCACACTGCGGCGCAACGCGGCATCGTAGGCGTGTTCGGGAGCCTTGGCGTACCGGCCCATCCATGGACTCACGAGCAGCGCTTCCACATCTTGCACAGTCGGCACCACGCCGAGTGTTCGCAACGCGTCCGCCAAATAGGTGGCGGGCGATGACAGAAACGCCTCAAAGTCGAACCATCTCACGCGGGCCTCGTGCTGCTCGGCGGCTTCGCACAGGGCGGTCATCTCGCACAGCCAGCTCATGGCGATCCATTCTCCCTCCGAACTCGGTCGGCTGGGCAGGGCCGCACCGCCGATCCGCGCCTGCAGGCGGGCGAAGCGAGCGGGTGCCAACGCACGGGATTCCACCCGCGAATTCGGGCCTCCCAGAATGCAGCACAGGTAGGCGAGTGCGGGCGTGAATACTAGGAGCGCGGCGGCCTGATCGTCTGTGGTCAGCATTGAGCCAGCGATCTCGCTGACGAAACTCGTCGCCTTGACGAGCGCCCGTTGCTGAGTACGCCACGTGCGCGCCAACAG
>JBMFWZ010000058.1:0-19091 GCA_049964755.1 Steroidobacteraceae bacterium | reverse complement strand
CAATGGAATCGAATATGGTCTGATGGCCGCATATGCCGAGGGCCTGGGCATTCTGCGTGCGGCGAACGTCGGCAAGCGCGCGAGCGAGGTCGATGCGGAGACGACTCCGCTGCGTGACCCGCAGCACTACCAGTACGATCTGAACCTGCCGGACATCACCGAGGTTTGGCGTCGCGGGAGTGTGATCGCCTCCTGGCTGCTCGATCTGACTGCGGCAGCGTTGCAGCAGGACCCGCCGCTGGCAAAATTCGCCGGACGGGTCTCGGACTCCGGAGAGGGACGCTGGACCATCAAGGCGGCGATCGACGAAGGACAGCCCGCGCCGGTGCTCACCACCGCGCTATACGAGCGCTTCAGCTCCCGGGGTGAGGCGGACTTCCAGGCCAAGGTTCTCTCTGCGATGCGCTACGGGTTCGGTGGTCACCTCGAGAAACCCACCAAGTAAGCGAGGACGGCGGAGGTTCCTATGAACGACATCCACAGTGACGCGCTCGTGTTCCTCGGTGCGACCGGAGACTTGGCGTACAAGAAGATCTTCCCGGCGCTGCAGACCATGGTCCAACGCGGTGTGCTCAATGTGCCGGTGATCGGCGTCGCGCGAGCGGACTGGAGCATCGAGCGATTCCGCGCTCGTGCTCGAGAGAGTCTGGAAAAACACGGCGGCGGCGTCGACCCTGAAGCGTTTGCCAAGCTGACCGATCTCCTCTCCTACGTGCATGGCGATTACAGCGACGCGGCGACCTTCAGCGCACTGCGTGTGCGGCTCGGGAGCGCGAGCCGACCCGTGCACTACCTGGCCATCCCCCCGTCGCTGTTTGGGACGGTCGTCGAGCACCTTGCTCAGGCCGGGTGCACCCCGCAAGGTGCTCGCGTGGTGGTGGAGAAGCCGTTCGGGCGCGACCTGCAGTCGGCGCGCGAGTTGAACGCAATCCTGCTCAGCTCATTCGACGAAGATCACATCTTCCGGATCGACCATTATCTCGGCAAGCGTCCGGTGCACAACATGGTGTTCTTCCGGTTCACCAACGCGCTGCTTGAGGCGTTCTGGAATCGCGACTACATCAAGAGCGTGCAGATTACGATGGCTGAGAACTTCGGCATCCAGGGTCGCGGCGCGTTCTACGATCCAGTCGGCACGGTGCGCGATGTGGTGCAGAACCACTTGTTCCAGGTGTTAGCCAATCTCGCCATGGAGCCGCCGGCGCGTACCGACAGCGAGTCGATTCGCGACGAGAAGGTGAAGGTGCTCAAAGCGATTCCGCCGCTGACCACCTCGGACCTGGTGCGCGGGCAGTTTCGCGGCTATCTGAATGAGCCTGGCGTTGCGGCCGGGTCGAAGACCGAGACCTACGCGGCGCTGCGCCTGGCGGTCGACAACTGGCGATGGCAGGGCGTGCCGTTTTACATCCGCGCCGGGAAATCGCTGCCCGTCACCTGCACCGAGGTGGTGGCGCATCTGCGCCGACCGCCATCTGTATATCCGGGATGCACGCCGCAACACGACTATTTCCGCTTTCGCATCAGTCCGCAGACCGAGATGGCCATCGGCCTGAACGTGATGGATGATGCTGAACTCGGTATCGGCCAAACCAACGAGCTGCTCGCCAGCCGCCACGAGGGCGGCAACGATATGGATGCCTATGAACGGGTGCTCACCGATGCCATGGCCGGTGAGCGCACCTTGTTCGCGCGTGAGGACTACGTGGAGGAGGCCTGGCGCATCGTCGATCCGGTGCTGAAAGCCGACACGCCGGTCTATCCGTACGAGCCTGGGACGTGGGGACCACCGGAGTCGGACCGCGTTGCCCCACCCGAGGGGTGGTACAACCCGGATCTGTCCGAATAGGGTACTGTCCGGCGCACAAGACGGCCGACGCGCATCCTTCCTACATCTGCGGCCCTCTCGTGCCGTGGAATCCGTTGACTTAAGCGGACGCCCTTGCGTCCCCTCCCATGGCCGGCGCATGCTCGTCGGCAGGGGGGGGAGTGGCTACAGCGGGCAATCGGTATCTTCTGGAGGCCCTGGAATGCGAAGGGCTGCTGCGAGCGTTCCTGTTCCGCTACGCGCACAACGCGGCGGACGTGGATGAACTGCTGCAGGAAACCTATGCGCGCTTACTGAGCGCGCAGGGGGAGTCCAGTGACGAGATTCGCTCCATTCGCGCGTTTGCGCTGACGGTGGCGCGTAACGTCGCGCTTGACTGGTTGCGCCACAGGGACGTCGTGCCGATTAATCTAGTGGCAGATATCGCCGCACTCGATGTGCTCGACGAATCGGCTCAGGTTGAGGAAATCGTCAATGCCCATCAGGAACTTGCGCTGCTCGCTGAATGCGTCGCAGAGCTTCCCGAACGCTGCCGCCAGGCGCTGACGCTGCGGCGCGTCTATGGGTTGTCCCAGCGCGAAATCGCCGCACGCCTTTGCATCAAGGAGGGCACTGTCGAGCAATTGCTTGCGCGTGCGGTACGCCGCTGCGCCGAGACACTGTTCGCACGCGAGATCGGGTCGGACCACCCGTATTCTCTGGCTAGTCGACTAGCGCGGCGATTGAAACGTCATGAGTGAAGCGACGAACATCGAGCAGCGGGCGGCAGAGTGGATCGCTCGCTGCGACGCACGCGGTTCGGCTGCAACCGCCGAACTTGCGGCGTGGCTGGCCGAAGATCCACGCCACCGCGCCGCCTATCTACGGCTGGCCGAGGCATGGGCGCGCACCGAGCGGTTGAAGCGGTTGCGCCCGCCGGATGCGGCCATCGATCCGGATTTGCTGGCGCCGGCGCGTAAGGGCTCAGCCCGCGAGCGGGCCACCGTCTCGTCGCGCCTGCGCCGACAAGCGGTGGCCGCGCTGGCGGTGGCCGCGACGGCCGCGGGGCTGCTGACCTGGTGGAATTTCTCTGCTCAGCGTGTGACAAAGGCCTTTCGAACCGGACCCCATGCGCTCTCTCGCGTCATCCTGTCCGACGGAACCGTTGCAACACTCAATGCGAACACCAAACTGCTCGTGCGGTTCAATGCTGCGGCGCGCTCCGTCGTTCTGGTGCGCGGCGAGGCGCAGTTCAAAGTCGTTCATAACAGTCGCTGGCCCTTCCAAGTCAGCGCCGACGGGCGCACCGTGCGCGATGTCGGGACCGTGTTCGACGTGCGCCGCAAGAACGCGCGAACCGTGCAGATATTCGTTCGCCGCGGCCGAGTCGCGGTGTTGCCGGCTGCCGGCGCCTCCTCCGCTTCGCCGAGCAGTACGCCCGTGTTATGGGCCGGCGATGCGGCGGTGCTTACGGCGCATCGCGTTGTGGTACGACATGATGCTGCGCAGCAGATCTCAAGACAGCTGCACTGGCTGCGACGCAAACTGGATTTCCACGGCGAGACACTCGGTCAGGCGGTCGCCGCGTTTAATCGTTCAAATTATCGCAAGATCGTTCTGACTGATCCGACGTTGCTGCGCCTGCGTGTGGGCGGAACATTCCGCGTCCTCGCGGTGCACAGCTTCGTGGCGGCCCTGGGGCACTCTTTCGATATCCGCGCGCTGCCAGGCCCACGGCATACGATCCTACTGTACCGCGCCGCCACTAAGTGAGAAGCAATCACCGTATAGGAAGCTCACGCGCCATCCGTCGATACTCAGGCGTACGAAAAGAACGACTGAGGGGGTCACATGCTACGCATCGCACGATGGCGAGAGTGCTTGGGGGTGGTTTTGCTGGTGTGTGCCGCGCTGGCAGTCGCGCCGCTTGCGGCGGCGGCGGACCCTCCAGTCGCCTTTAATATTTCTGCGCAGCCGCTGCCGGCGGCGCTGCACGTGTTTGCGCGTCAAGCGCATGTGCAACTGCTGTTCGACTACCGGGCGCTGCAGCACTTGAAGGCGCGCCGGGTTGCCGGTCGCATGGGCGCCGAGGCTGCGCTGCAGCAGCTGCTCTCCGGCTCTGGCTTCACGTTCGTCCGTGTGAATGCTCGCACCATTGCGATCCGTCGGGCGAATACTGCCGAATCCAGTTCGCCGCCGCAAACGACTGACGCGACGACCTCGCGACCGCCGCCGCAGGCCAAGATCAGCACGCCCAGGATCCGCAAGCGACCGCCGGCGCTGCAAACCGTCCTGGTTGAGGCGCGGTTCATCTCCAACGCGGGCTTCAGCGCGATGAAGATGAACCTACCGGCTAAGGACACCCCATTCTCCATCTCGACCTACACCCAGAGTTTCATGCACGCCATTGAGGCGCAGCAGGTTTCCTCGCTCTACTCCTACATGACCGGTATTCAGAGCGCTGGCTCTACCGGCTATGACATCGTATTTCGTGGCTTCCAGAGCGGTGCTAATGACCAGAATTCGATCCTGGTCGACGGGCTGCCGGGGCTCGCCACGCGGTTCGGCTCACCAGTGACCATCGGCATCCAGCGTATCGACGTTGTCAGAGGACCGGCCTCTGTGTTGAACGGGGAGGAGCAGCCCGGAGGTTTTATTAATCTGGTGACGAAAAAGCCTCAGCCGCACAGCTCAGTTGAGCTCTCCGCGATTGGCAACACCTACGACGGACATGGCGTCGGGGTCACCCAGCGGCCGGGATTTACGGCCGGAATGGACGCCACCGGTCCTATCGCCGGCAATAAGCATTTTCTCTACCGACTCATTTTTTCTGACCAGAATGCCGATACGTATCGCACGTATGCCTATAACCGCGATATCTATCTTGCACCGAGCTTCACGTGGCGAATATCGCAAGCCACGAAACTGACTTTGCAATACGTCTATCAGGCGCTGCACTACAGCTACGATAGTTATCTGGTGGCGCCGAACAACAATATCAATCTCGTGGCGCCCATCACGACGCGTTACCAGCAGCCGAACGACTACGGTAAGGAGCACGGCAGCGTCCTGTCGATGTTTTTCGTGCATCGCTTCACCAATGGTTGGACATGGCACCTGGAAACACGTGACGTGTGGCATACCGACGAAGCCCGCGGCTTCGATATGTACGCGATCAGTAAAAATCTGCAATTCATTCAGCGGCGTGCGCGCGGACAATTGAATCAGCGCGGGTATCACTACATCGATACGCATCTGGAGATGAAATTCAATACCTTCGGTGTCACTCATCAGATGGTCGTTGGATTGACCGGAGGACGAGACTCTGCGTACGAGGATCGAACGCAATTCTTCAACGCACCAGCCACCGGACCGGATTCGCTCAATATCAGTATCTACAACCCCAGCTATGCCAATGTGCCCGCATTGGCCGATCTGCCGTTGGTGGCGCCGGGGCACGATACGCTGCTCGATGATCGTAGTGAGGTGATCGAGAACTTCGGTGCGTACATGGCCGATGAGCTGTCATTCTCGCGCCACTGGAAGGGATCGGTTGGTCTGCGCTACGCCTACGACAAGCAGTGGCTGCGAACATTCTATCCGATCACCGGGAACTACGCGCCGGAGACGGTCTCGACTGCGCACGACGTGCTGCCGATGGGCGGCATCGTGTATCAGCCGGACAAGCACTGGAGTCTTTACGCCAGCTACAGCACGTCGTTCGAGCCGTCCCCATCGAACGCCATCAGCATCGATGGGACGAGCAATTTTGTGCCGACATCCGCCACCCAATATGAAGTCGGGGCGAAGGACAGCTTTTTGCATGGTCGTTTCACCTCCACGCTGGCACTGTTTCGGATTGACGAGAAGAACACCTTCAGTCATTTCGCCTGCGCAAACTATGGATCCTGCTATGAGCAGGTCGGCCGGGCGCAATCCAAGGGCGCTGAGTTCGAGGTGAATGCCCGCCCGCTGCCGAACTGGCAGATCACCGCTGGTGCTGCCTATACGCGCGCGCAGATCACACAGTCGACCGACAGCTATGAGGTCGGTTTGCAGTTGCCGAATGTGCCGCGGATGGCCGAACACCTGTGGTCGAGATATCAGTTCTCGAGTCCCGCGTTGCGCGGCTTCGGAATTGGCCTGGGCATCATCCATGACGGACAGCGCAACGGCATCAGCCCGACGACAGCCGAGCCGATGTTGATTCTGCCCGCCTACACTCGAGTGGATACCGCATTGTATTACGTACGGTCCCGATACACGCTGACCTTCAAAGTCACCAATTTGCTCGATGCCACCTATTACCAGAGTTCTGGATTTACGGACAATCTCAACGTGTTGCCGGGTGCGCCGCGCACCTTCACGCTCGCGGCGCGGGTCTACCTGCGATGAGGCTGTTTATTGCCTGTGCCCGCGCTCTTTCGGCGTGGGCTGTTGTGCTCGCGCTGGCAGCGCCGGTGTGCGCGTGGGCCGGCGCGGGCGTCGGTGGGGCGGCGACGGTCGAGTGGCAATTGCCGCCGGCACCGGCGCACGCGGTGCAGACACATGCCGAGGATTTGGCGGGGATGCGCTACGGGCGGCCGCTGCCGAGGCCAGAGGTGCTGCAGCCGACATTGGACCCGCAGTTAAAGCGCTTTACGCCCCGGTATCCGCGAACACTGAGCGGCACGTTGCGTGTCATGTGCTCAGATACGATGCCGATCCTGGTGCGTGCGTGGATCCGCTCCTTTGCGCGCGACTATCCTGACGTACATGTCGTGTTCGGCCCGCCCTTTGAAGGCAGTGATGCGGCGACAGCGCTGCGCAATGGACGTATCGATATTGCCTTCGTGTCCCGTGAACTGAAGCCGACCGATGTCACCTCGTTCCGTGCGCGATACGGCTACCCGCCGACCAGCGTGCCGGTCTCCGGCGGGTCGTGGCGGCATTTCGGCTACCTGGATGCCGTGGCAGTCATCGCCAATCCAAGCAATCCGGTCAAGCGGTTGACGCTCACGCAACTCGATGCCATCTTTTCCCGCTCGCATCTGCGCGGGGATCGAGCGGCAACGACCTGGGGAGACGTGGGCGTACGCGGTGCTTGGGCCCACCGTCCAATCCACGTCTATGGCATCAAACCGTGGAACGGATTCGAGGAGTTCGTGCGCGAGCGTGTGCTCAACCAGGGCGCGCTTCGAGGGCACTGGCGGTCCGGCATGCGCTTCAGCCGCACAGTGTTCCCCGTGGCAAGTCGCGTCGCTGCAGACCCGGACGGCATCGGGTATACAGGACTCGCGTTCATCGATGCGGGGGTGAAGATTCTCTCGCTCGGTCGAGGTTCTGCGGCGGTGTCCCCGACCTATACGAATGTCGCGCTCGCCCGCTATCCACTCAGTCGCGTGATCTATGCAAATGTCAATTTGCGCCCCCGCGCGCAGCTCCCGGCGGTCGTGGCGGAGTTTTTGCGCCTCATTCTCAGTCGCGCAGGGCAGCGTGACGTGCGCCAAGAAGGCGTGTTCCTGCCGCTGCGGGCGTTCCAGGTGCATGCCGCATTGCATCAGGCCGGTCTGGCCGGCGGGAGCTGAGGGCATGCGTGTTGCCAAAGTGGGTCGCTTCGCGGCGCTCACCATCGGGGCGGTGCTGCTGAACCTGATGCCCCCCGCTGCGGCCGCGAGCGGGTTTCCCTACCGTCTGATACGTCGGATCGAATTGCCGGCGGCTGGTGCCGTTCATGCGCTGCTGTTCGACCCGCAGGTTCAGCAAATCTATGTTGCCCAGGGGCGCCGCATCGAAGGGTATGCACTAAGCGGCGCACCACTGCCCGTACACCGGCGACTTCCCGGGACGGTGAGCGCGCTGGTGCGCAATGGCGCCGGGGAGATCGTCGCGGCGGTGCGAGCGCCGGCGGAGATCGTGTTTCTCGCGCCACGCACGCTCGCCGTAGAGCATCGCCATGTGCTTGATTCGGACAGACCCGCAAGGTTGCTCTATGACCGCCAGGCGAACCTGCTGTTCGTGGAGAGTCGCTCGAGCGGTAACATCGTGCGGCTCGACCCGAGCTCAGGCCGGTCGCTGGGGCGTGTGCACCTCGGTGGCGCGCTCGGCCAGATGGCCGGCAACGGCCGCGGCACGCTGTATGTGACGAATGCGGCGCGCGGAGCGCTCGACGTTGTGGATGCCGACCCGATGCGCAATTCCGGCGCGATACCGCTGCATCGCTGTCGCGCGCCGGGCGCATTGGCAATGGACACCGTCGGACGCCGGCTATTCGTCGGCTGCGCCAACGATCGGACGCTCATCGTCGATGCGGACCTGGGATTCACGTTCGTTCGCCTGCCCATCCCGGGTGGCCTGCAGCAGCAGGCGGTGTTCGCATTCCATCCTTTCGGTGCGCGCGGTTGGAAGGGAGGGGTGTTCTTCGCCGGCGCGAGCGCCGTGGCGGGCATTCAGATGCAGGCATTCGTGCGATATCGCGATCAGGGACACCTTCGGCTTCCGGGCCGCTGCAGCGCGCTCACACTGGTCAGGCGGGTCGGTGAGCTGTGGCTCGCGGTGACGCCAAAGACGGGCGGACCTGCCGTCCTGTGGGTGCTCGGTATGGGCCGATCGGAGGTACGATGAAACGGTGGCGCGGCGTCGCGCGCAATCTTGCAGCGTGCGTACTCGGAGTTCTGGTCACCTGGCCCCAGGCGCGAGCGGCGCTCGCGCCGTGGTCGGCCCTTGCGGGTAAAACGGTACTGTTCGTCACCGGCGGGGCGAGCGCCCCAGAGCCTAATGATGATGTGCTCGTGGCGCGTCACCTGCGCAAAATGGGCTTGCGTGTGCGTACGGTGGATGCGCAGGTAAATCCGTCGGCGGCCCGCGGCGCCGCCCTGATCGTCATCTCCTCGACCGCGAATGCGCGGGTGCTGCAGGACAAGTTTGCCGATTCGCCGGTGCCGATTTTCACCTGGAATACTTTCGATTATCCAAATCTCGGTATGACCGGAGCGGTGTTGCACCGGGATTTCGACGTCATCGATCCGGTACAGCACTATGCGGACAGCTTCGCGGTGCTGTACGGCTTTGGGGCCAACATCACCTCCGAGATCAGCCGCGCCGTCGGGTTGCGGCCGCAGTTGTTCGGGACACTGTACCTGGAGCCGCAGACGGCCGGCTGGGGTGATCCCGGGCCGGGCGGCACGGTGATCACGGACTTCTTCGGCTCACGTCACTATGCCGGCGTGTTCACCTACGAGCGCGAGGCAACGCTCGCCAACGGGCGTACCGCACCGGCGCGCCGGGTTGGGTTCTACCTGGGCAGCGATAATTTCCATTTGCTCACTGCAGTGCACGGGCCGGCGGCCAGGGATCCGAACCTGCGCCGCTGGGCGATAGGCTTGAAGCTGTTCGATGCTGCTCTACGCTGGGCGGCTTCACCGCCACCGCCGGAGCCGAAATACGATCCCCGCGCGCTCGATGCGGCGTTACGTGAGGCCGCGCGCGGCAAGAAACTCCTATATGTCGAGCGGGTCAATGGCGGAGAGGGGCGCCGTTCCGATGCGCACATCGTCGCGCATCTGCGCCATCTGGGCTTCGCGGTCACCGTTGCCGATCAGATGGCCCCACAGAGCATCGCGCACGGGATGAATCTGATCATCATCTCCGGCACCTGCTCGAAGTGGAAATTAGCCAACAAATACATCAACGCACCGATTCCGTTGATTTCCCTCGAGGGGTTGCTGTCCGATACGCTGCACTTCAGCGGTCGCAACCGCTACGTCGATTACGGTGAGCACGGCGAGCTGCTCGAGAGCGTCGATCCGTCGGAGAATTATCTCGATATCGTTGGGGCGTGGAGCCCGATGGCGGCGGGTCTGAAGCCCGGGCTGGTCAAGTTCACCGACCAACCGGGCGTGCTGAAGTGGGCCTGGCCGCTGCCGGATGCGACCGTGATCGCCACGCTTCCCAATGAGCCCCGTGAGGACGCGATTTTCGGCTACCCGAAAGGGGCGCGGATGGCCGGGGGATTCATCGCCCCGGCCCGCCGTGCACTGCTGCCGCTCGACAACCCGTCCTACGACCAGATGACCCCGCAGGCTAAGGCACTGTTCGACGCCGTCGTGCTCTGGGCGCTCGGGCGCTAGTGCCGCTCAGCCTGTGGCGAACAGGCCGCGCAATCGCTGCGGCTCGCAGCGCAGGTACTGCGGCGCGGGGCGGACCTGGCCGCCGAGTGCGGCGGCGGCATGCCAGGGCCAGCGCGGGTCGTAGAGCGCCGTGCGCGCCAGCGCCACGAGATCAGCATCCCCGGTCGCGACGATCGCCTCGGCCTGCTCGAACCCGGTGATCAGACCGACGGCGACCACCGGGATCCGCACGGCCGCCTTGACCGCGCGGGCAAGTGGCACCTGGTAGCCGGGCCCCACCGGAATGCGCTGGGCGGCATGCAGGCCGCCGCTCGAGACGTGCAGCGCATCGCAGCCGCGCGCCTGCAGTTGTTCGGCAAAAGCGATGGTCTGCTCGCAGTCCCAGCCGCCGTCGAACCAATCGGTGCCCGAAACGCGCACTGACACCGCCCGTTCTGCCGGGAAGGCGGCGCGGATCGCGTCGAACACCTCGAGCGGAAACCGCATGCGGTTCTGCAGCGACCCGCCGTATTCGTCCTCGCGGTGATTGCTGAGCGGGGAGAGGAACTGGTGCAGCAAATAGCCGTGCGCGGCGTGGATCTGCACGGCATCGAGCCCGATGCGGCCGGCGCGGGCCGCGGCGGTTGCAAAGGCCTCGCGCACGGCCCGTAACCCGTCCCGATCGAGTGCCGTCGGGGGCAGCTGACCCGGGGCAAATGCTTGCGCGGACGGGGCGAGGGTCTGCCAGCCGTGCACATCGGTCGGCGGCAGCTGTTGTCCCCCTTTCCACGGCACCTCGGTCGAGGCTTTCCGTCCGGCATGGGCCAGCTGCACCGCAATGGGGATGGGCGCGTAGCGGCGGATGCGCTCGACGATGTCGGCCATGGCCGCCTGCGTCTCGTCGTTCCACAGACCGACGTCCGCATAGGTGATGCGCCCTTCCGGGAGGACCGCAGTGGCTTCAATGGTGAGCAGTCCCGCGCCGCTCAGGGCAAGCTGGCCGAGGTGGATCAGATGCCAGTCGGTCATGCGGCCGCAGTCGGCCGAGTACTGGCACATCGGAGCGATCACGATACGGTTGGCAAGTTCGAGATTGCGCACGCGTAGCGGTGTGAAGAGAGCGGGCGTGTTCATCGCGGTCCTGGGAGTCCTCGGAGGGGGGGCGCCCGGCAGTTCGGGCGACTGGGATTTTACCAGCCGTCACACGCCGCGACGACAGCTGCGGCGATGCGCACCGGTCGGTGCCGCAGCGTCCCTTCAGCGACGCAGGCGGTGCTCCCAATCCTGCCTTGCGCATTCCGATGTCGGCGAGCGCAGCGGCATCGGCGGCCAGCCGCTTCAGCAGATCATCGAGCGAGAGAATCCCAGCGAGCTGCTCGGTGTCATCGAGCACCGGAATGCGGCATACGCCATGTGCGCGCATGCGGTCGCGCTCATTTTTCCGGCAAAACTCACCGTCTGCAGGTTCTCGGCGGTTGCCGAGCCGCGCACCGCGACGCTCGTCATTGCGGCGGACTCGCTCAGCCGGCGCCGATACGCACCGTGACTCTGCGCCTCGAAGTCGGCGGAAAGTCACGCGGCGTAGATCCTCTGGCGCGCCTGTCGGCCACGCTCGGCTCAGGCGGCGAGGGTGCGCAGCGATTGCGTGTCGATCGGCAACGAACGGATGCGCTTGCCCGTTGCGGCGAACAGTGCATTGCACAGCGCGGGCAGGGCCGGTGGCAGCGCCGGCTCGCCGAGGCCGGTCGGGGGGTTGGCGCTGCGCACGAAGTTCACCTCGATGGGCGGGGCCTCCTCGATGCGCAGCAGTCGGTACGTATCGAAGTTCTTCTGCAGCACGCGTCCTTCGTCCAAAGTGACGAGCAGGTGCAGCGCCTGGCCGAGTCCGTCGAGAATCGCGCCTTGCGCCTGGTTGTAGGCGCCGGCCGGGTTGATGATCTGGCTGCCGATGTCAACGGACGCCCACACCTTGTGCACGCGCGGGATGCCGTCGGGCGTAACGCTCGCCTGGATGACCTCGGCGACATAACCAAAATGGCTGTAGTAGAACGCCAGGCCCATGCCGGTTCCGGCCGGCAGGCGCTTGCGCTGCGCCCACGCGGATCGGCGCGCGACGTCCTCCAGTACGCCGCGAACGCGGCCGGTGTCGAACGGCGGAGGCGTCACTCCGTAACGTGGCGGAGGAGCTGGAAGTACGCGTGCCGGACCGTACAGCTCCAGGCGCAGCGCGAGCGGGTCACGGCCGCCGGCATGCGCGATTTCGTCGAGAAACGATTCGAAGGCGAAGGCGAGTGCGTTGCCGCCGGGGTTGCGCATCGGGCCGGTGGGGGCATCGAGTTGGATCAGCGACTGCGCAAACTGCAAGGCGGGCACGTATCCGGCCGGGAAGTGCTCGTGTGGCAGTCCCGCCGAGGAGGCGACGTGACCGTTCTGGCCGAAGGTGATGAAGTGATCGCGAAACGCCGTCAGCCGGCCCTCGGCATCGAGCCCGGCGGTGAAGTGATGAAATCCCCCCGGGCGATACGAGTCGTGCTGGAGGTCTTGTTCGCGGTTCCAGAGGAGTTTGATCGGTCGGCGGGCATGCCAGGCGATCGCCGCCGCTTCGACCATGTAGTCATTGTTCAGCCGTCGACCGAATCCCCCGCCGACCCGCGTCATGTGAACGCGGATCTTGCCGGGATCGATGGAGAGGGTTTGGGCGATGAGTTGCGCGCCCGGCGCGGGGTTCTGGGTGGGCGCCCAGATCTCCACGCTGCCATCCTGCCCGACTCGTGCGGTGCAGTTCTGCGGCTCGAGCGTTGCGTGTGCCAGGAAGGGATACGCGTAGGCGGCGCTCACGGTCTTGTGCGCGTGGGCCAAGGCGGTCTCGACATCGCCGTCGCGTCGCAGGACGGTCTGTGGCGAGAGGCGCGCGAGCCGGTTGGCCTCGAGGGCGAAGGCGTGCGTGCTCTGGTTCGAGGCGGCTTGCGGTTCCCACTCCGCCCGCAGCTTGCGCAGTGCCTTCTGCGCATCCCACCATTTGTCGGCGATGATGGCCACACCGTCGACCAGCCCCATCTTGATCGCGGCATCTGGCTGCGAGGCACGCAGCACGAACGCCTCGCGTACCCCAGGCTGCGCCTTGAGTTCCTCGAGGTTGGCGCGAACCAGTCGCGCGCCGAAGACCGGAGACTTCGCATACACCGCGTAACTCATATCCGGCAGCTGCATGTCGATGCCGAACAACGGCTCCCCGGCGAGTACCCGTGGGCTGTCGACGCCACCGGTGAAGCGCCCGATGATGGTGTACTCGGCGGGAGTCTTCAGCCGCACGGTGCTCAGGTCCGGGGCACTCAGCGCGGCGGCACGGCTCGCCAGGGCGCCGTAGCCGAGAGTCCGCCCGCTGGCGAGGTGGCGCACGGTGCTGCGCTCCGCGACACATTGGTCGAGCGGAACGTTCCAGGTGTGCGCCGCGGCAGCGAGCAGCATCTGTCGGCCCGCCGCCCCCACACGCTGCATCGGAATCCAGTTCAACGGCGTGCCGAGACTGCCACCGGCGAACTGCGGGCCGTAGATCGGATTGAGCATGGCCTGCTCGACCCGTACGCTGCTCCAGTCCGCGTCGAGTTCGTCGGCAATCAGCATCGGCAGGGTGGTCTTCATGCCCTGGCCGATTTCCGGGTTCTTCGCCACGATGACGATCGTGCCGTCCGGGTCGATGCGGATGTAGGGATTCAGAGGTGCCGCCGCGGGTTGCTCAGGGGCGCCGGCGGCGCTCGGCAGGTTCAGCGTCAGCAGCAGTCCGCCGCCGGCGGTGAGCGCGACGCTCAGGAATTCCCGGCGCGAGAGCCCCGTGACATCCTGGAGCGGCTCAGGAACATCTCGGTCACTCATGAGCGCGCCTCCCGCGTGTCGGCGGTCGGTAGACCGGCGGCCCGCTTGATGGCTGCGCGGATCCGGGTGTAGGTGCAGCAGCGGCAGATGTTGCCATGCATGGCCTGGTCGATGTCCGCATCGGTGGGCCGAGGGTTCTTCGCCAGCAGCGCCGTCGCCGACATGACCTGCCCGGCCTGACAGTATCCGCACTGCATGACGTCGAGTTCGAGCCAGGCGGCTTTGACCTTGCGGCCCCAGTCGCTCGCCCCGATGCCTTCGATCGTGACGACCGCAGCGGTGCCGACGGCAGAAATCGGGGTAACGCAGGCACGGGCCGCAACGCCGTCCAGATGCACCGTGCAGGCCCCGCACTGAGCGATGCCGCAGCCGAATTTCGTCCCACTCAGATGCAGATCGTCGCGCAACACCCACAGCAGCGGGGTGTCAGGATCCTCCTGCACGACGCGCCGCTTGCCATTGACCAGGATCGAAAAGTGCATGCGCGCCTCCGCGTTCGTGGTGCCGCCTGGAGCGGGCGGCCGGGCGATCTCGCACCCAAAGTATAGGGCAGCCGGCCCGCCGGGTCAGCCACGCCGGGTATACCCTGAGCGTCGTCTCGGGCATTGGGTCGAGGCCGACCTGCACTCAGCGCGGGGCGGACTGCAGGCCGACCGTCAGATCCGCCGGCGTGTCGAGATCGAACGCTGCGCTCGGCATCGCGAGCGTCCTCAGCGCGTCCGCGTGCTCGCGCAGCAGGGATTGCGCGCCAACGTCGCCCTCGAGCGCGAGCAGCGCCGCGAACAGCCTGCGGGGAAAAATCGCCGGTGCCCCGGCGCGGCCGCCGTAATGCGCCGCGGCGATCAAATCCGGGGCCTGCCGCCAGAGTGCTGCCAGCTGCGCGTAGTGCTCGGTGCGGATCGCCATTTGGTCAGCGAGCACCACCATCGCGCCGGCACATGTGGGCGCAAGCGCCGCAATACCGGTGCGAATCGAGCTGGCCAGCCCGTCCGCCCAGTGCGTATTGACGTGAAGCGCGAACGGCTTCTCGGCGAGCAGCGGCACGAGCGTCTCAGCGTGGGCGCCGAGCACCACGACGGTGTAATCGACGGCGGCGGCCGCGCGGCGCGCGACCCGCAGCAGGAGCGCTTCGCCCTCAATCGGCTGCAGCTGCTTCAGCGTGCCGAACCGGCGTGCGGCGCCCGCAGCGAGCACGACGGCGTGCAGTTCGGCGCGCGGTGCGCTCATTGCACTCTCGCGGCCGACGGTCCGGGTGGCGCGCCGCCGTAGGCCTTGCCGTGGATGAACGCGAGAATCTCCGCGATGATCGACAGCGCAATGGCCTGCGGCGAGCGTCCGCCGAGATCGAGCCCCACCGGGGCGTGCAGCCGCTCGCGCACGCGGTGCGCATCCTCGCCGAGTTCCTCCAGCAGGCGTTCGGCTCGTGCCGCCGGACCCAGCAATCCGATGTACGGCACACGCGTACGCGCCAGCGCCCGCAGATAGTCCCGGTCCGCCTGGAGCTGGTGGGTCATGACGACGGCGGCTTGAAATCCCTCGACATCGAGTCCGGTCACGAGAGACTCCGCGGGCAACGTCAGGACACGATCCGCCTCGGGAAACCGGCTGGGCGAGGCCAGTGCGGCGCGGTGGTCGATCACGGTCACCTTCCAGTGCAGCTCGGCAGCCAGGCGGACCACGGGCAACGCGTCCGGACCGGCGCCGAGCAACAACAATCGCGGCGGCAGTGCGAGCGGCAGCAGGAAGAGCCGATAGCGCCCCGATGCGTCGAACTCGCTCGGCTGGGTCGCGCCGACGGCGCGCTCGAGCGCAGCTTGCGCGCTGTCCGGGCTCAGCTCGTGCGCCGCGCCTCCTGGGAACACCAGCGTGCCGAGCGTCATGCTGGGGTCCTGGGTCTGGCTGACGAATCCGACGGCCGTCGGTCGGTGCGCAGCGTACGCCGCGGCGAGGTGTGTGAGCGGTTCCCAGCACTCCTGCGGTCCAACGCGCACCAGCAGGATGTGCATCTCACCCTCACAGCCGGCGCCGAGGCCCCAGAGCAGGTCGTGCGGATCGCGCAGGTCGTAGGTGATGCGGCGCGCCGGCGCGCCGGCGATCACCTCGCGCGCGTGCTCGGCGAGGTCGCCCTCCAGACAGCCGCCGGAGATCAAACCGGCATGGCGCCCGTCGGCGGCGATGCACACGAGCGCTCCCGGGCGCTGGTAGGTGGATCCGGCGGTGTGGATCAAGACCCCCAGGACGACGGCGCGGCCAGCGGTCCGCTCCGTGAAGAACAGCGGCAAAAGGGTCCCGAGAGTGGATTCCATCGCGCGATCGTAAGCGCGATCCGCGCCGAGCGGCAATCCGTAGCGGCCCGGAGCGGGGCGACGAGGGCGCTGCTCAGTGAGTGCAGCCGGTGCTATTCTGGACGTCTGCTCGCTCTGCGTGCCGCTCGGGTGCCGCCGAGTTGAGGGTGCATCGGGGGCAGCATTGCAGCAGCGCGGGGAGGTCCTCATGAATCAGGTGCGTGCTCGTTCGCTCGGTGTGGTCCCCAGGGCAATCGGTGCCGGCGCCCTCGTCACAGCGTTGGGTCTGACCGCTGTCGTCGGTGCACGAGGCTTGGCACGCGCCGCTACCGTGCCACCGCATGCGACGGATCCAACTTTGGCGCTGCGCGCCCGTCGGCTCGCCGATCAGACTCGGCCGCAGCATCAGGTTGCGTTCGATCCGAGCGACTTCGACCGATTCGTCGGCTATTACGAACTCGCCCCGATGGCGTTCTTTCACGTCTACCGCCGCGGGGATCGCTACTTCGCGCAGCTCACTGGACAAGCGCCGGTACGAGAGTACCCGGAGAGTCCCACGAAATTCTTCGCGACGGTGGTGGCGGCGCAGATCAGTTTCCTCACCGATGCGCACGGTCGGGTGACAGGGTTGGTGTTGCATCAGAACGGGTATCTGAGAGCGGCGCCCCGGGTGTCCCGCCAGATCGCCGAGCGCGCCACCGCGCAGTTGCGGCAGCGGATCCTGCGCAACCTTCCGGCACCGGGAACGGCCGCGGCGGCGCGGGCGCAGATCCTCTCATTCGAACGGTCCGGCCACGCGCTCTACGCCCAAATGGCCCCGGCGCTCGCGGCCGCGGCGCGCAGTCAGGCTGGGAAGGCCGCCGCGCTCTTCCACTCACTCGGCGCATTGCGCTCGCTGCGCCACTTCAAGGTGCTCGGCGACGGTGCCGATGATTACTTGGCGACCTTTGCGCACGGGCGTCTCGAGGTGATCGTCGCGCCGCTGACGCCGGGCGGAAAAGTGCAGGGACTGCTCTTTCATCCCGTGCCCTGAGCAGGCGCGCAGCGCCGCGGGCGCATGTAGTCACATCGCTGCGTGCAGGCCGCCTCAGACCGGGAGGGCGCGGACGCACTCGATGATGTGATCGGCCGCAGCGCCCGCGCCGTCCAGCCGACGCAACGTGTTGGCGGCCGCCGTTGCCGCTTGGGCATGCGCGGGCTCGGCGAGGAGTCCGTGTAACGCGTGCGCCAGGCGGGCGCTGTGGTGCGCCCGGCGCAGCGGCAGGATGCGGCCGACTCCCAGCCGCGCGGCGCGCGCGGCATTGTCGAACTGGTCGAACCCGGCCGGAGTCAGCAGTTGTGGCCGCCCGCAGCGAAGCGCCTGCGCGAGCGTACCGATGCCGGCCTGATGAACGATCGCCGCGGCGCGCGGGAACAGCAGCGAATACGGCAGGTAATCGAACGCGGCGATCGTGCTCGGCAGCCTCTGGCGCAGCGGCTCGCCGGTCAGCAGTACACCGCGCACTCCCAGATGGGAACAGGCGGCAATCGCATGTCGCCAGTAATCTCGCGCGAGCCAGACGGCCGAAGACCCGAGCGCGAACACCACGGGCGGTGCGCCTGCGGCCAGGAATTGCTCGAGTCGTTCGAGGGCAGGCGCCACGGGGTCGGCCGGGTCAGCCGCATCGTGCAGGGCCGCCCCGCAGAGGACGGTCCGGGCGGGCCAATCGGGCTGCGGTGGTGCGAGCTGTGGATCGAACAGTGCGAGCGTGCCGAACGGGGAGAACTGCCCGTCGATCAATTGGGCGCCGGCGATGGGCGCAAGTCCCAACTCGGCGCGCAAGGCACGCAAGGGCCGCTCCCAGCGGCGCGCCGCGGTGCGCACCAGGTGATGCACGGCGCTGTGCGGCCAGCGGCCGATGCGCGGCAGGTGCTGCAACCATCGAAGGTTTGGGATCACGGGTGGGTCGCAGAGCGAAAACAGGCTGAACGGGGCGAGTACGCTCGAGAGCCAGGGCACTCCGCGCGCCTCGGCCATCAGTGCCAGCGCGGGCGTCAATGGGTGCGAGACCGCGATCGAGACGTCCTCAGTCGCCGTGTGCAGCGCCTCGCAGGCGCGTCGCAGCGGGGCGTTGATCATGGCCTCGAACAGGCGCTGAGGGCCCCGCCAGGGATCAAAGAAGTATGGGGCGATCTGCTGCGGTTCGCCGAGTTCGGCGAGCGAGGGCGGTAGAGGGGCGAATTCGAGGCCGGCGGCCTCGACGCGCACGCGATATTCGATCGAAGTTGCTAGACGAACCTGCTGTCCGCGCGCGCGCAGGGCTTTACCCACCGCGATGTAGGGATGTAGGTCGCCGAGCGAACCCAACGTCGCGAGCAGGATGCGGCTCATGGCGGCAGCTTAACAGGACGATCCCATCCGACGGGCGTTCGTTTCAGCTGCGGCCTTTGCCGTGGTGGCCCACCGGGGTCAGGAATTCAGACCGCCGCGCAAGAGGAGCGCGTAGGCGACTGACGTGTTCGGCTCAGGAGGGGCGCAGGCGTCTGGAGCGAATCTCAGCACAAAGCGGCGTCCCTTGCCGCCCGATGCGTCCCCCGCCTCAGCGGCGGGGGGGCTTGCCGCGATGTTTAGGCGCGTGACCGTGCCGAGGTGCAGTGCCTTTGCCTCTCGGGCCTTGCATGCCCTTGGGCGCGGGAGGACGGCGCTCGGGGCGCTCCGAACCCTCCGGCTTCGCGCCGACGCGGCTGATGCGCAGCTCCGTTCCCCGCACCCGAACGGCCTGAAGGTTCTCGAAGACCTCCTCCGGCATGCCCGGCGGCAGATCCACGAAGCTGTGATCTTCCCGGATGTCAATATGTCCGATGTCGCGGCCGTCCAGGCCCGCCTCGTTGGCGAGCGCGCCCACGATATTCCCCGGCTGCACGCTATGGGCGTGTCCGACTTCAATCCGGTACGTCTCGAGCCGCGGACCCTTGGAGGACGGGGAGCGCGTCCGCCGCTCAGGCGCGGACTCCCGATCCCCGGCGGGGCGCTCCTTGCGGCTCCGGGCTTCCCCGCGGCGC
>JBMFWZ010000057.1:0-19212 GCA_049964755.1 Steroidobacteraceae bacterium | reverse complement strand
CCTGGCCGGGCTTATAGCCACGACGCAGAGCGATGACCCGGCCGAGCAACGGACGGACCGATATCACGCCTATAGCGATCTGCGAGATCAAAAACCACGCGAGCGCGAAATGATCTCTGTTGTAGAACCGCAACACGGAGAGCACAACGAAAGAGGCAAGAATTGCCACATTGATGTACACCCGGCGCTTCGCCGAAAGGAGCGGCCGCCCGCTGATGCGGATGGCCTGACCGACTCGCCAGGACGCGACGATATCGATCGCAGCCAACGCAAGCGCGAGCCCCCAGAACCAAGCCGGCCTCCAATAGACGTGGATAAAAAGATCTTGCACGCGCATGGTCGGCTCTAGACAGGCAGCTCACCGCTATCGATGTATTTCAGGGATCGCTCGACCCACTCGAGCTCGGCATCCGATCGACACTGGCCGATCCAGCCGACTTTCGTCTGCATGGCGAGCGGGTCGGATACCCCTCTCAAGGCAAGCGCGATCGCTCTGTGATGCATGAACCCGCCGGCCGCGGCGCCGATCAGTGATTTCAGCTCCGCATCGTCATCGACGCCACCACGCAGCTTGTCCGAGATCTGCTCTGTGACCGGAACCACCTCGGCCACCGCTATCTTCCCGGCCGTGCCGGTATCGGCGCACATGTCACACCCCGGTCCCTCGAATCGCACCCGGCTCACGTCGGCTGAATAGCTGCTCATCGCTTTCATCGCCTCGACCGCACCCTGGCGGTCTTTCGCCTGCTCGTACGAGACCGAGCATCCTGGACAAACCCGCGGCGCCAGGCGTTGCGCAACGAGCATGCGCAGAACGTCCGGCGTGCAGTACGCCCCACGTTCGAGTTCGAATCCGCGTGTGGTCTCGAGTCTCGGCACGATCATCGCGGCGTTATTGGCGTGGATCGTGGTCATGACGAGATGGCCGGAATTGGAGATCTCGATCGCAAGCCGTCCGATCGGGCCCTCACGGATCTCACCGACCAGGATCACGTTCGGGGCCATGCGCAACATCATGCGCAGTGCTTCTCCGAACGCCTTCGACTGCGCGGCGACCTCGACCTCGTCGCCACCGATCTCAAGCTGCACGGCGCCCGGAATCTCCCGCTCGGGCGGGTTTTCCGCTGTCACCACCCGGCGGTACGGCCACCGTTTGCGCAGCGCAACGAGCATCTCCCACAACGCCGTCGACTTGCCGGAACCGGTCGGTCCGGCCATCACGATGATCCCAGTGTCGAGTTGCAGCGCGCGCTCGATTTGCACGATCTGGTCCGGGAAGTAGCCGAGCGCGGCAAAGCCAAGCCCCCCGACAGGTCTCGGGGGAAGTCGCAATCGCATACCGAGGTGGTCAACCGCGCTTCCGCGCGCCGGTCCCTCCCGATACTGCAGACGGAGCGTCATGAATTTCCCGCCGCCTGACTTCGGGTAGCACGGTCCGCGTGCCACACGCACAGACTCAATGCCCTCGGCGAACTTCAGCCGGTCGGCACCGATCACAGAGTGCTGCATGTCGCCGTCCACGAGCCGTGTGCCGCCCGCGCTCGCCAGCCCCTGCACGTACGCCCCCATGAGCGCGTCCATCTCGACGTGCGTGACGGAATCGTCTACGACATAAACACGATCATCGACGGAAAACTCGATCGTCGAGTATCGGTCCTCGGTCGCTCTGTGCAGATGGACATCAGAGGCCTGGTAGCTCGCCGCGGCCTGCAGAATCCGCTGCGCAAATCCGCGGGCATCCGACTCCCTCCCCCTCGAGGCATCAACCTTTACGTTCAATACCCGGCCGCTGCCGCGCAACGCGAGCAGTTCCTCCGGTTCGCAGTACCGCACCCCGAGGCCACAGATCTTGGCCGCGCTCTCAATGAACGAGCCCTTCGAGATGTGCAGACGCTTCGGCGCGTAGAGCAGTCTCTCCTCGAGCGCCACGTGGCACAGGTTCGCGTATTCCGGATCGAGATAGGTAGAGAGCTTCGAGCGAATCCACGCCTCAGAATGCGGGCTCGTTGCTACTTCACGTTCCGCCACAGCTGTCATAAAACCCGCCTTATCCTGCAATACTCAAACGCCACAGTCCGGTGTGAATCCACCGTACTGATATGGTCCGTGCACACACTTGGATCGGCATTTCCCACGACGGTATGATCCCCTCGACCGACACGGTAGGGTTTATCCCGCCGGCGGCACGCCACCGCTCGCGAGTCCGGATGGCCCAGTCAGAGATCTGCGCTTCCGTAGCCGCGTACCTATCCTTAGGCCCGAGCTCGCACCGCCGGATCCTCAGCGGGACCCTCATCATCGCGGTGCGCAGCCCGGCCATGACGACAGTGCCCGGCGGTGCATTCGTCGCAAGCCCACGCCGGTCTCGCCGCCACACGAAAGTCGCCTCCCGCACATCGCACGAGGCTTCAACAAGAGTCCAGCCGGGGGCGCTGCCCTGCGTATGCTGGAAAGCAGACAGACAGGCTCGTAGGGCGTTTCGCGACTGAAATCCGCTGGGAACCGGCTTGGGCGGTTTTACCGCCGCGAGTGCCGCAAGCTGAGCCATACGGGCCCGCTCCGCGCGATAGTGCCCGATGAACAGAACGACGCCGCTCACCGCGAAAACAGCGATCGCAGCCAGTACGAGGCGCATCTTCACCTTCGAGGATCTGCGCAACGCCACCGGCTCGTTCGACGCGTGCGACAGCACCTTCTGCGCGAACTCATTGAGGGGGAGAGAACCGGCCCAGTGGATATCGGCGAACTTCGAGTCGATCCGCGCGCGGGCGGCATCCACATTCTCAGGATCCGCAAGAGTGTCGAGCAGCGGCAACCCATCACGGCTGGCTGCGCAGAGATACACCCCCTCCGCCGTCTCGGCGATAACGCCCCATCGAAACGCTTCCGAGGGTAATGCGGTGGCGAATGTTTCCGGATGCGCAGCCACGACCTGCGCGAGCGCCCGCAGTCGTGGCTGATACATCGAGCTCAACCCGATGTCGACGCGATTCTCGGCGCCAGGAACGATGAACAACGCCTCGAATGACGGGAGTACGTCCTTCTGATTGGCAAGCCATGCGCGTGTGCCGGTCGCGGTCGCCTCTGGCGTCGCCCACGACAGCCACAAGGTCCCTACCGCAAAGCTGAACTTGCCTATCTTAACGATACGTGTTTCGAGGGGCGCGACGCCGCTCGAATCGGGCTCGTCAGAGTCGATTGTCACTGCGGGTCACCGTGCTGAAAGTTAGGCGGCGGGGGGATCTCCCCGGCCTGCGCACCACCAAAAGCCGCACCCTGCGCCTGAGCACCTCGGCGCCGTTCATGCGCAGACACATCGACCAGCTGCACCGCGGCATGCGTGCCACGAGCGATAAACCACACCCCTGCCGCCCGTATACTGGTGACCCTTCCGTAGGGTGTCATTACACCGGGGAACACCCGCAGCCTCCCACCATCCGGAGTCGCGAGCACAGCCTCCCTCGAGATACCGATGGTGAGACGTTCGACGCGCGGCAGCACGCGATGCGCTACGCGCTCCCCGGGATATCCGTCAGTTGCGCTGACCCGTGGCATAGGCTGCTGCGGTGGCGCCGCGGCAGACTCTCCTTGAGCGGCTTTCTGGCGTGCTTTGTTCACGACATTGTTGAGATAAGCCGTCACGGCCTGCTCATACGCTGTGCTGTCCCCTGGGGGTGCAACGACGGCGGGCGCTGGGGTGATACCAGAGGGATGCTTCGGTGCGGCCGCAAACGCCACGCTACTTACCGCAAGAGCGGCGGCCACCGTTCCAAGGATGAGAGAGTTACGCATGATCGTTCCTATGGCCTCAACTGGCTTTAGCGCTGATCGTCACGACGGTGATCGTGTTTGATTCCTGTCGCAGGTGCCCCCCGCCCAACAGCCAGAAATCCGGACTCCCGGTGCCCTCGGTCTGAGTCGAATCCTGATCGTTACGGAAACCGAGCAGCATCACGGTCGAGCCAGACTGCATATCCACCATCTGATTGAACGAGGTCACGGCTTCCTGCGGGACCTGCAGCATCTCGTTACCGGAAGTGATGGTTTTGAACGTCGGATTGCCGGTGTCCCGGAAAACCATCGAGAGCACGATGTGATTGCCATCCGCGATGCGCGGCGTGAGTGTCATCGCGACACCGGCTGATATGTTCCCCGGGGTAAGAGTCGAGTAGCCGAAGGTGCTGGCGCCGGTGACACCGGCGTCGGTCGATACCTCGGCGAGATACCCGTAGTTCTCCGTATCGTTGACGGTCACCGGGTTTCCATCCAGCGCAAGCAGGGTGTTGTTGTACACCTCACGTACGTTTCCGATCTGTGAGAGCGCGCTCACTGCCGCTTGTGTGCCATTGAACGGCCCGGTTCCGGCGTTGAACTGGATCTCCCCCGCGCTTGCCCCATTTGAGAGCGTCAGAGCGGATGGCGCGGTCACCGACACGGAATTCAACCCAGAGAGGTACTTCCAGACAAGACTCGGCGCAATGCCATAGTCCTCGCTGTTTCTCAGCGTCACCTGGTACACCTGCACGCTCACCTCGACCTGTCTCTGCAGGCGATGCGACAGGCCCCGCACCCACCGGGAGAATCGCCGCACATCGGCCCGACTGCCCGTGATGGTCACAGTGGCCGTAGCCTCATCGGCTGTGAGCCGCGCCGGCGATGCGACCACCTCGGCCTCGAGCAGCAACCCGTGCCACTCGTCGCTGTTGTAGGTCTGAGTGGTCGTCACGGACGAATCGGAAGTCGACGTGCCGATATTCGTCGCGCCAGTGCCCCCGCCTCCCCCGCCGCCGCTCCCGCCAGTACCTCCGGTCGAGTTCTGGGCTCCAACCTCGGCCTCGGACTTGATCGTGCCACCCAGCACAGGGAGCTGAAAGGTGCGGGTCACGGCACGGATGAAGCGCACCCCGTGCGGGGTGTACTCGCTCGTGTAACCGATGGACTGCGTAATGGCCGTGACCAGACCGGAGCACGACCCCCGGTACGACAGCGGCGGAAGCTCCACGCTATGCTTGAGGTCATCGGTATAGACGACTACCCCGCAATTATTCTGGATGAAGCGCACCGCATCGAGGGCGCTCGTAGCGTCCATGGTCTCGTACACGACGTGACGTGCCATCGACGGCGGCGGCGGCAGGTTGTGCCTACGTTCGAGCCCGCTGTAGACGAAATATCCGTGTGATGCGGTAATCGCAGGCTCAGGCTGAGGCAAAGGCGCTCGCGCCGATGGCGGAGGAAACAGCAGTGCGCTCTTTGGCACCGTAGTGGATTCCATGCCGGCGCAGGCCGAAAGCGCTCCGCATGCCAGCGCGAGTGCGATAGTCCGTAAGAGCTGAGTGTTGCGCATGATTAAAACCCGTTGTCATCCCCGTCAGTTGACTCGACGACCAAAGTATTATTGGCGCGGTATTCAATGAGCCGGATTGGCGCGCCGTTGGCTATGGCTGAATGCGCCCAGAGCCCGACTGCAGAGAGAAACGTACCCGGGATGGCGGCAAACGCCGGTGCGTGCCAGTACTTGGCGATGCGCCGTGCCTTCCAGACCACAGTCCATCCATGGCTGGAGCCCCACCTATCAAGGGCCGTACTCATCAGCTCCCCCTTCGAGATCAACCATACCTTGGGCACGACGGGTGCACGCGAGACGGTGGCTTTTGGCGCGCTCTCTTGCGTTCGAGCCATGGAGGGCGAGGACACCAGCATCGGAGTGCTCGCACCGGCCGGTCCGCGTGTAGTGCTGGGGGCGCCCACGGGCAGCTCCTGCGCCAGTGCTGGGGCTCTGCTGTACACCGTGAGGATCTCCCCCGCGCAGCGCTCCCCGAGGGCGATCTCCGCGCTGTGATCCACCCCGAGCACCGCGGCCCTCAGGGCCGCCTTGCGCTCACCGGCCGGCCAGCGCACATCGGTACGCTTGAGTGCCCCCGGGAGGTCGACCACGACCGTCTGGCCGGGTGGAGCGATCGCGACCAGTGCCCGAGAGAGACTGACCGGGCCGCCGGCAGGAACGGTCTGCCGCCAAGCCGGGCCCCACCCGGCTGCAGCCGCCGCAGCGGTGCTCGAGGCGACAGCGCATAGCAGCGGTATCGCGATATAAAATATGTCACGTCGGCGCATGTACCTTACCCTCTCCTCCGGATTGCGCTGGATTCGTCAAATCAAAAAACTCGGCCATCAGGCGCCTATAGCAACGAAACCGGAAATAAAAAAAAATTTGCCGGCCCCGAGATGAGGCCGGCATCGAGATAAAAATTAAGCTGCACGGCGGATAGGTCCGAAATCGGACGGGAACGCCGCATCTGCACTCCTCAAATAGACATCGAGCCAGTCGATACCCTTTGCGTCCGGGGGGACCCAGCCCGCCGGCAGATGGATCCGGGCGTGGCGCCCCGTCCCGCGCATCCGTTTGGCCAGCCGTTCCGCGGCCTCGAGTCCGCGACCGCTCTCGTCCTTGTCGGCGAAGATGCGCACCTCCCTCACCACGTCCGGTACCTCGAGCGATTCCATGAGCGTGGCGGAGACGGCCGCCCAGACGGCGAGTCCTGTTCCTGCCCGCACCGCGAGCGCGGTCTCGATACCCTCAGCGACCGCGAGCACTTCCTGGGGGGCAAAGAGCCGAATGGCCCCGCCGCGCAACGACGCCGAGCGCATAGTCATCTTCTTGGCCGATGACACATTCGCCTTCGTGCCCTGCTCGGACAGGTACGTCCGGTGCAGGCACACGGCCCGACCGTCCGGCAACTGGATGGGAGCAACCATGGCCGGGAACGCACCAGTCGGCCGCCACCTGCCATCGATCCTCTCGCAGTACTTCAGGCTTGGGTGAAACCCGAGCCGGTTAGAGAGCGCAGAAAGCGGGATGCCACGCTTCAGCAGGTACTGCTCGGCGAGCGTGCCGCGAATCGGCGTGCAGCCCGACCAGATCTGCATGATCGATGCCCGCACCCGGGAGGGGTCGGGCTTTTTAGACTCCACTCGTCGCAGCTGCGCCGGCGCGATATCCGACCGCTCGCCCTCGAGCCATCGGTGGATCATGCGCGCCGCCTCGCGCGCGGGCACTTGCCTCACCCACGCCAGCAGCTGTATTCCGCTACGGAATTTCCCACAGGTATTGCACACGCCACCGCCGGTCTCCCGGAAATCGTTGAAGACCCGGAAGCCATCCTTCCCTCCGTGCACCGGGCACGGCACATGATCCGCGTCGGCCTCGATCGCCGGTATGAGCTCAGGAGCGAGCGCGCCGAGGATATCCGCCCACAATCCACAGGCTTCGTCTGAAAGCATGAGGACTCCATTTAGTGAACCTAACCCTCCTTTAGATACCCGCCCACCGAATTACCGAGATAAAAAGAGCCGACGGAATTCCGCCGGCTCCAGTAGTCAGATGACCGTATGCCTGAAGTTCTAGAACGGCACGCTTCCGAGGTCGAAGTCCTCATCCTCGGAGACCTCACGCTTAGCCTGAGTCGACGGCCTCGTCGCGGAAGTCTGCCCGCCAGAGCGCTGTGCGCCGCCGCGGGAGACATCGTTGCGGGCTGGCTCACTGCGAGCACCTCCGTTGCGCACGCTGCTGCGCGTGCTCTCGTGGTTACCAGAATGACTGCCTTCCTCGACGCCCTCACCCTCGGGACGCCGATCGAGCATACGCAGCTCACGACCCTTGATGCTGGTCGCGTACCGCGTTGCCCCGTCCTTCTCGTACTTGCGGTGTTCGAGCGATCCCTCGATGTACACCAGCGAGCCCTTGTGCAGGTAATTCGTGGCGATATCCCCGAGTTTCCCGAACAGCGTCACCTGATGCCACTCGGTCTTCTCGCGCCGCTCCCCGCTCTCTCTGTCCTTCCAAGTCTCTGTCGTGGCAACATTCAGCCGCACGACACCTTCGCTGACCGCTTCCGGTTCCTGGCCGAGCCGGCCGATGATCTGCACCTTGTTCAACACCTGATTTGTCCTCTAAAGCCCGCCCCGTTTGGCGGGAACGCCTGTCTATAGGAAACGGGCCTGGGATAAATCAGGCCGCGGTGGGCGAAAAATCCACCCCGGCATCCGGAGGATCCAGCGGACCGGAAGTCCCAGGCACAGGCTCGTCGGACTTTCCTCCGCCGGGCCCGGACTGCCCGGGGCCCGCGGCGGACTGCTCGATGAGCGCCTCAGCGTATCGGTCCAGAAAGGCTTGCATACCGGAGAGCGTCCCGGCGACATCGCGGTGTACGAAGAGTCGCCCGCCGACGACGCGCGCAATTCCCCCGACCGGATCACCGGGATACCCGAGCGCGAAGACCTCGCCGGCGCGCAGCGCGTTGGCCGCCAATAAAAGACCGACGGCAAGCGGCACTTGCGCCTGCGCGTCCTGGCCATCGGCGCCCCTGTGCCGGAAGACGACCTCATCGATCAGAAGCATGTCAGGGCTCGGCAGCGGGGAGGGAAGTGATGCGGGTTGCGTCTTCACGAAATCTCCGTCAAGGTTTGAGCTTGATGCCTGTGATTCGTGGCAGCAAGGAAGGCGCGGGCAATCCCTGCTGCAGGCGCAGTTTCCCGCCAGACCCAAGATAAAAAACACCAGGCGTCCCTTGAATACCAGCCTGCATCGCCAGAGATAAATTCACAGCGAGTTCCTGCCTCAATTCAGGCGTGAGCTTGATGCCCGGCACGCCGCCCCGCTCGCGCGCGACATCGAACCGGCTCTCCATCTTGTAGAGCGTCTTCGCCCCGCCGGCGAGCACGGCGGCTGCCCGCGCCGTGGAGGAGTGAAACAGAATCCCAATCGGAATCCAGTGCACCTCGAGCCCAGCCTTTTCATACGGCCGCAGTTCGATCCACAGCTGATGGCAGTACGCGCAATTCGGGTCCATCACCACCCAGATCTGGTGGCGAGGGTCTGGCGTATGCGGGCCCTCGGTCACCGTGTAGGCGGAGCGTATCTGCGGCCACAACCGATCGATATTTGGCGCCCGCTCATAGAGCTCAGCGTACTGGCGGGTGAGATTCTGACCTTGCTCGTTTGAGAGAATCCCGGCAATGACGGTCTTGCCGTCCGGTGTCGTGAAGAGCACCGAGTCCTCCCCGGTCGGTGCGCGTGCGACCCAGCCGGTGAGTCCAGAGACGGCCGGGAAGTGCCGCACCAAGCGGTAGCCCGCGGCGACCACCGGCATCAGCGATACCGGCGTAGGCATTGCCGAGGCGACCCCGAGCGGCCCGAAAACGCTGAGCACGAACAGCCCGATGGCCGCACTGATCGATCGCGTGAAGACTCTCATGCCACCTCCGAGTGATGCGCCGCCGCATCAGCTTGTTCTTTCATCTTGGCGCGCACGCCGGCGAGGAGCCCCTCGCGT
This sequence comes from Steroidobacteraceae bacterium, assembly GCA_049964755.1. Lineage (GTDB taxonomy): Bacteria > Pseudomonadota > Gammaproteobacteria > Steroidobacterales > Steroidobacteraceae > 13-2-20CM-66-19. The sequence continues at coordinate 9,883 of JBMFWZ010000057.1, read as the reverse complement.
AGCCACGCCGGATAATCCTTGCCCTCCCCGTGGGTGAGGAACGTTTCGATATCGGCGAGCGGCGCGTTGTGTCGTACCCGATCGGAGATCGATTTCACGATCAGCTTCTGGCGCGGCGTAATGCTCCGCCACTGTTCATCGGTACCGAACGACGGGCGCCCCTTGGCGGGCTTCGCCGCCGGCTGCGCCGGCGCCTCGCCGCGCCCGTCCTGCTGAGGCTGCTGAGCCTCAGGGGCCGCGTGCGGCGCAGATCCCTCCGCGCTCGATGAGTGGCGAGTACCCTCGGTGGCCCGCCCGCCACCGCTGGCGCCTCTGGCGTCCTCGAACGCATGTCGCAGGAGCTGGCGCAGCTTCGGCAGTTCATCGCGCGCGATGAACTTCTCCTGCTCGAGATTCACCCAGGGCGCTTCGAAGGAATACAGGTACCGACCAATCCCCCACTGCACCGCTGCCCGCTTGAGCGCATCGCTCGGTGCGCCTTTGACGGCAATCTCCCGATCCTTGTCTGGATCATGGGCATCGTCTCTCACCTCGTCCTGCTGCGCGATATCTGCCTTGCTGATCCATTCGCCGTTGATCCGCAGGCTGAGGATGCACATCACCCCGCCGCCTGCCGGTGCCGCGGCGAACTCGTTACGCCAATTCTCCGGTCCCATCACCTCATCGAGACGGTCCTGGACGAGCCGCGCGGTGACGTAGGGCAGAGCCTGCCCGCGGTTGCGGTTCGATCTCATCCGAGCGCCGACGCGCCAGCGGATAAGTTCAACGTCGAACGGGGCGCGCAGCCTCGCGAGCATTTCCGAAAATCTCTCGGATTCTTGCATATCAGACCTCTTGCTCCAGGCGCTCCAGATAATCTATGGTAGTTGCGTGGTGAATAAACTCTGCATCTCCTGACTTATATTTTATGCTGATCGCCTGAATAATCGAGCGAAAGTTCCCGACAAATCACTCGGAAATTGATCCATGAGCCAGAAGCAGTCCGCCCCAGAGAACAGACTTACCCTCGTACAAATCGAAACGCTCATGAGACTCGCGTCACAAATGTCCATCGAGATAAAACCAGTGGTACGAGGCCGTGAGTTCGAGCTTGAGCTGTCCGGCGATGGTTTTTCGAAGCCAGACCCTGTGGTACTGCCATTGTCGGACGCCTATGCACGCCTGCTCTCAGAGGTATGCGGGGGGCTCGCGCCTTGGCTCCAGTTCTCGCCCGCCGAGCCCTGCGATGTAACCCTGTTTGCACTCAGCGAAGATGCGCTGAATGCAACGATCCGCAAGTTCCAGTACCGCCTGGCGATGCGATTTGTGGAGAAACGGCGCGATGAACGGCGAATAAGCCGCAGGATGTTCTCCTCGGATGGGAATCCTCCAGCTCAGTCAGCCGTCCGTCCGGTCTCCGCCGCCGCTGGCTGAAACCCGCGCCCGAGGGCAAAAATCCCCGGCCGAAGCCGGGGATGAATCAGGATAAAAACACTCAGCGGCGCCGGAGGGTAAGCATCGCCGCCCCGAGCGCCTCGATATCCGGACGGATCAGCGCCCGATCGAAGTACTTCAGTAATTCCGAGAGATACCGCTCGTCACCGACGTAAAGTCCTGTTGTATGGATACCACGCAGGTGCAGCCAGTCTTTGTGGATCGGCCTGTCCGTGATGCACCCATCGGTGTACACGCACACGAAGTCCGCTCCCCGCAACACGTCGGCATTCTCTCGAAGAGCATATTCCAGGCCTTCGGCTCCACCGAACGCCTCGATCTTGCCGATGCTCTCGAGACTCATCGGCAGTCGAAAGCGCTGCCAGTGGTACCGGCCGTGACCGACCGCGAGGATCACGTGCCCGTCGATCTTGCCCTCGCGCGCGAGCGTCGAGAGCGCACCGATCAGCACACGACCCTCGTCCATGGGCAGCTCGCGCATGGACCCCGACAGGTCGACGATCAGCTCGAACCGACGCCGGGCAGCCCCAGCGACGGTGCGATGCCGGTACGGCGGCCGTTCGGTCGCGCAGTGCCGCGCGCTGATGCGTTTCGCGGGATCGTCCGAGTAGGTCACCCGGGTGCGATCCTGAAACAGCTTGCGCAGGTGCTGCGCGATCGTCCCGACACGCCGCGCGTCGATGACGACTCCCCGGCCCGTAAGCAGGTCCATGGTACCGCCTTCGGGCAGATCGATGAGTTCCTCTGGGGTTTTCTTGCCCCCGAGGATCTCCTTGCCGGCGAGATCCTTAGCACCCTGATCGAAGGCCTCGAGCGCTTTCGGGTCCGCTTGCAGCATCATCGAAAGCTCGAGATCGCCCCCGCCCCCACCACCACCAGCTCCGCCGCCTCCATCCGGGGGCGGCAGGCCGAACTCATCGACCCAGCGCCGCAGCAGTGGTAGGAGACTGCGCGTATCCGGTTGCGCACAGATCTGCGCGTAGTACTCGATCACGGCCGTTGCCACATCGGCAGCCGTACGGTCCCGCCCACGCTCATCGCGGCACACTGTCAAGGGCACCGCGAGCGCGTGTCCCTCGAGACTCTCCACGCCGACTCCCCCTTCGCTTTGGATCAGCGCGAACAGCATCGCCTGCGCCAGCGTCGGAAGTGAGGTGACCTGCTTCGGCTCGAAGTCCGACCGTTCAAACTCGAGCCACTCGAAGCGGATCTCGTGCTTGCGCCGGTAGTGCGCCTCCATGCGCGCGTCCTCGAACAGATTCCAGAGACCGAAGGGAAGGCGCTCGGCATCGAGCAGGCCCTTGATCGCCTTCAGATCCCGCTCGGTGAACTGCGCGTGACCCTGCTCATGGCGCACGTAGGCACCCGTGTAGCGGCCGAGCTGCTCATCGGTGAGGTCCTCTCGCACCTGGGGATTGTCGAATATGCCGCTACCGATGTAGATCCGGTGTGGCGGCACCCAGGTCCAGCAGCCGGTGTTAAAGCCAGGCTTGATCCGGATGCTGAGTTCTTCCTCGACGTCCCGGCCAGCGAGTATCCCAGCCAGCACTTCGTCGCGGACGGCCGCCTCGATGTTAAAGCCCATAAAATAAAAACCTCGCCTAGTGACCTGTCGGTCTCTAGCGAACCGCGCGGACAAGAAAATCCCCGGCCGAAGCCGGGGATGGAATGATCAAACCCAAATTTTGCCCTTCATCCCGGGGAAGCAGCGCGCGGCGAGCTCCCGCAGGGACTTCAGCTGGGCCTCCTCGGGCTGCCCGTTGAGATCCCGGGCCACCCACTGCAGCGCCTGATTGAGCACTTCGGCGCCCACCTGCGCAGGACTCCTTGAAAGCTCGACCGCGCGCACGAGCGTGCGTGTGGTCGGTGCGCTTGCGATCATCCCGGACTTCTTGAGCTTCACGGCCGCATCGTAGAAGCCCATCAGGCATCGCACGATCCCAGGGACATCCTCGAAGCCCTTCGCCGTAAGCGCATTGGCGATAATCGCCTGCAGCCGCTCAGGCGTCGTGTCCTTGCGGATGATCAGGAACCGCTCCGCCAGCGCCGGGTCCGCCGCGTCCACCGCGTACTCGCACCCGACGTTGGTGGTGGCGATTACCGCGAGGTTCTCGACCGGACAGGTGAGTACCTCCTCTTCGCCGACACCATCGGTGACCTTTACGATCCGGCCGGTGCGCAACCGGTACTGGCCCTCATCGGGCGAGAGCACCGTGAGCAGCACCGAGAGGTGCCGCTGCGGGATGCGCAGGATCTCATCGATCAGCATGCACACCTTCTGCCCGGACCCTGCCGCCCGCACGGCCTGCGAGAGCGCCCCGTCTTTCCACACGAACGACCCGTCGGTGATCCGCACCGGATAGCCGAGCAGGTCCGCGGCCTCCATGCTCTCGTTGCCGCCAATTTCCACGAGGACGTGGCCCTTGGTGCGTGCAAATCGCCGCGCTTCGAATGTCTTGCCCGCCCCGCGATCGCCCTCAAACAGCATCGGAACCTGGAACAGGTACTGCTCGAGAAGCGCATCCTCGTCATCGCCCGCCGCAGCGCTTTCCGGGACGGCGCTCGAGACCCCGAGGTAGCCCTCGAGTTGCGAGGCCATCTCCCGCAAATCCGACTCGGTGATCTTGCCGAGAACTAGCTGCGTGTGCGGACAGGTTTTTTTCTCCCAGAAATCACAGGAGTCGGACTGGGGCTGCGAGCCGTAATAGCTCATCATCTGCGCCTCCAGCGTGAGCTTGTTCGAACAGCCGAGCGGACCGAGTGCGCTCTGTACGCGCCCGACCGCCTGCTTGGCCGAAACCGATTTTCTGCCCTCGAGAAACGAGTCTCCGCACCACAGGCCGTACGAGAGTTCATTCTTCGAGTTGCGTCGCACCGATACACAGACCAGATGAATGTCCGCACCGTTGCTTACGCGGTAAGTCCGCGCAACCGCGAACGACGCCTTGCGGCGCGTGATATTCCAGAAGGGGTATGGGATCGCCACCCCCTCCTCGATGGCCCAGTCGGAAGACTTGCAGCCCTCGACCGAGATCCTGCCCAGGAATGCCGCCAGATCCACTTTATACTGCCTCCACTAATGACCTAGCGGTATATAGCGAGCGGAATCAGAGGATTTCCTGCCGCCGGTCAGGAGGATTTCTGGGCACAAAAAAAGCGCGGGGTGGTGCCCCGCGCTCGAGAAATAAAAAGACCACTCTACGCCGCATATCCGCCCGCGTAACCCCTGGCCGGCGCCCCATAGACGCTGTCCAGCCCACAGTCGCGCATCCAGGCGAGCACAGTGTCGGATTTGGCATTCAAGATGCCGCATTTGGCCCGGTACGGGCTACGCTCGGTGAGATGCGAGACATACGCGATCGGTGTACCTGCCCTCGCCGACGCCTCAGCCAGCTCGTAGGGCGCGACGGATTTATCCGGAATCCACGCCACCCATTCGTCCCCGATCTTGATCCGCTCGGTACGCGCGAGCGCTTCCGTGGCGATCCGGATTCGCGCCCGGATCTCCTCCTGCGTCAACCCGAATCGCGCCGCCCGCGATCGCTCGCGCCAATCGGCGAGCTCGGCCGGATCGACCCCGGGGCACTCACCGCGATACGCGTGCGCCAGGCAGTGATCGGCCGCGGCAATGAGGCGCTGCTCGCGCGTCGGTTCCTCACCGAGCAGCGTGAGCACCTGCCCGAGCGATGATCCCTCGTAGTACCGCTCAGGCGGCAGTGCATACCCGGGATCGCCTGGATTGTGGTGATCGCAAAGATCGTCCGCATCGAGCCCGAGCACATCACACTCAACAAAAACCAGCTGGCGCTCAGCGCGCGGCAGCAGACCGGAGACGCCTGTGGCCTGATAGGCCTCGGCGCTGTTCACCGTACGGCCGCCCGCCGTAGCGCTCACCCACTTGATCCCGCCGGCATCGAGCACGCGCGAGACCTCTTCCATCTCGGGATCGCGTGCCCCGAGCACAAAGAACTTATCCACGTTCCTACCCTCACGCATATGTGTCCTTGCTTACCCATAGCGAATCGGTCGGCGGAATTTCCGACAGATCGTCGGATTAAATCGCTCAGCCAGTAATGCTCCAGCCGGTATACTGATACCGTAGATCTGTGAAATGCCCAGGGTCGTACAGTGGTCCCATATAAAAAAATAAAACTCATCCTTGAACACACGGAGGGCGGCAGCGCTTTGCTCGAGCCCCACCGTCTGCTCGTACGCAAGGCGCTGAATGAATCGGTCTCCCATGATGGAGAAGACGTGCTCGAGTGGCTGCACGACACCGTCACCCGTGGCACGTACCGCAAGGAGTTCTTCAGAAACATCGAGCACCTGACGCGCGATGCCAAGGGACTGATTTTCTGGAAAGAACATCTGATCGGCCGCTTCATGCTGGTGAACGACGCGCAGGACGAGCAGACCGCCCAGAACCTCGCCGCACGCTGCCGAGAGCTCGAGGCGAAGGGATTTCCGATCTCATCGCGCGCCTTGCTGAGCCCAGAGATCCAGCAGGCCCCGGCCGACACTCCCTGGAAGCAGGCGCTCTACACGTATGCGATGTTCATGGAGGCAGCCGACCGCGTCCGGGTGGCGTTCTGGGGGAAGAATGACCGGACAATGGTGATCCTCGAGAAACCGCCGACCGGACCCCTGCAGTGCTCGAGAATTGAGGGCCAGGCGAGTCCGACGCTACAGAAGATGCTCGACAAGGAAGGGTTCGAGTGCGCATATGTCGGCGGCTATGCCGAGTTCGAGCGTCTGATCGAGAAATCAACGCTCACGCCGGCGGACATCGAGCGCGCACTCGCAAATAAGTGACGGCGGCGGGCTGCCCAAAAGAGACACGGCGGGGATCCCCGCCGTGCACTCAAAGCATCTGCGCTCTCTCTCTTAACCGCGTGCTCAGCGCCAGCACTCTTTCGGCATAACCGTATTCACCGCCGGAATACCGCCACAGCGCGTGTCTCACACGCGAGGCGCCCCGTGCGCCGTAGCGCACGAGCAGAGCCACGCCGAGGCGGATGTTCGGCGCGATCCGGACCAGTTTCTTCAACCCACCGGCAGCCGCCACGCGCTGCACGTGCACCTGTGCCGCGATCTGCATCAGCCCGTAGGCTCCGCCGTAGCGATTCACCACGTGCGGCCGGAAGCTCGATTCGACCGCGATCACGGCGAGCACCAGATACGGATTGATGTGGTGTTCGCGTGAGACGCGAAACGCGGTCTCCGCGATATCAAACGCACGCGCTGGGGAGACCCGATAATGGCTCGCGATGAACCTGGCCGCCCCGGTGATCGCTGGCGTAATGCCCAGGTGCGAAATCGCAGGTTTCGCCCCGACCGGCTCCGTGCATACCACAGGATAGAGCCGCCCGCGGCCCAGCACAGATACGGCCCCGATCGTCCCAACTAAAATCCACCCGCATGAGCGGTTCGCCCGAAGCATTTCCAGCCCTCATCTTTTGACCTACCGGTCTATAGCGAGGGCGCAGCGAAAAACCCCCAGGCGATAAGCCCGGGGGTTAAGTAAAATGAACAGCCGTCAGTCTTTCTTCCAGACCCTGGCGAGGGTCGGGGAAACTTCGGTCCTGACTCCGTATGGACCCAGGAATTTATCCGCCGCGGCCACCATCACCTGCACCACGACGCCCTGGTACTCGATCCCCTTGTCACCAGGGACATGCAGCACCAGTTCGTCATGCACCTGGTTGCATACGCACTTGAATACCCGCGGGTGATCAACCCGCAGCCGGTGCATGACCTCCCCCAGAATATCCGCGCCGGTCGACTGGTCCTGGTAAGAGAGCGCCGCGTTGATCCCGAAAGCGCAGATCTCCCGGCCTCCGAGATCGACGGACATGTACGCCGTCTGGAACTTCTTGCCCTTCACGGAATCAGGAAGCGCTACCAGCTCGAGCGGATTCATCTCCGTCCAGCAGTGCCACAGGTCGATCTCGGGATACGAGTCGAGCCATCTCGAGAGCTTCTCCTCGGCCTCATCGAGGTCCCAGTGCACGTCGAAGCCCGCCGCCGCGTAGTCCTGGAGCCCCTCGCCACGCATCCGGTAGAGCAGCGCCAGGTTCGGGATTTTTCCTGAAGTCTTGCGTTCATCCCCGAGCCGCTTCTTCTGCACCTTCAGAGCATCAGCGATCTGATCGGGCGGAACACCCGCGAACACCTCGAGCGGACGCTCCCCGCGCATCTCGAGCGCAGTCCACGTGTGAATGTCCATGCCAGGGATAGAGAACGCATCCCGCAAAGACCCCCACTCGGGAGTACCCGCCTGCTGCGCCCGCTCGCGCACCTGCAGCACGCGATAGACGAATCGTGCATGCAACGCCGAGGTTTGCAGCTCCCGCCGCTCCTTCCAGTAGTCCCGCCACTCCTTGGCACTCTCCCGACCGGGCAGCCTCGAGTCCTGGTGCGCCTTGAACGCACGCTCCCTCGCCTCGCACACGCGCTTTGCGTGCGCAACCGTCCACTCATCGAGTGCCTTGAGCACTCCATCTGGCAACGACCTCGCCGCAACCGCTTCGGCGATCTGCCGTTGGGTACGGATCGCAAGCGCCGCGGCCACACGCACATCAAGCGCACCGTAGTCGACCCCGAGCATCAGCATGCCCTCATCGGCATGCACCGCGTCGCGAAACCCCTGATCGCCAGGGGCCTGTTGCACGTTCGGCTCACTCGAGGAGAGTCTTCCGGTGACCGGTCCGTGACCGATGTTCGAGCGAATGCGCCCAGCGCTATCTGAACTTCTCTCGGAAAACCCGGAGAAGTCTTCGGCCATATGCCCGGCCTTCTTCGCCTTGCATAGGCCCACCCAGGCCTCGAACAGATCGGTCTTTGCCGCCCCGACTCTACGCAGGTCCTTCTCTCCGACCTTGGGTTGACAGGTCTTTGCCGTCACCTCTGGGCGCACGCCGCGCTTGCGGAAGGCCTCCCCCAGTGTCACACAGAGGTCATCCGGCACGCCGGCATCGAAGTCCTTCAGCACCGATGCGTGCTTGGCAAGCGAAGGCTCCAGAGCGAGCAGACGCTCAGCGAACTCGATCACCTTGCGCCGCTGGCCCTCAACGTACTGCGCCGCGATCGAGCGATTCCACGGCATGCCGTTGCGGCGCATCAGCGCCACCTCCAGCACCTGCGGGTCGTAGATCTGAAGCGCAGCGGAGGACTCCCTGCGGATCCGGTAAGCCTCGAGAATGTCCCCAGGGTTCTCGAGATGAAGCTCGGCCACATCGAGCAGCTCGCAGAGCAGCCGATAGGTCGATTTCACATCTCCGGTGGCATAGTCGTAGTGCTGTTGCGTCAGCACCGGCTCGCACCAGTTCCGCGGTCCCTGGAACGCTTTATCGACGCGTTGATGGAGAACCGTCAACGCGAGCGCTTGAAGGCTCCATCCTCCACCCTTGTAGATGATTTCCTTCGCATTGCCCCGCAGTTCATCCTCGGCCGTCTCATCGAGCGCAAGGGCCGCGAGCTCGATCGGCTGACGCGGTCGCATCGCGCGGGCGATCAGCATCGAATCGAGCACCTCGTAGCCGGGTTCCCGGTACGCGTACTCCCAGAGCCACCCGAGATCGAACCCGATGTTGTGCCCGAACATCGCACCGGATTGAACCGCCTGGCTGACCGCACGACGCTCGCTGACACTGAGTTGATCGAACTCGAACGCGACCGTCGTCTCTTCGCCATAGTTCTGATCGGGGAACAGTACAGAGACCACCCGCGTGCGCGGCGTGGGGTCTACCCCCCGCATCAGGTCCTTCCTGCCGAACTCGATCGGCTTGCTCGCCGGGTTGAGTTCGGTCGTTTCTATGTCCACAATCTTCCAGGGGGCGGCATGGATCGCTGTGAGCAGATCATCGTCTGGTGTCGCCCAAGGCACAGGCTCCCCTGTGCTCGAATCGACATACGCCCCTAAGTCGAATGCCAGTTGCACGGGCCTCTCCCTCTTGAATTATGACCTGATCTCCTATAGAGACACACGGAGAAAAAAGCCGCGGAGGTTTTCCGCGGCTCACCTTGAAGCAGCCCACCTTCCAATCGCCTACCTCTCGATCGCCTACGCGGCGATAAACTCATACTGCTTGCGAGCGAGCTTGTCGATGACCCTTCCAATCGCCTACGCGGCGATAAACCGCGCTCGCCGCCGCACTGGTCCTGACAGCATCCTCTCAATCGCCTACGCGGCGATAAACAAGACATCGTGGAAGAAGAGCTCGGGGTCTACCCTCTCAATCGCCTACGCGGCGATAAACGCAATAACACGGCCATGACGCCCGCGAGCTTTGGGTAGCGCGTGCAGCCTTCAGGATCGCGCAGGAAGGCGGCCAGCTCATCATCTGACAGCACGCGCTCCCTCGGCCTCTCCTTTCCCCCAGGACGATAAAGCAACTGCACAGGGCTGGAGGTGACGATCCGGCGGTGGATGCCGAAACGGAACAACTGC
>JBMFWZ010000056.1:0-19355 GCA_049964755.1 Steroidobacteraceae bacterium | reverse complement strand
GCACTGTCGCGCGCGCCAGGTGACGCCGTAGCGTAAGCGCGGCTCTAAGGCGGCGCGGCGGCGCAATGCTCGGAGATGAACCTCTCGTGAGTCGGCATCCGATCCACGGCTCCCCGAATCAGTGCTCGGATGTTGCCGAGGAATTCGGCCAGTTGTTCCGCAGAAAGATTGTCGGCCACGGGGTGATGACGTCGCGGCCGGATACCCTGACCGAACATGACCTGCAACCACGACTGCTCGGTGAACAGCTCCTCGCCTTCACGGAAAATTTGCCCGGTCGCGCGGAAGATCGCCAGTTTCTGATGTAGCGACTGCGGCACCGGCAATCCGGCACAACTGCGCCAGAACGGAGTATCCCGGCGTTCGCTCGCCAGATAGTGCAGCACCAGAAAATCTCGGACCTGCTCGTGCTCCTCGCGCACCTTGCGGTTGTACTCGCTGATGAGCGCCGCATCAAAACTGAGGTCGGGAAACAGTGCCAGCAACCGGCTGACGCCCGATTGCACGAGATGAATCGCCGTTGATTCCAGTGGTTCGAGGAAGCCGGCTGCGAGCCCAATCGCCACGCAATTGCGCAACCACGGCTCGCGTCGCACGCCCGCGCCAAAGCGAAGCAGTCGCGGCTCACCGATCGCTGGTCCCTCGAGGTTGGCGAGCAGAAGAGCCGTTGCCTCGTCATCGCTCATGTAACGGCTGCAGTAAACATGCCCATTGCCAGTGCGATGCTGCAGAGGAATTCGCCACTGCCAACCCGATGGACGCGCATTGGCTTGAGTGTAAGGTCTCAGCGGGCCTTGCGTGGCGCTCTGCACGACGAGCGCGCTATCACAGGGCAGCCATTGCCGCCAATCCTCGAGCTGACCGCCGAGCGCCTGCTCGATCAGCAGGCCGCGAAAGCCCGAACAGTCGATGAACAGATCACCCCCGATCCGTTCGCCGCTCTCAAGTTGAACCGATTCGATATGGCCATCTGTGCCGCGCAGCTGCACATCGACGATCCGCCCCTCGGTGCGCTGCGTCCCGCGCCGTTCGGCGTATTCACGCAGCATTCGGCCATACCGGGCGGCATCGAAGTGAAATGCGTATTTTGGCCCCGCGATCGGGCTGCTACCGACCCGATCGAGGCGCTCCATGCGATTCGCTCTGGCCGCCACGGCGTTCATCGAATACGTCCACAGGTCTGCCGCCGCCGGGTCACTCTGGGTACGCAACCAGTACTGCTGGAACGGAAGCGGCCCGAGCGGAAGTCCCACTTCACCGAAGGCATGCATGTACGAGTGGCCGATCCGGAGCCAGTCATTAAATTCGATGGCGAGCTTAAAGGTCCCGCCCGTCGCCCGAAGCATCGCATCCTCCTCGATGCCGAGGAAACGATTGACATTGTGAATCTGCGGTATGGTCGCCTCGCCGACACCAACGATACCGATCGCGTCTGATTCGACAACACGTATTTGGAGTTTCGGGCCCATCGCTCGAGCGAGCACTGCAGCACTGAGCCATCCGGCGGTCCCTCCGCCCACGACAATGACGCGCTTTACGGGTAATTCACTCATGAGCAAAATCCGTGAACCGACGGGATCACAGCCATGCTAGCACTGCGCCTTCTGAACCGATATGGCACTTGCGCAGATAAGAAAGCCCCGCCGGCGTACGCCGGCGGGGCTCGAGTGGGGGAGGATTCCTGTTGCTTCTTTTTTATTGGAACTCGTACGAGAAGCCAACCTGATAGGTGCGTCCGTACCGCTCCCAGGTAACCACCTGGCGAGGATCGTTGTTCTGGTACGTCTGCATGCCTTGATTGGTCAGGTTCGAGCCGTTCGCAATCAACGTCAGGCCTCTGAGCATCCCGCCGCTGAAGCTGTAACTCACCTGCGCCGATACCCATCCCTCTCCGGCGACGGTTTGTTCAATACGCGTCGCGCTGATTCCGAAGACGCGTCCGAGGAAGCTGCTGCGGATATCGTCCGCAACGCGCGCCTGGAAGCCACCACGCTGGAAGTACAGTGTGTAGTTCTCAACCCACTTGGACAGCCCCTCGACGGTCACCGGCTGTGTATTGCCCGGGTAATACACCGAACTCAGCGTGCGATTGGCGCTCGCCAGGATACCAAACCCGTTGAGGTACGGCGTGAAATCACCCAATGGAATATTGGTCGCAAGCTGCAGTCCTTCGATATGACCCGCCCCATCATTGTTTGCTGCAGTGATGGTTCCGTACGTCGTTCCCAACTGAGCCTGCTGCGTCGGCGTCAGGTACGCCGAAACGTACGGTTGGAAGTTATACAGTACGGCTGCATTCGGGTTGATGTAGTCGGACAGCTGCAGGTAGTAGCCCGACAGCTGAACGTAACCCGTACTGCCCGTGGAGCACAGCGAGGACGCCTTCGATTCAGACGAGTTGCAATTGAAACCCGAGGCTCGGCCCGTGAAATAGTGTTCGAGACTCAGGTTGTAATTGGTCGCCATCGTGGGCAACAACTGCGGATTTCCGCCCGAACCACTGAAGTACGACTGATTTGGGTTCGTGTTTGCGAGCTGCGTAATGTTACCCGAGATATCGAGACTCGAGCTCGTGTAATCCATGCGCGGCCGCGCCATTGTGCGCGCAACACCTAGGCGGAAGTTATTATCATCGGGCAGCGAGAACACGAGGTTCAAGCTCGGCAAGTAACGAGTGTAGCTGACTCCGCCCACCGTCGGAATGAGTACGGTGGCAGCCGACCCGCCGGTGGTCGAACCCGGTGCCACGCGCGAGCCGCCTGAAACCTGTGAAGTGTGATCGACTTGCAGGCCGAAGTTTCCACGCAAACCGATTTCACTGGTCAGATTCGCGTGGAGATTAAATTGCAGGTAGGCATCCGTGTCGTTCTCGCTGACTGACCAATTTGGCGGCACGGCAATAGAAGACAACGACGTCGGATACATCACGTCCGCGCCCGATGCTAGCACCGAGAGCGGGTTGTACAGCACCTGAGGACCTATACCCATAAAGCCAAGCGCGGCCGTAGTGGTCGATTCGAGTGCGGAGCCCGGGATCGGCGCCGTCTGGGTTGGCGTGCAGGTGCTGGTAATAACGTCGCCACAGCTTGCACCCGGCAGCACGAGGAAGTCCTGGGAGATGCTGTAGAGCTTGTGGCGCTTGCGCCGATCGACGCCAATCTGGACGCTCGAAATTGGTCCACGGTTGAAGTAATGTTCGGCCGAAACTTTCAGGTTGGCAAGGTAATCATCTGTGTGCGGCGCATTAATGAAGCCCTGCTGCACGAGATTGGCGCCGGACCCCCATCCCTGCGGATCGGTCAGAACGATGGAACTAGCCGCTAGGTTCTGTGGGGAGCTCAGGAACAGCTCGCCATTGCTTCCTTCGAAAAAGTTGACCGTCATCGGCGGAATCGCGCCGTTGCTCGCCGGACCGTTGTAGCCAAATCCTGAGTAGCTCTCGAGGAAGATGTCTCGACGCATCGCGCGGTTATAGCTCGCATCGATCGCCGCAGTCCACTCGTCCGGCAGACTGAACTCGTTGTTCCAGTTAATGTTGTAGACGCGCGCCTTCGTATGGTTGTAGTCATTGCGAATGACGGGGTACACGTTGTTATAGGTACCCGACTGGACGAACCCATTGGTGACGTTGCCGACGGTGAGCTTCGTACCCCCGCCCCAGAAAAGCGGGAATTCGACGCCCTTGGCCTGCTGCGTTTCGTTGAAATCGTCGTACGTCAGATTCAGGGTGCTGGTGAACGCGCTTGATGGTCGATACTCGAAGGTCAGCAGGTAACCCTCTCGCTTCATCAGGTCGGAAATATTGTAGTTTTTCGATCCGCCGATGACGTAGTCCCCGCTCGACGTCGTCGGATATCCCCACGGCGCCTGGTGCAGGATGTGCGAGGGCGTCGCATTGAGATCGATACCGAAGTTCACGCCCAACGTGTGATGGAGGAACTGATCGGAGAAAATGCCGTTGATGTCGTGTCCGGCATTGCTCACGCCCGGGCCGGGCATCACCTGATTTGGCTCGAGCCAGGTGTAATAAGCGTTGATGTTCGCGGTCGGCCCCTTCTGGTCGAGCGGCTTCAGGGTGATCATGTCCACCGTGCCAGCCATGCCCTGACCGAACAGAGAGGCACTCGGGGTCATGTGCACTTCGACCGTCTTGAACCAGCTGGCCGGATACTGATCGAGCTGCACGTCGCGGTTATTGGCAGTGCTCGCCTGCTCTACTCCGTCGATCTGGACCGTGTTGAAGTCCGGACCTAGGCCGTGGATGGTGAGAACCTGCGGACGGCCGTTCACCATCTGGGTCGCTAAACCCGGCAGACTGCTCAGTGCGTTTGCGATGCTTGTGCCCGGCAGTTTGCCGATCTGCTCCGCAGAGACTGCCTCAACGATTGAATTGGCATTCTTCTGGATGGCGATGGCGTTCTGGATACTGGTGAAAAATCCGTTGACCACCACCTCGTGCAGCAGGTTTGCATTGGCAACCTGCTTGGCGGCCTTTTTCTTCTGGTGAGCGGCGCTTCGCACGCTGGTGTTCTGCGTCGCGGCGCGCGCCGTGACCGGAACGACGGCGGCAACGGCGGCGGCGCCGAAGCAGGCGGTGGCGACCGCCAATTCAAGAATGCTTCGCTTACGTCTGGTAATCACGAGACCCCCCCAAGGGCAAAATGTACATGGCAACGACCGGTCCGTTGCCGGACTGCGGTTCACGACGGCTGCCGGGCACGTACTTGTGACGCCGGCGGCTGGCGCAATGAGACTGTTACGGATGATTCGTAAGCAACACTTCGAAAGCAAGCGCTCGCATACGTATTCATGCGCCGATGCGCCAGCGCAACGCCGGCAGATCCATCGCTTTGGTATGAATACGTATGCGAAACTTGCGCTGAATACGTATGCGGCGGCTGCCGGGGTGGCGCACAGCGGCGCTGAGCTGTGTCACAGTTGGACGAACGACACGCAATGTACGAACATGACTGAAAATCGCTGGTGGCGGGGGGCGGTGATCTACCAGATCTATCCGCGCAGCTTTCAAGACAGTAACGGGGACGGGGTCGGGGACCTCCCGGGCATCATTGAGCGGCTCGATTACGTTGCGGGACTCGAGGTCGATGCCATCTGGGTGTCGCCGTTCTTCAAGTCGCCGATGGCCGATTTCGGCTACGACGTATCCGATTACCGCGCGGTCGACCCGCTGTTCGGGGCGCTCGAGGACTTCGATCGGCTGGTGAGCGAGGCGCATCGGCGCGGCCTGAAGGTGATGATCGACCAGGTCCTCAGTCACACCTCGGCGGAGCATCCTTGGTTTCAGGAGAGCCGCTCGAGCCGCACGAACCCCAAAGCCGACTGGTACGTCTGGGCCGATCCGCGCGAGGACGGCTCGCCGCCGAACAATTGGCAGGCGATCTTCGGCGGTCCGGCCTGGCGCTGGGAGCCACGCCGCCGCCAGTATTACCTGCACAATTTCCTCGACTCGCAGCCGGACCTGAATTTCCACCATCCTCAGGTGCCGTCCGCCATGCTGGAGAACCTCGAGTTCTGGCTGCGGCGCGGCATCGATGGCGTGCGGCTCGATGCGATCAACTTCTGCTATCACGACCGCAGACTGCGCGACAACCCGGCGAAGCCCGAGAGTGAGCGCACGGGGCGGGGCTTCAGCCCCGACAACCCGTACGCCTACCAGTACCACTGGTACAACAACACGCAGCCGGAGAATTTGGCGTTTCTCGAGCGAGTGCGCCGGCTGCTCGATGAGTATCCGGACGTCGCGGCATTGGGGGAGATCTCCTCGGAGGATTCCCTCGGCACCATGGCCGAGTACGTCGGGGAGCGGCGGCTGCACATGGCGTACTCGTTCGAGCTGCTCACCGATGAGTACTGCGCCGCGCACATTCGCAACACGGTCGAGGCGCTCGAGCAGCGGATGCCGCACGGCTGGCCGTGCTGGACGATTTCCAACCACGATGTCGCACGGGTGCTGACCCGCTGGGGCGGCGAGCACGCCTCCCCTCGTCTGGCCACCCTGCTCAGTGCCATGGTCTGCTCGCTGCGCGGCTCGGTGTGCATCTACCAGGGCGAGGAGCTCGGCCTGCCCGAGGCGGGCGTGCCGTACGAGGCGCTGCGTGACCCGTTCGGGATCGCGTTCTGGCCGAACTTCAAGGGCCGGGATGGCTGCCGAACCCCGATGCCGTGGCTCGATCAAGTCGGCGGGGGCTTCAGCCAGGGCGTACCTTGGCTGCCGGTCCCGGCCGAGCACCGGGCGCTCGCTGTGTCTCGGCAGGAGCACGATCCGCTCTCGCCGCTGAACGGCTTTCGGCACTTCCTGCGCTGGCGGCGGGAGCGGCCGGCGCTGCGCTGGGGCGAGATCCGTTTTCTCGAGCTACCCGAGCCGCTGCTCGGGTTCACCCGCGAGCTCGACGGTGAGCGCGTACTTGCCGTCTTCAATCTGGGCGGGCAAGCGCAGCGGGTCACCCTGCCGCGGCGCGCCTCGATGGCGCCACTGAACGGGCATGGCCTGCAGAGCGGACAGTTCGACGGCCCGGCGGCGCACCTCCCGCCACAGGGTGTGATGTTCGCAACAATGTCCTGAGATATCGGCTCACAAAGCCGGTGGACGACCGTTCAGACGTTGTGTTCGCGCAACGTTTGGTATTTGGGACCCCTGCCGGCATGATTTAGACTAGGCTCCCTGAAGTGCCCAATTCGAGGTAGGGGGGAGCGGCCGATGGGCCGTGCGATCGCACATGCTGAACGGACAAACCGCCGAGGCGCAACCCACGCACGCCGGGCTGCAGCCGGAGGCCTGCGGGGTGCGTGACAAGCGTCGCAAGCCCAACTCGCTCGACATTGCCCATCTGGCGGGCGTGTCGCAGTCGACGGTGTCGCGCGCGCTGCGCGCAGACCCGATGGTCTCTCCGGCGACCCGCGAGCGCATTCTCGAGGTGGCCCGGGAGCTCAACTACCACGTCGACAAGAACGCCTCGAGCCTGCGCCGCAAGCACACCGGAACGCTGGCGCTCTTGTTTTTCGAGGATCCGACCACCGACGACTCGGCGATCAACCCCTTCTTCCATTCGATGCTCGGCTCGATGATCCGCGCCTGCTCGCGCCAGGGTTACGATCTGCTGGTGTCGTTCCAGGATTTGCTGCGCGACTGGCTCGCCGACTACGAGGACAGCCACAAGGCCGACGGCATCATCCTGCTCGGTTATGGCGATTACCTCGCCTACCGCGAGCGGCTCGAGGGGCTGATCGGCCACGGCGCGCACCTGGTGCGCTGGGGACAATTTCTGCCTGATCATCCGGGCGTCTCGATCGGCTGCGACAATGTGGCCGGCGGGCGACTCGCCGCCGAGCACTTGCTGCGCTGCGGGCGACGACGCATCGCATTTCTCGGTGACATCGCCGCCTCGGCACCGGAGATGGCGGACCGCTACCGCGGCTACCGCGAGACGCTGCTCGCCGCAGGCGTCACGCCCGATCCGCATCTGCAGGTGGGCGCGGTGTCGACCGAAGCGTCCGGCCAGGCCGCGCTGCACACGTTGCTCGATCGGAGCCTGCCTTTCGATGCGGTGTTCGCCGCAAGCGACCTCATTGCCATTGGTGCGCTGAGGGCGCTCTCCGGCGCGGGGCGCCGGGTTCCGGAGGACGTCGCAGTAGTCGGTTTCGACGGCCTTCCGATGGGCGCGGTGACCCGCCCGACGCTGACCACCGTGTCACAGAACACCAAACGCGCCGGCGAGGTTCTGGTGCAGAGTCTGATCAACCAGATCGAAGGTCGACCGGCAGAGAACATGATTCTCGCCCCGCAGTTGCTGGTGCGCGAGTCCTGCGGCGGGGCCGCATGATGCACACCTACCTGCTCGAACCGGGCGTCTGGAGCGGCCAGGGCACCTTCTGGCGCGAGGACGGCGAGCCGCTGCGGGCCGAGTGCCGCACCGAGATCACTCATCAGAACCACTGCTGGCTGGTCGCCGGGTCCCTGAAGGTCCTCGGCTCCCCACCGGTCGAGTTCCGCAATGCTTACTCGATCGAGCCACCGGCCAAGAAGGGCGGCTGTCTGCGCTGGATCTCGGAGAACGCCACGCTGGGTAAGCTCCAGGGCACCTTCTCGGTACTCGAGCGATGCATCCTGTCGGTGTACAGCTGCTCGGCGACCGGTTACCACGGCGCGGAGCATTACGGCCAGATCGACGCGAGCCGCTACCAAGCCTCCGGCGTGCTGCTCCTGGAAACCCGCCGACTCTCCTCGTGGGAGATTGTGCTCACACGCGAAGCAGCCCCAGGAGCGCTCTCATCGGCACATAGTGATCCACCAGCAGCGCCGCGAACAGCCACATCAGGTAGCTGATCGAGTAACGGAACAGCCGCATCGGTAGGTGCGGCTGCGGGGCAAACTTCAGGCGCACCGCGTAGGCGAGGAATCGCGCCCCGAGCGCGAGCGCCGCTGCGAGGTAGATCAGCCCGCTCATGCCAATGATGAACGGCAGCAGCGTCACCACGAGCAGCAGCACTGAATACAGCAGGATCTGCAGACGCGTGTACTCCACGCCGTGCGTGACCGGCAGCATCGGAATGCCGACGCGCGCGTACTCGTCCTTGCGTGCGATGGCGAGCGCCCAGAAGTGCGGCGGTGTCCACACGAAGATGATCAGAAACAGCAGCAGCGCATGCGGATCGATGGTGTTGGTCACAGCCGCCCAGCCGAGAATCGGCGGCGCCGCGCCGGCCGCCCCGCCGATGACGATGTTCTGCGACGTCGCACGCTTCAGCCAACCGGTGTAGATCACCGCATAGCCGATCAGCGAGGCAAAGGTCAGCACCGCGGTGAGCGGGTTGACCAGGATCGAGAGGATCGTCATGGCGAGCACGCCGAGCGCGGCGGCGAACATGAGCGCGTTACGCTCGGTCAGCTGTCCGCGCGGCAGCGGCCGCGAGCGGGTCCGTGACATCTGCTCATCGATGCGCCGATCGAGCACATGGTTGATCGCCGCGGCGCAGGCGGCCGCGAGCGCGATGCCGACCGTGCCCCACACCAACGCGCGCAGCGGCGGCCAGCCGGGACTCGCCAGCAGCGTGCCGACCAGCGCGGTGAAAGTGATGAGCGCGACGATGCGCGGCTTGGTGAGTTCCAGGTAGCGGCGCCAGGCGATCGGCGCGGCGCTGGCGAGTTCCGAGAGGCTGTTCACCGCGGCGCACCCGACTGAACGCCCGCGCGACGCAGCGAGCGCAGCTTGTGCACCAGAGCGAGCAGCGCGATCAGCAGCACCGCGGCGCCGCCCGTGTGCGCCGTCGTGATCAGCAGCGGGAAGCTCTCGAGCACCATGGTGATGCCGATGGCGAGCTGCAGAGCGAGTGCGGCCAGCACCGCGTAGGCGTACGGCCGCGCCGCCCCGAGCGAGCGGCGACTGATGATGTAACCGCAGGCGCCGCCGAGCACCACCGTCACCGCGAGCGCCCCGAGCCGGTGGGTGAAGTGGATCGCCACGCGCGCCGCATTGGGCAGGATGCCGCCCTGGAAATCGACCCAGAGGCTGCGCCAGAGCACGAAGGCGTCGCGGAAGTCCATGTGCGGCGGCCACCAGTGACCCTGGCAAGTCGGGAAATCCGGGCACGCGTACTGCGCGTAGTTGGCGCTGGTCCAGGCGCCGAGGAAGAACTGCACCGCCAGCACCGCGAGCCCGAGGAGCGAGAGCCGATACGCGAGCTTCAGTGCGGCCGCCGCCGGGGCCGGCGGGGGCCGGCTCGAGGCGCTGGCGCTGCGCTGCAGCGTCAGCCACATCCACCACAGCAGACCGAGGGTGGTCATGCCGAACAGCAGGTGCAGCGTGACGATCGGTGGCTTCAGCAGCCAGGTCACCGTGAACATCCCGAGCACGGCCTGCACCACGACGGTCGCGAACAGCACCAGCGCGTACGCACTCCCGACGATACGACCGCGCGAGGCGATGGCCAGCGCCGTAATGAGCAGAATCAGGACCCCGAGCGAGCCGGCCACGTAGCGGTGGAGCATCTCGTGCCAGGCGTCATCGACGTTCAGCGGGCGTCCCGGATAGCGCGCCTGCGCGCTGGGGCTGTCGGCCGCGCCGATCGGCGTCAAGTGGCCGTAGCATTCCGGCCAGTCCGGGCAGCTGATCCCGGAGTTCGTCAGGCGCGTGTAGGCGCCCAGCAGAATCACTGCGAAGCACAGCAGCACGCCAGCCAGCGACAGGCCGCGAATCCAGCGCTCGACGGATGCGGGGATCAAGAAACCGTACCTCCGGAAGGGTCGGGTATGGTAGCGCATCGCCACCGGGCATGGCGCCGCTCGCCTGCGCGCCCCGCTCAGCGGCGGCTGCGGCGCAGGCTCAGAACCAGCCAGATCACCCCCGCGGTCAGCGCAAACGCCCACCATTGGATCGCATAGCCCCAGTTCTCCAGAGCCGGCATCCCCGGCAGCGTCCAGGCCCGCACGTAGCCGTGCGGGGCGGTCGGATCGAGCAGGATGATGCGCGTCGCGAGCGGACGGCCCAGGGCGGCGCTGAGCTCGGCAGCACGCGGGAAGCTCGTCACCTTCGGCCACTGTGGGCCGGGGGGCGGCGGGGCTCGCCCGAAGGACAGCCCAGCCGTGGGCAGCGGCCCGACCCGCCCGATGACCGTGATCGGCCCGCTCGCGGCGAGGTGCGTGTCGGGCAGCCGCGAGCGGCTGCCCGTGAAGGCGACCCACCCCCGGTCGATCAGGACCGCGGGAGCTCCGGCGCGCAGCAGCGGCGTGAGGACCTCATAGCCGTCGGCGCCCTCGTGAATGCTGTTATCGAGCAGAAACTGATGCGCCCCATCGTAGCGGCCGTGCACGCTGACGCGCTGATAGAGGGGGACCGAGCGCAGCGGTGCCGCGCCAAGCGCGATCACATGCGCCGCGCCGCGCTCGAAGCGCGCGTATTGTGCGGCGCGTTGCTCGCCGAGATGCCACTGCCAGCGGCCGAGCAGACCAAACACCGCCGCAAGCGTCGCCATAAGCAGCGTGAGCGCCATCGAGGGGGCAAATTCGCGCCGGCCCATCCGCGGTGTGCTCACGAGGATCGCGGCGTGCGCCAAAACCGGTACAATCGGACCATGCCACCGCTGTTCAAGCTGCTGGTTCTGCTCTCACTCGGCGCCATCATCGCAAGCCTCGGCTCGGGGCTGTTTCACCTGGCGCGCGGCAAGCCCGAGGACTCCGGCAAGATGGTCCGCGCGCTGACGATCCGCATCACGCTGTCGGTCGCGCTGTTCGCGCTGCTCATGCTCGCCTGGTACGCCGGCCTGATCACCCCGCACGGCTTTGCGCTGCGGCACTGAGCGCCGGCGCGATCGCACTCACTCGGGCGGCGGCCGCTCACAGCCAATACACGAATACGAACAGGCACAGCCACACCACGTCGACGAAGTGCCAGTACCAGGCCACCGCCTCGAACGCGAAGTGACGCTCCGCGGTGAAGTGCCCGCGCAGGACGCGCACCCAGATCACCAGCAGCATGATCGCGCCGATGGTCACGTGCAGGCCGTGAAATCCGGTGAGCATGAAGAACGTCGAGCCGTAGATCCCCGTGGTCAGGCGCAGGTTCATGTGCATGTAGGCGTCGTAGTACTCGTGCGCCTGCAGACCGACGAAGGTGAACCCGAGCAGGAACGTCAGCGCCAGAAACACCGTCAACATGCGCCGCTTGCCTGCGCGCAGCGCGTGGTGGGCGATCGTGATGGTCAGTCCGCTGGTGAGCAGCACGAGCGTATTGATTGCCGCCACACCGGTCGGGCTCATCGGGCTGAAGGTGCGGCCGCCGACGTGGCCCGGGCCGTTGGTCGGCCAAGCCGCCTCGTAGTGCGGCCAGAGCACGAAGTTGGTCATGGCCTTCGCGCCCTCGCCGCCGAGCCACGGCACGGCGAAGTTGCGGGTGTAGAACAGCGCGCCAAAGAACGCCGCGAAGAACATCACCTCGGAGAAGATGAACCACATCATGCCGAGGCGGAACGAGCGGTCCTCGCGGAAGTGGAACACGCCGTGCTGATTTTCCCCGACGACCGTGGAGAACCACCCTGCGAACATGAACGCGAGCAGCGCCACCCCCGGCACCAAGATCCACACCGGCGCGACGTTATCGAGATACAGCACCGCGCCCAGCATGAGCGAGAACAGTGCCAACGCCGCGATGATCGGCCAGGGGCTGCCGTGGGGAACGTAGTACTTACTGCTGTCAACGTGCGCGTCTGTCATATGTCCACTTTCCTGTCTGCAACCTGCAGGGCGCTCAGCGGTGCGAGCGCATCACCGTCAGGACGATGAAGCCGACGTAGAACGCCAGCGCGATCAACGAGACCACCCAGGTGGTCAGCCGCACCCGGCGTCGCTGCTCCAAAGTCACTCCAGGGACGTTCACACCGTCCCGCTCAGTGTTCGGTGCCATGGGCGAGCATCGCTTCGGTGGGCGGGGTCTGCCAGGAGTGATACGGCGCCGGGCAGGGCAACTCCCACTCCAGTCCATGCGCGCCGTCCCAGGGCGAGTTCGCCTCGATCGGCTTGCCGGAGCGGATGCACTTGATGATGATGTACGGGAACAACACCTGCGAGGCACCGAAGATGAACCCGCCAATGGAGGACACCATGTTCCAGTCGGTGAACTGCGGCGCGTAGTCGGGGATGCGGCGCGGCATGCCCGCAAGTCCGAGGAAGTGCTGCGGGAAGAACAACACGTTGACGAAGATCACCGACAACCAGAAGTGCCACTTCGCAAGTCGCATGTCGTACATCCGCCCGCTCCACTTCGGCAGCCAGTAGTACACCCCGGCGAAGATGGCGAACACCGCACCGGGCACCAGCACATAGTGAAAATGCGCCACCACGAAGTAGGTGCCGTGGTACTGGTAGTCCGCTGGCACCAGCGCCAACATCAGGCCGGAGAACCCGCCGATGCTGAACAGGAACAGAAACGCCACGGCGAAGAGCATCGGCGGCTCGAAGGAGAGCGAGCCGCGCCACATGGTGGCCACCCAGTTGAACACCTTCACACCCGTCGGCACGGCGATCAGCATGGTCGAGAGCATGAAGAACAGCTGCGCGGCCACCGGCATGCCCACCGTGAACATGTGGTGACCCCAGACGATGAACGAGAGGAATGCAATCGAGGCGGTGGCATAGACCATCGCCTCGTAGCCGAACAACGGTTTGCGCGAGAACGTGGGAATGATCTCGGAGATGATGCCGAACGCCGGCAGAATCAGGATGTAGACCTCGGGGTGCCCGAAGAACCAGAAGACGTGCAGGAACAGCACCGGATCGCCGCCACCGGCGGCGTTGAAGAAACTGGTACCGAAGAAGTGATCCGTCAGCTGCATCGTCACCGCCCCGGCAAGCACCGGCATCACCGCGATCAGCAGATAGGCGGTGATCAGCCAGGTCCATACGAACAGCGGCATGCGCAGCAACGTCATGCCCGGGGCGCGCAGGTTCATGATGGTCACGATGACATTGATCGCGCCGAGGATGGAGGAAATCCCCATCAGATGAATGGCAAAGATCAGCATCGGGAAGGCCGCGCCGAACTGCTGCATCAGCGGCGGGTACATCGTCCAGCCACCGGCGACCGCCCCGCCCGGAACGAAGAACGAGGCGATCATCAGGGAGAAAGCGAACGGCAGGATCCAGAAGCTCAGGTTATTCAACCGCGGCAGTGCCATGTCGGGAGCGCCGATCTGCAGCGGAATCATCCAGTTCGCGAGCCCCACCCAGGCCGGCATGATCGCCCCGAAGATCATGATCAAGCCGTGCATGGTGGTGAGCGAGTTGAACATGGCCGGGTCGAACAGCTTCATACCCGACTTGAACAGCTGCGCGCGGATCGCCATCGCCGCGAGGCCGCCGATGAGGAACATCGTTGCCGCGGCGATCAGGTACATCGTGCCGATGTCCTTGTGGTTGGTGGCGAACACCCAGCGCCGCCAGCCGTGCGGCTTGTGGTCATGTTCGGCATGTGCAGCGATTTGATGCGGCGTGGCCATGGTCAACCTCGATGGGCAAGACTGGATGTCGGTGTCGGCTCGCGGCGGGAAGGTGTAGCGCTTTCCCTCAGATCGCGTTCAGGTACTGGTCGCGGCCGTTGCCGGGATGCGCGCGGCCGCCTCGCTCGGGGGGCTCGAGTGCTGTTTCAGCCAGGCCTGGTAGGCCGCCGGCGTCACGGCGCGCACCACGATCGGCATGTAGGCATGCCCACGGCCGCACAGCTCGGTGCATTGGCCGCGGTAGACGCCAGGCCGGTTCGCCGCGATGGTGAAGGACGCCTCATTGATGAAGCCCGGGATTGCGTCGCGCTTCACGCCGAGGTCCGGCACCCACCAGGAGTGGATGACGTCAATGGAGGTGATCAGCAATCGCACCTTCTCGCCCACCGGCACCACCACCTGATGATCGACGCTGAGCAGGTAGTGCGGCACGCTGGTCGGGCGGATACCCGAGTGCAGCTGGCTCGCGGCGTTGCTGCTGGCGGAGATTTTGGAGATGACGCTCACATGGGTGCCGAGGTACTGGTAGCGCCAGCCCCACTGGAAGCCGGTGACGCGGATGTTGACCTGCGGATCGGTATTGTTGTTGATCTTCAGCAGCAGCCGGGCCGCCGGGATCGCCATACCGACCAGGATCAGCACCGGCACGGCGGTCCAGACCACCTCGACTTTGGTGCTGTGCGTCAACGTGACATCGGGCACCGCGCCGCGCGATTTTCGGTGGAAGATCAGCGACCAGATCATCACCCCGAACACCACCACGGCGATCCCGACGCACACCCAGAGCGCCATCATGTGCAGTGCGTAGATGCTCTTGCTGGCGCTGGTCACTCCGCGTGGCATGTTCAGTTCGTCCCAGCCGGAGGCGCCCCAGGCGAGCGGCAGCCGTGCGGCCAAGCCGAGCACCGAGGATCCGAGCAGTCTGCCGAGTCTCGCGCGCTTCATCGTTGTTCTGCCCCCAGCCGCGCACTCCGCACGATGCGGATCAGGCGCGCGACGCTAACCGAACTCGAACCCGCCGTACCGCTCACCCGTGGCCCAGGGCCAGGGGTGGAGATTCATTGACCCGTCCGACCAGCCGCCGCAAGCGCAGCGCGAGCCCGCGCCGCTCCTCTTCGGTGAGAAATCCGCCCAGCTCGCACGCTCGTCCGTGCGACTCGATGGTCAGGCGGGTCGGATGCAGCCGCGAGGCCGGATGGGTCAACTTGACCTGCGCCCAGTGGCGCTTGAAGACGATGCGCTGAGAGGCGCAGCGGTCGCGCAGCTCGACGCTGACGTCCGACTCGGTGATGGTGAGAACCTGCGCCTGGAAGCGTCGCTGCAGGCTCAGGTGCAGCGCCCAGCCGAGGGCGAGCATCTCGCCGAGCCCGATCAGCAGGATCGGCCAGAGGCCGAATGCGCTGAACGCTGCGCCGATGCCGAGGGTCAACGCGCCAAGACTGGCGAAGAAAATGAGAGCGCCTCGCACCGTGAGCGAGCAGTTCGGGCAAAGGACGATGCGCAATGAAGGCATGTCGTACTTGGAACTGGCCTACCCTAAAGTTGCTCTGATGGGTCCGGCCGTGCGGCCGTCCCGGCAATCTCCCCCGGCACTGTCCAGTGACCGGCGCCCGCCACGTCCGAGACCATGGTCTCGAACCGTCCGACGCGCCGGCGTCCCTCAATTGACCGAGATCATGGTATTGCGCCGCGCAGGGCGATTCAAGGCCAGCGGCAGAGACGCTCGGCGGCACCGGCCAGATCGGGCAGCCCAGAGCCGGCGCCGAGCGGGGCAATCGTGGCCAGCGGCTCGCCCAGGTGAGCGTACAGCGTGGCACGGTTCTCTTCAGCGCGCTTCAGGCCCGGATCAATGCCATTCGCGACCCATCCGGCGAATTTCGCGCCCCGGGCGCGAATCGACTCGTGCGACAGCAACGCGTGATTCAAGCATCCCAGGCGCATTCCGACGACCAGGATCACCGGCAGTGCGAGGCGTGCGGCGATGTCCGCCATGGCGAGTTCGGCGCTGATCGGGGCCCGCCATCCGCCCGCCCCCTCGACGATGACACAGTCGGCCGCAGCGGCGAGTTCGGCGTAGCAGGCCTCGAGCCGAGCCAGGTCGATGGCCGTGCCAGCCTCGGCCGCGGCGATGTGCGGGGAGATGGGCGGCGCGAAACAGTACGGATTGACCGTCGCGTACGGCGCCGACACCGAAGCCTCGGCCTGCAGCGCCAGCGCGTCGGCGCTGCGCAGCCCCTGCGGCGTCTGCAGCGCGCCGGAGGCGACCGGCTTCATCACCGCGACCCGCAGGCCACGGCGCACGAGGGCGCGCGTCAGCGCCGCGGCGCACACGGTCTTGCCCACCTCGGTATCCGTCCCGGTAACGAACCAACCGCGAGCACTCATGGGCGTCTCCGGTGACCGATCTGGTCCGGCGCGATGAAGGCCTCACCCCCTCCCGGCGAGCTGGCCCCCGCGCGGCCCTTCCAGGCAGCCGCGTAGATCACTTCGTAGGTGGCCGGCAGGGTACCGCCTCGCCGATGCGCCTCGTAGCGCTCGCTCATCTGGCGCAGCCGCCCCTTGCCCGTCAAGGTGCGCACCCGGCCCGCCGTGACGTTGCGCGCCCCGATCGCCCGCAGGTCGCGCATCAGCCCGAGCACGTCGGGATACGAAACGCTCATGCGCTCGACATCGAGCACCGGCTCGGTGAATCCCGCTCGCATCAGCGCATCGCCGACATCGTGCACGTCCAGGAACCGGTTGACGTGCGTATGTCCATCCTCGCCCCAGGCCTCACGCAGCTCGCACAGAGTGTCCGGGCCAAAGGTACTAAACGCAAAGAACCCCTGAGGCTTCAGCACGCGGCGCGCTTCGGCGAACACCTCATCCGGTGGATCACACCACTGCAGCATTAGGTTGCTGAAGATCACATCGACGCTATCGGAGCGCAGCGGCACCGCGGCCGCATCGGCGCAGATGCGCTCGAAGCGAAGCCGCCAGCGCTGGTGACGAGCGGCCGCCCGCAGCATGCCGGGCGCCAGATCGAGCGCCAGGACCTGAGCGCCCCGGTAGCGGCGCTTCAGCTGCGCGCTTGAGCGTCCGGTGCCAGCACCCAGATCCAACACCACTTCCGGCGCAAAGGCGAACGGCTCGAGCCGCGAGAGCAGCTCCGCGGCGACGTTCGATTGCAGCACCGCGGCCGCCTCGTAGCTCTCCCCGGCGCGATCAAACGTGTTGCGCACCGCCGTGCGCGCCAGAGCGAAGGGATCGGAGCGGTTCATGATGTACTGAGAAATTCACTGAGCAGGTCGGCCACTTCGGCCGTGTGCGAGAGAAAGGGCGCATGCGCGGCGCGGCGGATCTGCGCGAAACGGGCATGCGGCAGCGCCTCGGCGAGTGCGCGCGTCGCCCCCGGCAGCAGCACCCGATCGTACTGCCCTGCCACGGCGAGCGTCGGGGAGCGGATCGAGCCGAGCACCTCACGCAGATCGAGCGTGCGCAGCAACTGAAGTCCGGCTGAGAGCGCCTCGGGCTGAGCCGCACCGTGGCGAAACAGCGCCGCACGCAACTGCTCGAGCACCGTCTCGCCCGCGGCGCTGCCGCGCACCTGCAGATCGAGAAAATCACTCACGGTGCGGTGATAATCGTGCCGCAGACCCTCGGCGAGGCGCAGCAACCGCGCCTCGGGCGTACCGTACGGCCAGTCCGCAGCAGAGGTGAACCGCGGCGTGGCACAGATCAGCGCCAAGTGGGTCGGAGCCGCGAGCCCGGCGGGCGGGGCCGACGCCCACGCCAGGGCGAGCTGCCCGCCGAGCGACCAGCCGAGCAGCGCATAGGGTTCCGCGCCGATGGCCTCGGCCACCGCCTCGCCGAGCCACTGCACCTGCCGGTGCGCATCGGCGCAATCGGCACACCACGGACTGGCGCCGTGCCCGGGCAGATCGAGCGCGATGAGCCGCAGTCGATCCTCGAGCGCCGCGCCAAGGGTGTCCCACACGCGCACGTTCAGACCCCATCCGTGCAGCAGCACCAGCGGTGGACCGGATCCGCGGACTTCGACGTACAGACGGCTCACGGGTCGGCCTGAGTTGCGCTGCCACCGACGGCGCGGCACACCCGTCCGAGTGCCTCGCTGAGGGCATCGACCTGCGCCTCGGTATGCGCCGCGGTGAACGTCACGCGCAACCGCTCCTGCCCGGCCGCAACGGTGGGGGCGCGGATCGCCACCACCCAGAACCCGGATTCGGCGAGCGCGTGCTGCGCCTGGAGAGCTGCGCGCGCACTGCCGAGCGGGATGGGCTGGATGGGCGTCGCCGAGGGAGCGAGCGGCACGCCGAGGGCCTGCGCGGCGGCGCGAAAGCGCGCCGCGAGCTGCAGCACCCGCTCGCGGCGCCACGGCTCGCGTTGCGACAGGTCGAGGGCCGCGCGGGTCGCGGCCGCCACCGGCTGCGGCAACGCCGTGGTGTAGACGTATGAGCGGGCCTTCTGGACCAACAGGTCGATCAACTCCGCGCTGCCGGCAACGAATGCACCGAACGAGCCGAACGCCTTGCCGAGTGTGCCGACGAGCACGGGCACCTCATCTGCGTTCAGACCCGCCGCCTCGAGTGCACCTCGGCCGGTCGGGCCGAGGACACCCAGGCCATGCGCATCATCGACGACGAACCACGCCTGATGAGCGCGCGCGGCGCGTGCCAGCGCCGCCAGGGGCGCAACATCGCCGTCCATGCTGAACACCCCATCGGTGGCCAGTACGGCGGGCGGCTGCGCCGCGGCCCCGAGCAACCGCTCGGCGGCGGCCGCATCGGCGTGGGCAAAGCGCCGCACCCGTGCCCCGCAGAGCAGCGCCCCGTCGATCAGGGACGCATGGTTCAGCCGATCGAGCAGCACGGTCTCGCCCGGTCCGCCCAAGGCACTCATGACGCCCAGGTTGGCCATGTAGCCGGTGGAGAACAGCAACGCACGCTCACGACCCGTGTAAACGGCGAGCGCCTCCTCGAGCGCGTCGTGTTCGGCGCCGTGACCGCTGATCAGGTGCGAGGCACCGCTGCCGGCGCCGGTGCGTGCGGCACACTCGGCCATCGCCGCGGCGGGCTCGGGGTGGCCGGCAAGACCGAGATAGTCGTTGCTGCTGAAATCGATGAGGCGACGACCCGCGATGATCAGTTCGGCGTGACTGTCCGCGCTCGCGTACCGTTCGACCGTGCGGCGACGACGACGACGCTGCTCGCGCTCGAACTGCTGGCGCTCCGCCTCCGCCTGCCGCTCGCGTTCCTGCTCGCGGCGGCGCAGCTCCGCGTTCAGCCGCGCCTGGTATTCGCGGCGCTCCGCGTCCTCGCGCAGGCGGCGCAGGCGCGCCTCCTCCTCCC